>JAUZSC010000008.1 GCA_030949825.1 Sulfurimonas sp.
TTTCCTTACTAGTAACAAGTCGAGTACGCTTTTAAATTGTTTTTTAGTACCTAAACCGAGTTTCATATATTTAATTTCTTCTGAGTATTTTAAAGTACTAAACCATAAATCCCAGATGGCTAAAGAACCACCAAAGTTATAATTATAAAACTTTGTTGAGTGGTGTATCTGATGCTGAAAGGGTGAGATAATAATCTTTTCAATCCATGTGAAATATTTTAATTTAATATGAGAATGTCTAAGGTTAGCACCAATGAGATTAAAAACAAAGACAATAATATTTACACCTAAGACATCCATCAAGCTCAGTAAGCCACCAAAAAGAAAAATAAAGACTCCAGTGACTATTCCATACGATAAGCTAAAACGAAATCCAAATAAAATATTTTCAACTGGATGCACTCTATAAAATGTAATAGGAGTAAGTACTTTTGCACTGTGATGCACTTGATGAAACTTCCACAAAAAAGGAATCGTGTGCATAAAACGGTGGAGCCAATAGCGTGTAAAATCACTCACTATAAATAAACTTACTGTAAAAAGTAGCATCACCTCGGTGTAACTCAGTCCCTTATATAAAAATAAACCAAAATAATCACTCAGTTGAGTTTGTGTAAATATAGCAATTTCATTTGCTCCGATAATAATAGGAATAACTAACCAAACTTTTATAAAAAAAGAAATCATAAAATAACGATAGTCTAAGGTGGCACTAGGGTGTAACCAGAGTCTTTTACTTAGGTTTATTCTTTTATCTTGAGGATTTAAAAGTAAATATACACCTGCAATACATAAAGTACTCAGTATATAAAGCCAGTAAATTCGATGATGAGAATTTATAAAGTATTCTAAGAAATATAAGTCATTCATTAAGTGTATTATACTACAATAGATAAAACATAAAAGAATTTATTTTAAGGTAAGTATAATGATAAAAGTTGGCGTATTTGGTGCAAGTGGTAGAGTTGGTAAACTTCTTTTAGAAGATTTAAAAGAAACACCCGACATGAGTGTAAGTACTGTTTATGTGAGAAATGAACTGAATTTTTCTATTGATCCATCTATTTTAATTACTATGGATATGAAATCGTTTTTAAATGCTTGTGATGTTGTTATTGATTTTTCTCTTCCAGATGCTTGTGAAACATTACTTGAAACAGCTATAAAAACACCTAAACCTTTGGTTATTGGTACAACAGGTTTAAACACGCATCAACTTAACTTACTAAAAGATGCGAGTCAAGTTATGCCAATTCTTTATGCTACAAATATGTCACTTGGTGTTGCGCTTCTTAACAAGCTTGTATACCAAGCTTCCGCAGCGCTAGAAGGCTTTGACATAGAAATAGTAGAAATGCACCATAAACATAAAAAAGATGCTCCTAGTGGTACTGCACTTACGCTTAGTGAGTCAGCGGCAGCTGGTCGTGACTTAGACATAAATAAAGTTCGAGTAAGTGGTAGAGACGGAAATATCGGTGAGAGAACAAAAGATGAAATCGCAGTAATGGCGCTTCGGGGTGGAGATATCGTTGGTCGCCATACGGTTGGTTTTTACAATGATGGTGAGTTCTTAGAGTTAAACCATACAGCCACTTCAAGAAACACTTTTAGCAAAGGCGCTATTCGAGCTGGGAAATGGCTAGCAGGTAAAAAAGCCGGTCTTTATTCTATAAGTGATTGTTTAGAACTTCACTAAAAGTTTTCTAAGGCACTTTTAGCTAAGTCAGCCCATGCAGATGCGGCATCTGCATCTATGGCTTCTTGGTAAGCAATCGCTGCTTCTTCACCTCTCCACAACTTTTCTAAAATCGTAGCCAGAAGATATTTTTGTCTCGCTCTAATCTCTTTTTTTAACTCTAGCGTATTTAAAGACTCTATAATTTTCAAAGCCTTATCCAGTTCTTCTTTATTGAGGTAAGCCTGATACAAAGTAAACTCTACAAAAGGACTCTGTGCATACGAAGAAGAACTATTTTGAATCTTTACAACTTCTTCCCCGTACTTAATAACAACATTGTCATCTTTACTTCTCTCACCCATAGTCATAACAGCAATATATCTTTCTATGTCTTTATAATCCTTGCCAAATATTTTCTCAATCTCCATCATTTGAGAAAGTAGTTTTGAGTCTTTCTCTAGGCGCTGGTAGGTATCAAACAATATTCTGTACACATCTTTATAGTACATCTCTTTTGAGTCTTCAATAAGTGCTATCAAATCTTGTGAAGCTTGTACAACTTCACTATAATTTCCAGTTGCAAAATCAACTTTAATATGTCTGTATAACCATTTTTTTCTAAGCTCTAAGTCTTTAGCATCCAGATTTCTACTCGTAATTCTTTTAGCAAGTACAAAGTCCCCACCCATCATAGAACATTCATATACACCATTGTCCCAATCATTTGAAAGCGTAATATTATAGTCTTTAGAGATACTAAGGACTTCTTCGCATTCACGATTTTTTAATGCTGTTTTCATAACACCAATAGCCGAATCAACAATAATGTCTTCTTTGCCTTCATAAAACTCAGCATCGAGTTTTAAAACAGACTCTTCCATATCTAAAACATCTGTAAACATATCATTGGCTAAGAGAAGTTTTGCTTTTTCATAAATAGCACGCTTACCTATGGTGTCATTATCGTAGTTTTCTATAAGTATATTATATTTTTTTAGTTTCTCAGAAAAATTTCCATCGTTTGTATCAAAGAAAAGTTCATCTTTAGCTGTCCAAACTTTTTCTTCAAAAACACCATCTGGAAATATTTTCAGGTACTCATTTAAAGCGGAGAGGGCAAGCTGTTTATCATCTGATTTGCTCAGCCACATACCTCTGTCTTTAAGTAAGCGCTCGTATTCATCATGCTCTTTATTTGTAGCATCTACAATCGACTTTGCTATAGATGCTGCTGTTTTATAAGCGGAATTATCTGCGAACATATACATCATTTCAAGTGAAGTGGCTAAATCTTGCATAAAAAACTCCGGCTTTGCTTGAACTATTTTTTTTATGTAACTTGATGCTTTTTCTTTTTCCCCATTCTTTATTCTATAGTATGCCAATTTATATGCAGCTGTTGCTGCAGTTTTCACTTGAGCAGTTTCATTCAAGGCTTTTTTATAATATGAAACAGCCTTTGACGCAGCACCTGATTCTTCTAGCATCTCCCCCTTATAAATATATCCTCTTTTTGCAGACTCAGTCGAATCGTGTTCACTAAAGAGTCTATCAAAAAAGTAATCAGCATCTGTACTGAGTCCAATCTTTGAATAGCCTCTAGCCACAAGTGCTAAGACTTCGGGAATATTTTCATCTGAAGAATGCTCTCGTAAAAATTCTTTTGACATTGCAATAACATTATCATTATCTTCTAACTTTGAATACACTTGAATCTTATAAAAAAGAAGCTCCGCCATAAAAAGAGAATTTGGATAGTCCTCCATAATCTCATCTATAAGTTCATTGCATAAATCATACTTTTCTTCTTTGTAAAGTTTTTTGATTTTCAAATACTCTGTAACATCCCCAACTCTTTGAATATGTACAGGATTACCTTTAAGATCAAGCCCTCCAACAAAGGGTATATTATCTACTGAAAGTTGAAATGGAAAATTTATAGAAGTATCGTTAGGAATCTCTTTTTTTATAAAGGGTAGCTCTTTGTTATAGCCAACTATCATCCAGTGTGGCGCAAGTTTGACATTAGCCTGATACACAGTATCGTCTTTTGTCATATTAAATATCATTGGATATAATTTTAACTTTTTAAAGGGTGTAATAATTAAAAAAAATGTTTTTTTCTTGATTTTATTTTCAATCTTAAAAAAACTGTTTTGTAGATTCTTGATAGAAGAGGATGGCTTTTCATTGAATGCACAGACAATTTTTATTACGATTTTAAAATCGTTTTTTACTTCTTGACACAAAAAAGGTTTAGTGTCTTTTAGATGAAGTGTAGAATAGTTTTGAAAGTTTTCTTTGGCACCTGCAAGCGAAATCTCAAGCCCAAAAAGATTAAAGGAAAGTAAGGAGAAGAGTATCCATTTTAGCAATTCTCTTCTCCTTCGTTAAATTATTTTCTAGTATCCACTGTTATAAACAAGAGCTGTAATAAACTCAAGCAGTGGGTCTACAGCTATAATAGCAAATATAGTTCCTATAGCTGCAAAACCAATAATAGTTTTTACAGCCATTGAGCCATTGCCAGTATATGTATTTGCGTTAACACCATCAATAGGCTCTTTCATAAACATATAAACGATAAGTTTTAAGTAATAGTAACCAGCAAGTGCCGAGTTTAATGCCATTACAAATGCTAAAACAGTATAGCCAGCAGTTACAGCTGAAGAGATAATATATAATTTACCCCAAAACAATGCAAATGGTGGTAAACCTGCAAGACTTAACATAAACAGCCCCATAAGTATAGCAGCCATTGGTGATGTCTTTATCATACCAGCAAATCTATCGTAGGAATGATCAGTACTACATCCTGCAGCTAAATCTTTTTGACGGGACATCCATAACATTCCAAAGGCACCAAGATTAGTAAAACTAAATAAAATCCAGTAAAGAAATAATGCCGTATTTGATTGTGTTGTACCGATAAGAATCGCAGCCATTACAAATCCACCATGTGAAATTGAAGAATACGCTAACATTCTCTTAACATCAGTTTGAACAAGTGCCCATATATTTGACATTGTCATAGTAAGAACAACGAGAATATAAAGAACTATTTCTAACCAAATAACACCACTATGAATTAAAAATTCAAAGATTCTCATAGAAACTACAAATATTGCAAGCTTTGGAACGATTGACATAAAGCCAGCCATTGCCGCAGATGAACCTTCATAGACATCAGGTGTCCATGTATGAAAAGGAATAAGTCCTACTTTAAATCCAAGTGCTGCTAGTAAAAATGCAGTACCCACAAGTACATAAGGCATATCAGCATAACCGTTACCAGCAAGTACTGTAGCTATTTCGTTGATCTCAACTGAACCTGTAAGTGCGTAAAACACCATCGCTCCAAATGAATAAAAACCAGCTGCTAATGCGCCCATAGTAAAATATTTTACAGCCGCTTCAAATGATTTGTCACGGTTGTGCATAGCGATTAATGCGTACACTGCTAAAGAAGAAGTTTCTAATCCAACAAAGATTAAGATTAAACTATCTGTTGCAACCATAAACTGCAATCCAGCAATCATAAACAAGAACAATGCAAAGAACTCAGGGTAAGAAGTTTCATGAAACTTCTTAGCTGAGAGTGCCAATGGCAAAAATAACATTGAGGCACCAATCATGATTAACTGAGAAATTACAGCTAAACCATCGATTAACATCATGTCAAATACACCCATAACTGTTCCGTTAGCTGCAAAAGTATCTGCACTTGTTAGAACTGCATTAAAATCTATAAAGAGAAAAAGAAGTGCTATAGAAACATAAAGTGATTTATCTAAACCGCCTTTAATAATATCGATAATAATAATTAAGAGTGCCCCAATTACTGGAACAAGCATTGGAAAAAGTGTTATTAAGTTTAATGACTCTAAAGAAATATTTACTGGCTCTAACATTAGTGTGCCTCCTTCGTATTTCTAGTTATTTCAATTGTACCGGCTAAAGTAGGAATTCTTTTTTTAGCTTCTTCAGTTATAGATTTGTCATGCATAAGTTGCACAACTGATTCTACTGAATTGTTGATTGGATCTAAAACTGGCTTAGGATAAATCCCTAACCAAATAGTGATGATAGATAAAGGAATTAAAGCCAATAACTCTCTTTTACTTACATCTGGTAAGTTTTTGTTTTTCTCATTTGTAACTTCACCAAAAAAGATTCTTTTGTACGCTGCTAACATATAAATAGCACCAACAATAATTGCAACTCCCGCAAGAAGTGTTAAGATATGTGACTGCTGGTAGAATCCAAGTAAACTTAAAAACTCACCTACGAAGTTAATCGTAAGTGGCATACCAACCGAAGCCATTAACATTAAAGCAAAGATGGTAGCGTAGCGAGGCATAACATGCGCAAGCCCACCAAATTCACTCATTAACTTCGTATGTCGTCTATCGTAAATGACACCAACGAGTAAGAACAGAGCACCCGATACAACACCGTGTGCAAGCATTAAAAATACTGAACCTGTGATACCTTCTACATTTAATGCGAATGTACCGAGAATAATAACACCCATGTGTGATACTGAAGAATACGCAACAACTTGTTTAATATCTTCTTGAGCATAAGCAACCATAGCCGTGTATATGATCATGATGATTGCAAGTATCGCAATCGGAAACATGAAAAACACTGAAGCATCTGGAAACAGAGGCAAAGAAAAACGAATAAACGCGTATGTACCCATTTTAAGTAAGATTGCTGCAAGTATTACAGAACCGATAGTCGGCGCTTGACCGTGTGCATAGGGTAGCCATGTATGAAATGGAAACATTGGTACCTTGATAGCAAAACCAATAAAGAATGCTACAAATAACCAAAGTTGAAATGACTCAGGAAGAATAAGTCTGTACCAATCAAGAATTGCGAAAGACCATACGCCCGTTGCTTGGTAGTAAAAATATGCCATAAATAACATACCAACTAGCATCACAAGTGAACCTGCAAATGTGTATAAAAAGAATTTAACAGAAGCGTAAATTCTTAAAGGTCCACCCCACGCACCAATGATATATAACATCGGCACAAGAGAAAGTTCCCAAAATACATAGAAAAGTATAGCATCCAGAGCAACAAAAACACCTACCATTGTCATTTGAAGCATTAAAAGAGTGATAATCATATTTTTTACATTTTTAGTATCCGTTAGTGAAGCGATACCAATCATTGTAAAGAATGCAGCTAGTATAATAATGAAAAGAGAGATCCCATCTACACCAACAATATAGTTAATTCCAAATGATGCGATTAAAGGCATTTGTTCCATAAACTGCATACCAGATACATTTGAATCAAAAGAGAACCATAACCATAAAGATAAGGCGAATTCAATAGCAGCTACTGCAAGACCGTATGCACGCATACTGTCTTTATGAACCATAAATCCTAGAATACCAGCTAATGCTGGAAAGAAAATTAAAATCGATAAAATATTATCTAACATCTATTAAACTCCTAAACTTGATAAAAGCACATTGATTTCATCAAGATATTTTACTGCAAGTCCAAAAACTACAGCTAAAGAAAGAATAGCAACTAAACCTGAAACCATCCATTTAAGCATTGTAGATAAGTTTCCACTTTGCATTGTGCGCGTTGCCTCACCAGTACCATACAGTGCACCAGCGATACCATCTACTGTTGCATCAACAATTTTTTGATCAATTTGTTTCCAAAAAACTGTTGAGAGTTCTCTATAGGGTTTAACAAGATATTCTTCATAAAAGTAAGGAATATAATATTGATTAATTAAAAGTTTGTAAAAGAAATTATTTTCCATTTTACTTGTTCCATCTGGAATTGTCACAGGACTCATCATGTATTTTTTATATGCAAAGAAAATAGCAAACATAACAAAAACTTGAGTTCCAATAGTCATAATCCAATATGTAACAGCCGAGTGAACATGATATTCAGTAGCCGGAAGTAACTGCGTAACCATTTCAAAATATGGCATTTTCATTGTAAAACCTGCAATGATTGCAAGTATGAGAAGAGGACTCATAGCAATTAACATAAATGTATATGCTTCGTGTGGATGATGACCAAGTGCCGTATGTCTATCTTCACCGTGAAATATAAGTGCAATAATTCTAAAAGAATAAAATGCAGTTAAACCAGCAGTTAAAAGAAGAACTGAGTAAATAATAAAGTGATGATCAACAAAAGCAACTTCAAGAATTAAATCTTTTGAGAAGAAACCTGCAAGAGGAAAGATACCAGCAAGTGCAACAGATGCTAATGTCATCATTATCATACTTACTTTCATAGTCTTACCTAAAGCGCCCATTTTAAATGGATCGAGTTCACCGTGCATAGCGTGCATAACATTACCAGCACCAAGAAATAAAAGTGCCTTAAAGAATGCATGCGCCATAAGGTGAAATAAAGCAACCCAGTAAGCCCCAAGACCAGCAGCAGCAAACATATAACCAAGCTGAGAAAGTGTTGAGTAAGCGATAACTCTTTTTATATCACGATTTACCAATGCCATAGATGCTGCAAAAATTGCAACGAAAGCACCAAGTGAAGCGATAAATAATCCTATATGAGGGATGAGAGCGTATAACTCGTTTGAACGAACTACAAGATAAACTCCCGCAGTAACCATAGTCGCAGCATGAATAAGTGCAGAAACAGGAGTGGGACCTTCCATCGCATCTGCCAACCATGTGTGTAATGGAAATTGTGCTGATTTACCCATAGCACCAACAAATAGAAAGATTCCTATCCATGTTAGTACATCAGTATCTAAACCTTGCATAGTTGCAAAAGCTTCTTGATACTGTAGTGTACCTGTGTTCCAATATACCAAGAAGATTCCGATTAACATTCCAAGGTCAGCGATACGGTTCATTATAAATGCTTCGTTGGCTGCCCATGTTGCGCTTTCTTTATGGTACCAAAAACCGATAAGTAACCAAGAACAAAGACCAACACCTTCCCAACCTATGAAAAGACCAGCAAAGTTATCACTCATAACAAGAATCATCATTGAGAAAACGAAAGCTGAAAGGTAAGCGAAAAATCTATTGAAACCTTTGTCATCATCCATATAACCGATTGCATAAATATGAACAATCGTTGAAACTAATGTAACAACCATCATCATAGTAACACTAATCTGATCAACTACAAATCCAAAAGGAATATAAAGATTACCAGTTGCCATCCATGTCATCATCTCAACATGAACAATATCCCCGCCACTTAAAATGTGTTGCAAGAGTACAGAACTTGCTAAAAATGAAGTAACAAGTAAAAGACTCGGAACTATTCCAGCTATTTTAGTTCTTGGAGAGGCTCCAAAAAGTCCAGCAAATAGTGAACCTACAAGCGGTGCAAAGAGTGCTATATATAAGTATATTTCCATTCTTTTATCCTTTCATCGTTGACATAGTATCGAGGTCAATATTGCTATAGCGTTTGTGCCATACAATAAGTAAACCAAGTCCTACTGCAACTTCAGATGCAGCGATTGCAATTACGAAAAATGCAAACATCTGACCCGTTAAGTCGCCATAGAAATGAGAAATTGCGGCAAAGGCAACATTTACAGAGTTTAACAGAATCTCAGTTGCAAAAAAGAGTAATAAAAGATTCTTTCTTCTCATAACACCAATCAGACCTATAGCAAATAGAATCGTTGATAATACCAGATAGTGATTTAATCCAATTTCCATCATGAAGTAGCCCCTTTATTAATCTCATCTTCATCCACATCTTCGCTTAATGTTAAAGATTCATCCATTTTTTTACCTGCAAGTACAATACCTGCTATCATTGCTACAAGCAACATAATTGCAGCAACTTCAAATGGAACTAAATATTTAGTAAATAAAACCATACCAACATCTTGAGTATTACCTACTCCCTCAGTCATTGGGTATAGGGCAGTTATATTTTCTGTTACCATTGGAGCGGCAAAAACAACTACAACTAAAACAGCTGCAACAACACTAAGTCCTGCAACAATATATTTATTTCCTTGTTTTTCTTTTACATCGCGTGTTGTATCAAAAAACATCATACCAAAAGAGTAAAGTGCCATAACAGCACCAGAATAAACAACGATTTGAACCGCACCTAAAAAGTCAGCACCTAGAATAAAGTAAAATGCTGATATAAAAATCATTCCCGCTGCTAATGCAGTTAATGCGTATAAAGCTTGTGATGTAGTTACTGTAATGTAAAACATCGTAATCGTTAAAAACGCAAACAGATAAAAAGCTATAGCTTCAAACATTCCCTATCTCCTTAATATGCTAAAGGTGTTTTTTTAACACCCGCATCTTCGTGTGGTGTAATTGCACCAAAACCTTCAAACTCTTTTTGTGCTCCAGCTTTCATCGTGTCAAGTGGAGTAAGCATATAAGAGTAGTCAACAAAATGTTCTCTTTGTTCTGAGGCTTGTTCATACTCACCACCGTGTGTGATAGCTAACTCAGGACAAACTTCAGCACAGTAACCACAGAAGATACATCTTCCTAAGTTAATTGTATATTCACTTACTTCTTTACGAGAGTTTTCGTCTATCTTTGTATCCATTTTGATACAGTTAGAAATACAAATTTTCTCACAAAGTCCACAACCGATACATCTCTCAGCATCTGACTCCCATAATCTCTTCATCTCATGAACAGCACGGTACCGTGGACCTATAGGCATTTGTTCTGCAGGATACTGAATCGTATGGATGTTAAATTTAAACATCTCTCTTAAAACTACCCATAAACCAACAAAAAAGCTCAAGTTTAAACGTTCTATCAACAACACGTTTAAATTTTCCCCAAGAATCAGTTGGATAATCCTCAATGTCTACCTGGTAATAACCAGTACTACTTACATTTCTATCATTAAATGCTTCATTCATCTTACTCACCTTATATCATTATTATTGCAGCGATTAAGATATTTACTACTGCGATTGGCATTAATACTTTCCAACATACCCACATCAATTGATCGGGTCTTACATCTGGCCATGCAGCTCTTGTCCATAAAAAGAAGAAGAAGAAGAATGACACTTTAGCTAGTAAACCTAATGCTCCAAGAAACGAACCGTCACCATAACCACCAAGAAAAAGAAGTGGAATTACGAATGAGATAAAGAACATATTTGCATACTCACCAATAAAGAAAAGACCCCATCTCATACCTGAATACTCAGTACCAAAACCATCAACTATTTCATGATCATTTGCAACAAGGTGGAATGGCGTACGACCAGTCTCAGCAAATGCAGCAATCCAAAATAAAATAAATGCTATAAAACCAACACCGTAAAGATTAAATACTATCCAACCATTTTCGATCTGGTAATTGTTAAAGTCGATTAACGATAAAGAGCCAACCATCATGATAGGCACTAAAATAGATAAACCTGTAACTACTTCATAGGAAATAAATACAGCTGCCGAGCGTGCTGCTGAAAGTAAAGAGAACTTATTTGCAGAAGCCATACCACCAAGAAGTGGACCATATAAACCAACACCCATAACACTAAGAATGTATAAAATACCAATATTTATATCAGCTACAATTGGATGAACTGTATACCCAAACACTGTAAATTCTGGTAAAAATGGAATTGCTGCTGCTGCTATAAAAGCTGTTGAAGCAGTTATAACTGGAGCTATTTTAAATATAGGTGCTACAACATTTGTAGGAACGATATCTTCTTTTGTAAAAAGTTTAATCGCATCTGCTCCAAACTGTAACATTCCATAAGGTCCAACATTCATTGGTCCTAGTCGTCTTTGCATAAAGGCAAGAACCTTTCGCTCAAAGTAAGTTCCTATACCTGCTAATGCAGAAAATACAAGCATTACAACAACAATTTTAATTATTGTTTCAATTAAATATGCTACTTCCATATATTACACCTTTTGTATCGAGGCTGTAGCAAAGCGGTAAGCACTAAACAAAGCCTCTGAATTTAATTTAGAATCAAAGTTTGGTACTACTACGATATTGCCAGCGATTTTATTATCACTTACAATACTTGCCGTTACTTCACCATTTTCACTTTTAACTTTAACACTGTCTCCAGCGTTTAACTCAGAAGTACTTAAAAATTCTTCACTCATATAAATCCCACTTACTTCATCTAAGGAAGTAGTTATATTTGTAAAATCACTAAATTGACGTACTGGATTTGCTGCGTAAATTAAAGAACCTTCAAGAGATAATTCTTCATTTAATTTTGCAACACTTTCATCCTTAGAAACACTTCGACCCATGTTTTTAAGTACATATCCACGCATCTCTTCACCTGCATTTGTATAATGATTTGGTAATGAGTCAAACTCAAGCGCTTTAAAACCTTTTCTTGTAGGTAACTCTTTTGTATAATCAATTGTCAATTCACTTTGAAGTCCAAGTGCATTTGCAATATCATTTAAAGTATAACCACCATAAGAGAGTGCCGCATTTGTAGGATTAACACGCTTATTAATCGAAGTCAATGTCCCCTCTTGCTGATTGATTGCTGGCATATCTAAATCTCCATCACCTAATGCTGATAAAGTGAAGTCACCTTGAGTGTTATAACCTACACTAAAATCACCTGCCGTTGAACTTAAGTCATTGATAAGTGAAACACCAAGTGTATTTGTTAATGTTGGAATCATAACAACTCTAAACTTAGAATATTTTTCTAAAAGTGCCACAAGTCGTGCACAGTTTTTAGAGTTTGGATGATTGTATAAATCTGCTCCAACTACTAAAGAGAAAGTTTCTTTTTTCTTTAAGAATTTTTCTAAAGATTCACCAAATGTATCTGGAGCCCCAAGAAGTGTTAGAAGTCTATTGTCATCTACTTCAACTTCTTTACTCACTTTTTTAGGAACCATTTTAGATTTTTCTACTTCTATTTCTTCTTCTTCGCCTGTTTCTTCATTGAGTTTCATCTCTTTAACCATAGTCACGACTTTTTCTTTAATAGTCTCAGTCACCGTTATAGTTTTTGTAGAATGAAATGATTCTAAGTACTCAGTAATCTCAGATGGAAGTGCTTCTTTATCAGCAAATAAATCCAACATAAGGTAAAGAGCAGCCTCTTCTTGTAATGGCTGATGATTAATACTCATAATACTTTTACCCATTGCGTCAATGATTGGATCGGGTACTGGGTGGAAGTATAAACCTGCACCTTTGTTTACTGTAAGAGAATTATTAAAAGCATAACGTGCATTTGGATTATCTGTTTTTAAAGCAGAACCAATAGAAACTATAAAGTTACTGGCAGCCATTTCTTTTAAATCACTTGAATAAAGACGCGTACCACTTAAAGATGAGTAATCTGCTAAAAATGTTTGAAATGCTTTTGCTTCATCATTTACAAGTTTGTATCCAAATTCATCTTTTAACTTTTCTAAAATATATGCTTCTTCATTTGTAATCGTTGAAGTAAACTTAATCGTATCAGCTTTTTTGAAAGCTTCAATAGCTTTTGCAAAGGCAACAGTATCTTTAGTCACATCATCATTTTGATAATCAAATCCATATCTACCTGCACCACAAAGAGAAACATAATTCCACTCATTCATTACACGGTAAATTCTATCATCTGGATTATCAACACTTGTATGCTTAATGTCATAAGTAATCTGACAACCAGCAGAACAATGTCCACATGTTGCAGGAACTTGACTTAACTCCCAAGCATTTGACTTATACATAAACTCAGTATCAACAAGTGCTCCGACTGGACACACAGATGCACACTCTCCACACGAAGTACAGTCAAGTACATCAGTGCCGTTGGTTAAACCAATAACCGACTTGTTAAGTTTGTTCCACATTGCATACGCGTCTTTTGGCATCTCTTCTTTATATACTGCTTCGAGAGGGTTAGCTCCACGAGCTATAGTTTTAAGAGAATTATCACCAATCATATCTTTACAAGCAGTAACACAACGCTCACAAACGATACAAAGACCCGGATCGTAGTGTAAGTGACCCCAATCATGAGAACTTCTGTCTACATCTTGTACTGCGTAGCTTTGAGAATCTACACCCATCTCAAGTGTATAGTTTTGTAACTCACACTCACCAGATTGATCACAAACACCACATTGAAGAGGATGATTTACATCATATACTTCCATAATTGCACGGCGTTCTTTTTCAATGGTCTCAGTAGAAGTAGTAATAGACATACCGTCCTTACTTTTTGCATTACAAGCATAGGCTTGTTTTCCGTCAACTTCAACAAGACATATACGACAGGCTAAAGTCGGGCTACATCTACTTAAATAACAAATTGCAGGAATAAAAATATCATTCGCACGAGCAGCATTTAAAATAAATGTACCCTCTTGCGTTTGTATTTCTTTCCCGTCAATGTTGATTGTAATATTATTGCTCATTGCTTACTCTCACTATTTTGGATTTTTCAAATTTATAACTACTTGCATCTACTGCTATGTCAAATGTAGGGTTCAATGCGATTGTTCCCTTAAGTTCTTTGTCTAATTTAAATTCTCTGAGGATAGTTTTAGAGCCAAAAGTAATCTCTATTTTGTCCCCATCAGAAATTTTAGCCGCGGCTGCAAACTGAGCAGAACCTCTTAAAGATGTATCCCGTTCAAGTTGCTTCGTAGTATTTGTGTAGGCATTAAATTGTAGCACTGGGTTAGAATGATAAATAACAGTACCGTTAAACTCAGGCAAATCTTCTATAACTTCTAAACTTCCGTCCATTTTACAGCTTACTTCATCAAGAATATATCCACGAGTATCATTTCCGTATTTATCTAAAAAATTCTCTAGTGCGTCAAACTCAACTGCTTTAAAACCAGCATCTGCGCTTAACTCTTTTGTGCAGTCGATAGTATTTCTATGTTTGATACCACACGCTAATAAAATATCATTTAAAGTATATCCATCAAATGAAAGTGCTGCATTTGTAGGAAGAACTTTGTTATCAATACTAACAAAACTACCTTCTTGCTGGTTAAGTGCAGGAATAGATAAATTTGCAAATTCTAAAGATGAAATAACATAATTTCCAGATGCGTTATAACCAACAACATCTAAAGTTTCTTCATCTACATCTAAATCATTGATAAGTGAAACACCAAGTGTATTTACTTCAGACGGAATCACAAGTACGCAAAACGCAGTGTATTTTTCAATAAGTGCCGCTAATTTTGCGATGTTATTTGCGCGTTTATGTGCCATCATATCTGAACCAATAATAAGCACATGATTTTGTGTACGCTTAAAGGTCTTCATCATTAAAGTAAATTCTTCTTCACCAATGTTACTCTCAGCACCAAGATAACCTAAATCAAGAGCATCAAAAAATGCTCTTTCTTCATCTTCTAAGGAAACATCTTTTAAAAGTGTATTTGCTAAAAGAGCCATAACACCCTCTTCTGAACCTGCTTCGTACTTCATAAGTTGTGTAGCAGTATTTTGCATTAACTCATCTTCTAATGGATGGGCATATACTATTTTCGCACCGTTATGTCTCGAAGCTGTTGTAAGTGCGTATCGCACAGCTGGATTATCTGTTGCAACGCGAGTACCGATAACAATAGCAGCATCTGCGAGTTTAACAGCATCGAGTGTTGCACTGTAATGTTTCTTACCGCTTACACTTGAGTAAGCTTTCATAAACGAAGCAAAAAGGCGTGCATCTTCATTAAAAAGTTTCATTCCGTATTTAGCTTTTAACTCACCAAGCATATACGCTTCTTCATTTGTAATCATTGATGAAAAACGAATAGCTTTTGCATTTTGTATAGCATCTACAGCTTTTACTAATTCTGCCTCGTTTTTTTCGCCCTTGTTATCAAAGTCAAATCCAAAACGACCTGCCCCACAAAGAGAAGTAAATTCAAAATTATTTGTAACTCTATAAATAGACTCTGCATTATCATCAATAGAAGTCGTTCTCGTTTCATACTCAAGCGAACAACCACCCGAACAATGCGCACATGTAGCAGGAATTTTATTTAATTCCCATGCGTTTGCAGTGTACTGAAAGTCAGAACTCACAAGTGCTCCAACTGGACATACAGCGATACATTCACCACAAAAAGTACAGTCAAGTTTATCAGAGTTTTTAGGAATAATTATAGAAGAATATCCACCAAATTTAATGTCAATAGCATCATCACCGATAACTTCATTACAAACATGAACACATTTTTCACATAAAATACATAAAGCTGGATCATAATTAATCAAGCCCCAATGCTGTATTTTACGATCTAAGTCTTTTGCTGCAAAATTTTGTTGTCCTACATTAAACTCTAAAGTTTTATTTTGTAAGTCACATGCACCCGACTTGTCACAAACACCACATTCAAGAGGATGATTTACATCATACAGTTTCATAATATT
Organism: Sulfurimonas sp.; assembly: GCA_030949825.1. Classification (GTDB taxonomy): domain Bacteria; phylum Campylobacterota; class Campylobacteria; order Campylobacterales; family Sulfurimonadaceae; genus Sulfurimonas. Next base: position 16,055 of record JAUZSC010000008.1, read on the forward strand.
TGTTCGTTCATATTCTAAAGCTTCAGAGTTTGTTGTAATTTTAACACCCTCAGTTGGAGGAGTGTTACAAGAAAGAACAACACCATCTAAACCCTCTGCTTCAACAGAGCACATACGACACGATGCGCACGGTGATGTTTTAGAAATATAACACATAGTAGGAATGTAGATGTCATTTTTACGAGCGACTTGTAAAATGGTTTCGCCTTTTTTGGCTTGCACACTTTGTCCGTCAATCGTAAAACTAATCATTGTATCACTACTCATAATTTATGCCTGAACCATAGCAATATAATAACAACGCATACAACGGTCAGCTTCAGCTAATGCTTGTTCTTGCGTAAATCCAAGATTTACTTCTTCGTTGTTTTCTCTTCTAAATGCAGCATCTAAAACCATGCTATGTTCACGAGGAACACCTGGCAACCAACCAGTTACCACTTCTTTTTTATCATACACTTTTAGTTTAGATAAATGGTCTTCCATGATTTCGTCATCAGTTAAGCTAACTTCACCCGTAAGAACATATCTGCTCATTACAGATGCTCCGCGTTTTGCTTGACCAACTGCATTTACAATAGTCATTGGACCGTATTCACAATCGCCTGATGTAAAAATACCCTTGCGTGATGTCATATAATCTTTACCATTTGTAAGAAGCGTTCCCCAAGATGTTTTAGCAAGTTCCCATTCCTCTGGTAAATGACTAAATTCTGGAGCTTGTGACACAGCAGGAATAAGGTAATCAACTTCAATAACTTCTGAAGCACCTTCAATCTTAACAAGTTGTGCGCGCCCACCATCAGGGTCAGGAACAAGTTCAAACTTATCAACAAGAAGAGACTTAAGCACATCGTCTTCATCATTCATAGTATTTACTGCTGAGTGGAACATAAATTCTACACCCTCTTCAACAGCTTCATGGTACTCTTCATAGGTAGTGTTACGAATAATTGTTTTTTCATCACGACGATAAATCATAATTACACGCTTTGCTCCAGCACGAATAGAACAACGAACAACATCCATAGATGTAAAACCACCACCAACACAGGCAACAGTTTTACCAGTTAAGTCTACAAATTCTTCATCAATTGCGTATTCTTTTCTTTCATCAGGTGTAAGTTTAATATCGAATTTCTCATATAAATTTACTTTATCAAGAAAATCAATTGCTCCCCAATAACCTTCGATTTCTGGACGCTCATTATCACATCTAACTTTTTTAGAGATTCGAGTTCCAGATGCAATCATAGTAGCGTCGTACTCTTTGTCAAATCGAATCATATCTTCTTGAGATACTTTGTGATTCACTATAAAGTTAACACCCATATCTTTAACGCATTCGATATCCTTAAGGTACTTTTCCCATGGCATTCTGTATTCTGGAACACCTACAGTAACCTCGCCACCAAGAACTGGTAGTTCCTCATACACATCAACTTCTACGCCATCAGCAGCAAGATAATACGCAGTCGTTAAACCAGCAGGACCAGCTCCAATAACGGCCACTCTTTTACCATTGCTTTCTTGTTTTTCCATTGGATGAAAAAAGTCATACGCATGATCAGTTTCCCAGTCAGCACCTAAACGCTTAAGAGCCATAATAGAAATAGGCTCATCTAAATTAGTACGGCGACAAGCATCTTCACAAGGATGTGGACAAACACGACCACAAACATGTGCAAGTGGCATAGTCTGTCGTGTAGCTTCAAGGGAATCATCAAAGCGTAAATCTCGAACACCCTCAATATAACCAGGAATATCAACATGTGATGGACACGCATCTGTACACGGTGCAGTTATTTTTGCAATGTAACCTATGCTTTCATCATAATGAATTGATTTTGTTTGATTATTTATAGCATCCATAAAAGTATCTTCAAAGTGTTCCATTAAATCAAGTATAGGATTGGGAACAGTTTTTCCAATCTCACACTTTGAAGTAATTTGCATACTTTTACCAATCTCTTTTAAGTGTTCCATATCAGATACAGCACCTTCACCACGCGCAATTTTATCCAGCGTATCGTATAGAATCTGTCCACCCCATCTACCAGGTGCACATCTTCCACATGCTTCAGAATAAACTTGATACTGAGCAGCATATTCCATCGCTAAACGGATAACATCTACTTGGGCGTCAAATAATGCAACACCATCCCAGCCTATAAAAGCCCGAGAATCACGGTGGTCATCGTATGTTGCTGGTAAATTATAAGCTGATTCTTCCCACTCTTCTTCAGGTTTTCCTTTATTGTTTATAGACTCACCATTCCAAGTTGAAAAATAGACTTTACTCATAATATAATCCTATTTTTTTAAAACGAGAGTCCAATCGACTTCGTTAAATTTTAAAGAGTTCATCAGTTCGTACCCACACTCTTTAGCTAAATCTGCCGATCTTTGAATAGGTGTAAAATCACCTATTTCAAATAAAAAGATAGCAACTTCACCTGCTTTATGCTCGCCTAAAATCTCTTTCATACGAGGCTCAAATTCATTTTTTAAATGTCTTAAATCATATCTTTTCATTATCTGTCCACTTCCCCAAAAACAATATTTGTTGTTCCAATAATAGAAACAACATCTGGAATATAGTGACCAGGTAAAAGGTCAGTTAAAATTCCTGTGTGCCAAAATGATGGGCCACGAAGCTTGAGTCTGTATGGATACGGTCCACCTTGAGAGTTGATATAAAACCCAAGTTCACCTTTTGGTGATTCCGTTGCTACATACACTTCTCCAACTGGAGGTCGCATACCTTGTGTTACAAGAACAAAGTGTTGCATAAGTGAATAATTTTGTGTCATAATATCTAGCTTTGGAGCTGAAATATATTTAGGAGAATGTGCCATTAAAGCAGTCTCATTATTTTTAACGCACTCTTCATACATAGCGATTGTTTGATAAAGAATCTTTGCAGTTTCTCTCATCTCTTCCATATATACACGGTAACGAGCAAAGTTATCACCCTTGTCTGACCAAGGAACATTAAATTCTATTTCGTCATACAATTCATACGGTTCTTCTTTACGAATGTCCCATTGTACGCCAGATGCACGAAGCATTGGACCTGTACAACCCCAAGAAAGTGCCATCTCTTTAGAAACAACTCCAACTTCTTCCATTCTCATAAGCCAGATTCTGTTTGTATCTAACAAATCTTCATAATCTTTTATATTTTGTGGAAGTTTATTTAAAAATGTTCTTAGTTCATGAATAAATGAATCTTGAATATCTAAAGGAACACCTCCGATTCTAATAGCTGCATGTGTTAAACGCGCGCCACAATAACCTTCAATAATATCCATTAGATATTCTCTTTCTCTAAATGCATAAAGAAAAATCGTCATCGCACCGATGTCTAGCGCAGTAGTTGCTAACCAAAAAAGATGCGACATTAAACGGTTAATCTCTAAAAGCATCATACGGATAACTTTTGCACGACGAGGAACTTCTAAACCAATAAGTTTTTCAACAGCAAGTGCAAAACCATAGTTGTTCGATGAAGATGCAATATAATCCATTCTATCTGTTGTAGGCATAAACTCATTATAAATCATGTTTTCAGCCATTTTTTCCATACCACGGTGCAAGTAACCTATGTCTGGATGCGCCTTCACAATTTGTTCTTGTTGAAGGTGAAGCATTAAACGCAACTGACCATGCGCAGATGGATGCTGAGGACCGAAGTTTAGTACGAGTTCATTGTCATCTCTATCAAATGTAATATTTTCAAAGAAGGGTGTTAATCTATTTTTTACCTGTGCCATATTCTACCGCCCTATCTATTTATATCATCAATGATTTTTGATGACTTTTTATCGAATTTTTTAATCAAGAACACGCCACCTTCTTCTTGGTAGTCCTGCTCAACTTTTGGTTCATCACCTGTGATTTTAGTTCCCTTAGGAACTTCATAACCTAAACGAGCAAAACGCTCAGAATCGTATCTATCTACTCTTGCAGTGTCACGGATTTCAGGCCCTATAATATCTCTTGCTTCTTTACCATAAATTTTATCTACTTCATACCAAGCAGCAAATTCATCACCTTCTAATGGGTATGTTTTAAGAAGTGGATTTCCTTGCCAGTCGTATGGCATAAGAATTCTTTTCATAAATGGATGGTTATTTGCTTCGATTCCAAACATGTCAAACATTTCACGCTCGCTCCAATCAGCAGAACGAAAAAGTTTTTCAACAGAATCAACAGCTTGACCATTGTCTATAAAGTATTTAATACGAATACGCTTACGCTTGTTCATACTTAGCATCTGATAAAAAATCTCAAATGTATTGTCTTTAGCTAGCCAGTCAATCGCAGACATTTCTGAAAGTTGTGTATATTCTAGCTCATCACGAGCCAGTTCTAAAACACCGTAAATATCTCTAGCATTGATATAAACTACCATCTGTCCAACTTGAATAAAAGACTCTTTTACTTCAAATTTTGCAGAAATAGCAGCAAGATCTGCTGCAAAAACTGCGTCAGATGCTACTTCTTGTTTAGGAACCTGTGGAGCTACATAAAATCTATCTGTATAGTAAGCTTTTGCTTGTACATCGTCTTTGGGAGTATAGGCTCTCATTACATTAACCTTTTTGCTTTTTGTGCTTTAGAAGCATGATTAGCACGGATTTTTTTCTGTAATAACATTACACCATACTGAAGTGTTTCAGGACGAGGTGCACAACCTGGAAGATATAAATCAACAGGAATAATTCTGTCACAACCTTGAACAGTTGCATATGTATTAAACATACCGCCAGTATTTGCACATGAACCCATAGAAATCACCCATCGTGGTTCTGTCATTTGGTCATATAAACGCTTAATAAATTCAGCGTGTTTTTTTGTAAGCGTTCCTGCAACTATCATTACATCTGCTTGACGCGGTGAAGCACGAAAGATCGTACCAAAACGGTCAAAGTCAAATCGTGAAGCTCCAGATGCCATCATCTCGATACCACAACATGCAAGACCGTATGTCAATGCCCAGATAGAGTTTGAACGACCCCAGTTAACGATTTTATCTATACTTGTAAGTGCTACTGGTAATCCAGCATCTTGTGTATAATTTACTTTATGTTGTGCCATTCTAAAGCTCCTTTTTTCCATGCGTATATAAAACCGATTGTTAAAAGAAAAATAAACATTAACATCTCAGCAAAACCAAACCAACCTAGAAGTTTAAAATTTACTGCCCATGGGAACATAAAAATAATTTCAACATCAAAAAGTAAAAAGAGTAACGCGAACAGGTAAAACTGTGGCGAGATTCTATTTGGTTGTCGTGTAACTTCCGGTCCACATTCGTAAACCGATAATTTAATTTTTTCGCTATCTTTTGCTGCGAGTGCCCGAGATACACGACGAGCGAGTATTGTTGTCATCGTAAATGCACTAAATGTTAATACAAAAAGTACGAAAACACCAAAATACGGATTTGCTGTAGCAATATGCTCCATATAACCTACCTTTAAAATTAAGAGCTAAACCCCTTGAAACCTAGCTCTTTTAATATTTGTTTTCTTATACATTCAGACAAATGCCTGTTTTAGGGTACATAAGAAAAAACAGTTACTTGCACTATAACCAAAAGAGTATTAAAAAAAAGAAGATAGAAGGTTAAAAAAGGATTCAATGTCACTAATCGCAACACTTATTTGAAGAGAGTTTAGTATTCTTAAGAGAGTTTGAAACTCTCCTAGAAAGTAGAATTTTTTATATTAAAAACCAATAACAGACTTCATTAGTTTTTCTTTATCAACAGATGCAGATGCTTTATCACCATCAACACTATCAGTCACATCCTTCATAGACACCTCTGTGCCTTTAGATGCGGCAGCCATTGCTTTTTCTTTGTCAACAGAACCCATTGCTTTATCTGTATCTACTGAAGAAGCGATGCCACCCATATCAAATGCAAATGCCATACTTGATACTAATACTATTGTTGTTACGATTTTACCCATCATTATGTTTTCCTTAGGAGTTTATTTGGCGACATTATAGTAGACTACTTCTTCAAAAATCCCATCATTTTTTCACTGTCAAAGTTAGCATCTTTTTCTCGTTTTATTTCATCTGTAAAATCTTCAAGAGAAAAAAGTGGTTCGTCCATTACTGCCACTTTATAGGCTGTGTTTTTAACTATTAAACTTATTTGTCCACCTGTTAGAGAGTATTTTGCTAACTCTTTTGTATCAACATCATCTGCGTAAGGAGCTGCTGTTGGTAACATTAATTTCCAAAGCTCTACTCTTTGTTTTTCATCTGGTTTTTTAAATTCTATCTTATAATTAAATCTTCTTGAAAATGCTTTATCTATATTTTCAAGTAAGTTTGTTGTGGCGATAAGCATACCTTTAAAGTTTTCAATCTGCTCTAAAAATATGTTTTGCATTTGGTTGTGCATCTGGTCTGAGCCTGTGATGTTTCCACTTGAACGAGCCCCTAAAAACTGGTCTGCTTCATTGAGTAAAAGAATTGGTTCAGATTTTGTTTTTTCACACAAGTCATAAAAACTATCAAATATTTTTCGCACATTTTTTTCACTCTCTCCTACATACATAGAAAGGATCTTTGAACAATCAAAGGCTAATACCTGCCTTTTTAATGATTTTGCAAGTGAGTACGCTGTCATTGTTTTACCAGTTCCCGCTGCCCCGTAAAAAATTATTCTTGCATCTATGCCACTTTTTTTATCTTTGACTCCCCACTCAACAAGACGACTTACTACTGTTTTATCGACTTGTTTCATAAGGGTTTCAAGCGTCAGCTGTGTTTTTTCACTCAGAACGACATCTTCAAGTGAAGTTTCAGGTTCTATAAGCTCAAAAATATCTTGTTCATCTATAAGAGCATTCAGTTTTAAGCGTCGCACTTTTTTATTTTTTTGAGGATGAATAATACTTTGTAAAATATCATCAACAATAAAAAATGCTCGAGAAATGCCACCAAAAGGGTTGAGCATCTCTTCATAGTCAATGATACCTTCATTTATAAGATTTGCCCCATCCTCAAGTAAAGAACGGTTTTTAATTCTGTCATATTCATCTAAAGATATCAACTCTATAAGTGTATTCATCTCACGAAGTGACGCATCTGTGGCAGAATACTCTTCTCGTAAAAGTGCTATAAAAATCACTTGCTCTTTCAAGTCCATCTTTTTTTGTTTAAAAAATTTATCTAAAACAAGTTTTTCTGATGTTTGTTCGACTCTTTCTTCTATGCGTTTTTCAAGTAAGTTTAGCTTGTTTTGAACTCTGTCAATCCCTAAAGAATGCTCATGCACATTTTGTCTGATTTCGCTCATCTTCTGGTACAACTCTATTCTGAAAAACTGGTCCTGAAGGTATTCGAGGTGGTCAGCATAAGGTTTAATGTCGGGTAAATCAGATTCTAGTGTTCCGTATTGTAAAAGTTTTAAAAATGACGGAGAAAGTGCTATAGAAGTGTTTAACAACTCAAGCGGTGTAACTTCAGAAATTTTAATCGGCGTAAAACTTTGCTGATGCAACCAGCCAAGTTCTAAGAGGTTTTTGATTTGTTCTAAGTACTGTAAAAATTCATATTTTTCAATTCCGTATAAGTCTTGAAGAAGACCGAGGATAAGCATATCATCTTCACCTTCCATATATTTTTGTGCCAAATACTGTAAGATGTTCGCCTCTACCTCATTACATTTTAAATGCTCAAATATACTTGACTCAGAAACTACTTTTGCTGATAAAAAATCCACTAAACTCTGCATAAACTACCTTTACTTAACAAATGAATACAGTAATTCTATCTCATCTTTCCAAATGCTTTCATCTATAGTCTCAAGAACAAGTGGAATATCATCCATTCTGCTGTCATTCATAATAAACCTGAAGTTATCAAGTCCTATCTCACCCTCACCTAAAGAATGGTGTCTGTCTACGCGACTCCCAAGAGCTGGTTTAGAGTCGTTGATATGCATAGCCATTAAGTACTCACGCCCAACTATCGAGTCAAAATCACCCCATGTTTTATCGTAAGTTTCTCGTGTTCTTATGTCGTAACCCGCTGTAAACATATGGCAGGTATCTATACAAACTCCAACACGAGACTTGTCCTCGATTCTTTCTATAATGTATGCTAGATGCTCAAATTTATAACCAAGATTTGTTCCCTGACCTGCAGTGTTTTCTATAATGGCTTTTACATTTTTTGTTTTATCAAGTGCATAGTTTATAGACTCTACGATTAAGTCTAAACATTCGTTTTCTATTTTTTGAACAAATTCAGGGTCTCGTTTTTCTGCCGCTTTAAGTTTTACTAAGTGACTTCCAGGATGAAAGTTAAGTTTATCAAGTCCTAAAATATCGCATCGCTCTAACTCGTCTATAAAAGCTACACGACTTTTTTCAAGTTTCTCAGGGTCAGGATTACCAAGATTTATAAGGTAACTATCGTGGGGCAATATATGTTTAGCTTGAATTCCACTTGCTTCTAAGACCTTAAACCAAGCATCTATAGTCTTGGTATCTAAGGGTTTAGCATCCCATCTTTTTTGATTTTTAGTAAACAAGGCAAAGGCATTTGCTCCTATTTCTTGAGCATGTTTAACAGCATTAAAAACACCACCACTCGCACTTGTATGTGCTCCTACAAATTTAGTATGTTTGTCCATCTATTTTATATCCTTGATTTTAAATATTATTTTATTCTTTTTGTCTTTAAAGAAAATACTTTTGTTTGTGACTTTATAGATTATATCTACATCTCTATTAGTAATTCTTTGCTCAAATCCATCATCTGTAATCTGCTTATTCTTTCCATCATAAATCACCTGACCTAAGAGAATATTTTGCAAAAGACTATCAGGATAAGAGAAATGCAAATACTCTTCATTAAAAGCACTTTTTGTAGTACACCCTGCACTCACACATATCAAAGTATTTATCTCTATCTTTTGAACTGGATTACCAGCAATAAAAAGTTCTAATTCAATAGCATCTCCTGTATTACGAAGATAGCCAATATCTGCAAATTTTATCTTTGGAGATTTGATAATAATAATCTTTGCTTGTGTCGTTTCATAATTTTTTATACTACAAGCAGAAAACAAAAGGATAAAAGAGAGTAATATATATTTCATAAATGAATTGTAGCAAGATTATTATGACAATTTGCAATGTATTTAAGTTGATGTGATTTTTTCGTGTAGGATTCTAATGTTCTCGTATGATTACTCATACGAGACATACCAAAATAGGAGGTCGCTTTTGAAGCGATTTATTCTAAAACTTCACTTTAAGCTTGGCAGTTTAAAAGTGAGTTTTAAGATTGAGAGGATTTAACCCTTTCAATCTCTCTCTATTTTGGTACTATAATATAGAAAAAGATTAGCTTTTTACAAGTACTGTAAGAAATTTTAATAATCACTCAAAAGTTGTTGTTTTTTTCTTAGGTACTCATCATCAGTGATTAAACTATCATCCTTCATTTTTTTTAATTTTACTAATTTTTCTTCAAGTGTTAAATTTGCTTTAGTTACTTCTTTTTTATAGATATTCTTATTAAATGTAATCTCTCTCTTTTCATACTGAGCTAATAGTTTCTCAATAACTGGTGTCATTTTAGTTTTCACACTAGACCATTTTGATAAGTCTAATCCACCTTTTCCAATCATATCATACTCAGCATAACCTATTTTATTCATACCTTTAAATAAATGTATCTCTGCATATGCTAAAAATGTTGTAATATCCCAAGTCTGTAATGCTGTATATGTCATTTTAATCTTACAAGATTTTGGTAATCCATCTTTATCATAAACATCTGTGGCAATTCCATGTTCATGAAAAATATTTTCTACCACAGGGATAAAATCATCTACTATAACTTTTGGATTATTTTCAATACAAACATATTCTAATGCGTGTTTTTTATCAACGGCTTCAACAAGCATCGTTGAACAACCACTAAATAATACGATAGACAACACTCCAAGGGTTAATAGTATTTTTTTTCAATTTAATTCCTAATTTATTATATTTATTTGTTATCAGCATTTCAAATAAGAGAAAAGTCTAAAAATGAAAATTCATGACAATTTGAAATGTATTTTAATTGATGTGATTTTTTCGTGTAAAACTCTAATATTCTCGTATAATTATATTATACGAGACATACCAATACTTGAGGAGGAACTTTTGAAGAAGTTTCTACTAAAGATTGATTTTAAATTTGGAAGATTTAAAATCGTCTTCAAAATTGGGAGGCATTAGCCTCTCAATTTCCTCATCTATTGGAATTATAACATAGAAAATAAAGAATGAATATTCTATTTTAACACTCTCCAGCACAGCAGAGAAATTTGTAGCCAGATTATTATGACAATTTTCTCGTTGCACCTCTCCTGAGGTGTAACGTAGTGTTATCTTATATCACTTTATATTCATTCCATCTCAGAGAGATGGAACGAGAAGAAGTTATCAGTTTAGCAATTTAGCTCCCATACAGGCTCATTATAATTATAACGGCTTCAACGAGAAAATCAATCTACATCAACCGACTCTGTAGTATTAGTATACTACCTTTCTTGAGTGGTGATGTTATTATACAAGCGAGTGATTATTAGTAAGTTTCGCAAGCTTATCTACCTTAGAGCTCTTATCTAGCATAAACTCTACATAAGTTCTCTCATTATGTTCTTTTGAGAAACGTATAGGAGTTTGTATACTAAACAATGAAGTATTCTCATAGCTATAGTCTACTCTTTGTTTTTCTTTTGTTTGTTGGTCTTGGTTGTCTTTTGATGAATTGAAGCCGTGTTCCATATCTATCCTTTTACCATTGTTTTCCGTATCTCACAACCGAACTATGCGTATCTTTAAAACCTTTTTCTATTTGTTTTTCTAGGTCTTCTTCTCTTTGTATAATTTGGTCAAACAATCTAGCCTGAGAACCCAATACTTGCCCCCAATCAACGGAGTTATCTCCATTATCATTCGCATAACGAATTGTAGAGATTAAGGTCTTATCATTGAGTTTTTCTTTAACAAACTTATGTGTTTCATCGAGTTTTGTTTGTAGCTTATCGTATTTATCTCTTTGGAGATGCAGCTCTCTTGCTAGAACTTCATTCCCTGTTTTAAGATGTTTCATTTGGGCTATCATATATTTTTCAAATTCTGTTAGGTTTTCTGTGTTCATATTGTTTCCTTTTGTTTACTGAGTATTATAACTTTTATCTCCTGTGAAATGAAACAAAGAAAATAGTATGACAGATTGCAAGATTTTTGAGTTGATGTGATGTTTTCGTGTAAGATTATAATGTTCTCGTATGATTACTCATACGAGACAAACCAAAATAGGAGGTCGCTTTTGAAGCGATTTATTCTAAAACTTCACTTTAAGCTTGGCAGTTTAAAAGTGAGTTTTAAGATTGAGAGGGTTTAACCCTTTCAATCTCTCTCTATTTTGGTATTATACCACAAGACAGAAAATAAGAATGAAAATACACATAGATATAGATTGCTTTTTTGCAAGTGCTGCTAGAATTGTTGATAGTTCCCTTAAAGATAAACCTATAGCTATTGGCGGACGGAGTGATACTAAGATATTCGCGACTGATGCTAAAAGTCAAACTGTCAACTTTGAAAACTCAGGTAGTTTTGTTCCTACTTTTTATAAAGCTTATGAAAAAAAAAGATGATGACATAGAATCTTTTAAAGATGCCGATGGAAAGATAAGAGGAATTCTTACTACCTCATCGTATGAAGCAAGAGCCTATGGGATTAAAACAACTATGACTATAAATGAAGCCTTACTACTTTGTCCGCATCTCATTATAAAAGCTCCAAATATGTCACTCTATCAAAAACTCTCCCATGAACTCCATACATTTTTATGTACTAAAATTCCTCTTGTCGAACAAGCGAGCATCGATGAGTTTTATGGTGATTTATCGGGTTGGGTTAAAGATGAAGATGTTGAGAGTTTTATCTTCAACTTACGCGATGAGATTAAGGAGCATCTACAACTTCCTGTTTCTATTGGCGCTTCAAAAACGAGGTATATCGCAAAACTTGCAACTACCTATGCCAAACCTTATGGATGCAAGATTATTTATGCTCATAATTTTGATGACTTTATAAACCCTATCAAGGTTGGAGATTTTGCTGGGATTGGTAAAAGTATGAAGCAAAAACTTCACTCTGTTCATATACATACACTTGGTGAACTCATAAAAAGACGCGGTACCGTAGAGTCTTGGGGACCCTATGCAAAAGATCTTTATAAACGCGTAAGTGGATTAAGTGACGCTCCCATCAAAACCACTCATAAAAGAAAATCTATTGGCATCTCTCGCACGATAGAACCTTTATTTGACAGAGTTGAGTTGCATAGGCGTATTCATATTTTAGCGAGACATCTTAGTTTTGCGATTTTAAAACTTGATGTCACTCCAACTGTATTTCATCTTGGTATCTCCTATGAAAACAATCAAAAATCACATAAAAACATATCTTTAGCCGAACTCTTTACAGAAAAGAAGTTTGACACGCTTTGCATTGAACTTTTCACAGATGCAGATACACAAAAAAGACTTCATGTCATACGACTCAGTATAAACTGTTCTAGTTTTACAAGAGACTCTAAAAAAGAACTTTCTCTTCTAGGATTTAACGAAGAGCAAGAAATGAGAAAACTCACCGATTCAACGCAAATCTTACGCCAAAGGTATGGAATAGATATTTTAAAATGGGGAAGTGAATTTTAATATTAAAAAAACTTTGATACAATTAACTTATGACAAAACTACTCAATCAATTTCGCTCTTTTTACTTTAGAAATTTTCCTGATGATATGGAAATACAAATCGAATACTTTGCGATTTTTGGTGGTCTTGGTTGGGATATTGACACTTCACAGCCTTTAAAAGTCCTCATTAAAACTCTCATTTTAGAAAACTTCTCTAGTTTAAATGAAAAGATGCAGGAACTTACACTCGAGGACTCTAACAACAAAAGACTTTTGCGTGCCTTAGCAGTTGGTGATAGAAGAATATTTTCTGCTTTTAAGCGAGCAGGACTTAACAATGGTAATGGTGGTGCTGCACTTAATTATTTACAAGAAAAAGGTTTAGTAAGTATAGAATACTCACGAGAAGAACCAGCCCAAAGCTTAAACCCTAACAACAAACTCAAACGCTCACTTGCAAGACATAGAATTTCGCATAAGGTTCTTTTTTCGCAGCCCTTTGTGAGATTCTGGTTTTACTTCATTGCCCCACACATAAAAGAAATACTTGAAAAAAACTATACGCATCTCTTCAAAGATTTCGAGCAAAAACAAAACTCTTATACAAGCTTAGTTTTTGAAGAACTTTCTGAGGTTTTACTCAACTATCATATACGCGAGTCTCAGATTATAAGTTCAGGAAGTTACTGGGATGCCAACATTGAGATAGATATTTTAACCATAACAGACGATGAACACACCTATGTTGGTGAGTGCAAATGGACAAACCATCAGGTAAATAAAGGAGAATTGCATAAGCTTCTTGAGAAGTGTGAAAAACTGGACATTCAAGCAAGTCAAATCACGCTCTTTTCAAAGAGAGGCTTTTCTAAAGAATTATCTGCAATGGTTGGGAAAGATTTAGCACTTTACTCTTCTTCAGATTTTGAGGCACTTGTGAAAAACACTTCAAAAGATGACCTCATAGAAGAATTTATCTAAGAAACAACTCTTAATGCTGTGTATGCTTCTTGAAGAAGTTGAAACTTTTGTGTGTAATGTTCAACCATATTTGGAGTTTCGTGAAAAATTTTGTCTGGATGATAGACTTTTGTTAATTTTTTATACGAGCGTTTAAGTGCATCTTGAGAAGCCCCTATTGGACATTCTAAAATCGTATAGAACTGCACATTTTCATTTTCCTCTGCATCTTTACATAAATCTCCAAAAGAAAAATTCGCAAAATCTGAATAAAGCTTAGACATAAAATGGTTGTCGTATGTATACTGAATCTGATAATGTAAAATATGCCGTTTATTTAAAGCTCGCTCTAACCTAGCCTTAGCCTTGTACTCACTGACATCTATAACTAAAGATACATCTGTTCCACGCTCTATATACACTTCTAACTGCGAACGCAAATAATTAGTCACCCATGAATTTGGCGAGTTGAGTGAAATTAAAACTGTGCCCTTATCGTATGCATAAAGTTTGACTTTCACAACCTCTGGTTCTTCTAATGCTTCTAGCTCTATTTTAATGGGTTGATTACCATAGCGTAGCATCGAACGCAGAAAAAAACTCATGCGAAAAGTCATGTGTGCTTGCGTGATGTTCGCTGAGCTCTTGTAAAAAATCCTCTCGTGCTTCTGTAAGTGACTCGTTTCTAAATACGAGAACAGCCTTAGGTAAAAAAAAGCATACCACGCGAATGATGATTCAAAAATTTTTGCATCCATGAGACATTTAAAGTCTCAAAATCTGTGGTGATAAGGATAAGGTTATTGCGTAAAACAATGTTCATAGACTTACCTTTTATTAGATATTTTTAAATATTAAGCATAAATTGTTCCATTAATTACACTCAGATACTTAAGGATATTTTATATATTTGGGATATAATTGCGTTAATAATATATAAGGAATTTTTTTTGCTTGAAAATATGAACGAAAAATGTGCGGTTGTTGGTATATTTGGTCACGAGGAAGCTTCTGAGTTAGCTTATTTTGCTCTTCATGCTCTGCAGCACCGTGGACAAGAAGCGGCAGGAATAAGCTCTTCAGATGGTAAAAAACTTCACACTATTAAAAAACGCGGTCTTGTTATGCGTGTATTTGATGAAGCCAAGCTAAAAACACTAAGTGGCTCAAGTGCCATCGGTCATACGCGTTACTCAACTGCAGGTGATGACTCTATCTTAGATGCACAACCCGTTTTTGCTCGTTACGACTTAGGTGAAATGGCTATTGTTCACAATGGTAACCTTACAAATGCCGAGGAAGTTCGAGATAATCTAATAAAAAAAGGTGCGATTTTTCAAACCTTTATGGATACTGAAAACCTTATTCACCTTATCGCAAAAAGTGAGAAAGACAAACTTATTGACAGAATCATAGATGCTGTGCAAAGAATAGAAGGTGCATTTTCTCTTGTATTTTTAAGTAGAACAAAAATGTTTGCTATGCGAGACCGTCATGGTTTTCGTCCTCTTAGTCTTGGTAAACTTCCTAATGGTGGTTATATTGTTGCATCTGAGACATGTGCTTTTGACCTCGTTGGAGCTACATTTATTCGAGATGTCCAACCGGGAGAACTTCTTGTATTCGAAGAAGGTAAAGAGCCCAAATCTATCAAAGTTTTTGAGCCTACTCCTAAGCATTGTATTTTTGAGTATGTCTATTTTGCTCGTCCTGATTCTAAGGTATTTGGTCAGTCCGTTTATCAAATGAGAAAAAATATGGGTAAAGCACTTGCACATATTGACCCTGTCCAAGCAGATGTTGTTATTCCTGTTCCTGATGGTGGTGTTCCATCCGCTATTGGTTATGCACAAGAAAGTGGCATCCCTTATGAAATGGGGATTATGAGAAACCATTATATTGGTCGTACATTTATTGAACCAACTCAAAAAGTACGCGACTTAAAAGTAAAGATGAAACTTTCTCCAATGCCTGGCGTAATCGCTGGAAAACGCGTTGTAGTGATAGATGATTCCATAGTTCGTGGTACAACTTCTCGTAGAATCATTAGAATGTTAAAAGAAGCTGGTGCGAGTGAAGTGCATATGCGTGTTTCATCACCACCTACTACCGACCCATGCTTTTATGGTGTAGACACTCCTGATAAAGAAAACCTTATTGCGGCAAATATGACAACACAAGAAATTTGCGACTTTATCGGTGCTGATTCTCTTGCGTACTTAAGCGAAGATGCCTTACTTAAAAGTGTCAATGCGACAGAAGACAACTACTGTACAGCTTGCTTTACAGGGAAGTACATAATTTAATGGAACAGATATACACATACGGTAATTACCTCAAAAATAAGTTTGGGTGCAAGGTTTATAAGGTAGGGATTAATATCTCTGGTTTCACCTGTCCTAACATAGACGGAACAGTTGCAAAAGGTGGTTGTACTTTTTGTGAAAATGATTCTTTTTCAGCAAGTACTGGCGAAGTTCAAGAGTTAAAAGGTTTTCATCTTAACCTTGATTCTACAGAAAACCCACATCTAGATAAACAACTTAAACAACTCGAAATTCAATTTAAAGCAATATCTGCTCGTCAAAAGCGTGAATACGGCGCTGAAAAGTTTCTTGTTTATTTTCAATCTTTTACAAATACTTACGCTCCATTTGAAACACTTAAGGCTCTGTATGACAAAGCACTTTCATTTGAGAATGTTGTCGGTCTTAGTATTGGAACGCGTTCTGATTCTATCACAGAAGAGACATTAGATTATTTAGCCAAGCTTAATAAAACAAGTGAGATATGGATAGAATTTGGAATACAATCAATTTATGATGAAACACTCATACGCATCAACCGTGGACACGATGCACAAAATGTAAAAACATGGATACAAAAGTCAAAAAAAGCTGGCTTAAATGTCTGTGGTCATCTTATATTTGGTTTACCAGGTGAAGACTCTAAGATGATGATAGAAACAGCTAAAGAGGCTTATGCATGGGGTATAGACTCAGTTAAATACCATCCATTGTATGTAGTTAAAAGAACAGCCTTAGCAAATGAGTTTAAAAGTGGAAAATTCACACCTATTTCTGAACAAGAATACCTTGATGTTTTGACACATACCATTGGGCTTAAACCTGAGCATGTTTCTGTTCAAAGAGTTACAGCAGGATTAAATGAAGATTCACTTCTTGCTCCTGCTTGGTGTAGAGATAAAAATATACAAGTTAAAAATATTAATGCAGCACTCAAGCCATTAGGGCTTAAGTACTAAAATTATTTTCCTCGTACTTTTGTAAACTGAGCAACACTTCTAAAGTATCCAGGAAACTTGAAATAGACTCTAAAAGATTTTCCTGTTCCAGGTTTTAGATTTTTTGCAACTAAGAATTCCTTTGTAATTGTTTGAGGTTTAGCATCACTCGCCCCACCACTTAGATTGTCTATAAAGTCCATAATCCCATTTGGTTTATAAAAATTACCACCTTTAACATTCCCTGTAGCATGCCCTTTATTGATCAATTTTATTTCTACATAAACCTTACCAATCGCATGGTTTCCTACATTATTTACAAAGCCTGTATAAACAATTTGCTCTGTACTTAAAAGTCTCTTATTTTTCAACTTAGATAATTTCACTACTTTTGTATACTTATCTACAACCATCATTGAAAAAAAAGCTAGAAGTATTGATACTAAAGCCATAGAAAGAATCATTGGAATTATAAGCTTTTTATCTTTTTGTTTCAAAGCGGCTACTAGACCGCTTAAAAAAATCAATAGACTTAATCCTAGAAATATATAGTGCCAGTAATTTAATAATGTCATTTGCATTTCGCCCCTAAAGTAATATTGTAATCTCTTGGATATGTAAAAGGCGCTACTATGATTTTAAAATTTCGTAGTTCTTCTTTTTTAATATCCGTCTCTATAATCGACATTTTCTTAATTGTTTTAAACTGAAGTAAATAATTTCTATACTTATTTTTACTACGCTTATGTACATTCGCAGTTATTTTACACTCTTTAAAATTAAACTTAGATGTGTTTTGAATACTTCCCTTAACAACGATAGCATCTGTAAATTCAAGTCTTTTTTCTTTGATCAGTATTGTGGTGTTTTTAAAGAGATAGTTATGCAGCATTTTATAGCCAAAAGTTGGTGCTAAGAGGAGTGTGCTAAATCCAAGGAGAATAAAAAAGAGTGCTATAGCAATCTTTTTTCTTAAAATAAGTCCAAGGATTACAAACAAGATAAAAAGAACAAAAGCACCCCCAAAAAGAACATAATCGTACATGATTAAGTTCTTTATAAAAGCGGTGATTTGTGACTTCATACCTAGTCGTCCCTAGCGTTCTTCTCTGCGATTCCACTCATGTCAAATCTACGAGCAAGTTCTTGTTTTATTCTATCGGGTGAAATGTTTTTAACAGCCAATGCTACTAGCATATGGTAAGTTAAGTCCGCCGCTTCATAAACCATTTCGGACTCGTCATTGTCTTTATATGCAAAAGTAAATTCTCCAGCTTCTTCTACAACTTTTTTAAGAATTGTATTTTCACCTTTTTGCATAAGTTTTGCTGTCCATGAACTTGATGGGTCTGCATTCTTGCGTTCTTGGATTGTATGGTAGAGTGTATCGATGACGCCGTATAAGGCTTGCGAGCTTACTTCTACTTCGGAGTTTACTTCACCTGATTCTAGCTCTGTAAAAAAGCAAGATTTTCGACCAGTATGACAGGCAACGCCCTCTTGAGTTACTTTTATAAGAAGTGTATCATTATCGCAATCGATATTAAAAGAATGAATTGTTTGTGTATGTCCACTCGTTTCACCCTTTTTCCAAATACGCTGTTTTGAACGGGAAAAGTAATGTGCTATCTTTGTAGAAAGAGAAAGCTCTAAGGCTTCTTTATTCATATAAGCCATCATTAGAACTTCATTCGTACTGCTATCTTGAACAATTACAGGAAGAAGTTCACACTTCTCCCAGTCTACTCTGTCAATGGCTTCATTCATTGATTAGTTAGCCGTTGTTCTTTGTCGAGCATTTTTTGTATCTACCCAGATGTTTGGAGTTGATCCACCAGGCGTTAAGAAAATCTTAGCATCTCTATTTACTTTAAGTGCTTCATTGAAAAGACCTTGAACTTTTAATTGCTCAAGTTCTAAAAGTTGTTTACTCAAAGACTTAGAAATCAAGATATTTGCTTTTGCTTTTGCATCGGCTTCAATCGTTACAGCATCTGCGATACCTTGTGCTTCGATTCTAGCTTTTTGAGCCATACCTTCAGCTTCAGCAGCACGCTTTAATGCTTCTTGTTTTACTCGTTGAACATCTTGTTCAGCTTTTTGAACTTCTTGTTTAGCAATCTGAACACGCTCGATTTGATCTTTTACTTTTTGAGGTAAAACAATATCACGGAGTTGAACTGACTGTAAAACTGCCGGTGCGTTTTTAAGTCCCATAACACTTTCACGAATCCCAGCTTCTATTTCTGTACCTAAATCGTTTCTCATTTGTGTCAATGCTTCTGCATCATACTTTCCGATAACATTACGAACAACATCACGAACAACAGGATTTATAATCTTGTCTTCCCAAGAAAAGCCCCAGTTTGAAATCGTTTGTGCAGCGTACTCTGAGTTAAGTCTATACTGAACAGTAAGTTCTATAGACACAGGTAATGAACGCTTATCAAGAACAGTTACTGCTCTTTTGTTTAAGATTCCAGATGCCGTACTACTTGCTTCAATTCGTGTTGCGTAATTAATAATACGAACCTTAGTATCTACAACATACACTTTTTGAATCACAGGAACAATAAAATGAAGTCCTGGAAGAAGTGATTGGTCTTGGTACTTACCATTTGTACTTAAAATCCCGCGTTGACCCTCTTCGATGATTGTAAAAGGTTTTGCTAGAAAAAGAATCACAATTACCGCAACTATAAAATACACTATTCCTGATTTTCCACCCATGTTAAAGTCTATCTTTGGAAATTCTGGACCTTTTCCACCACCGTTACCACCTGAACCACCAGTAGTTTTCTTACCAGTGCTTCCCTCACTTTTTTTCTTGTTAAAATAATCATTCATATCTGATGCCATTATTATATTCTCCCCTTAATTTTATTTCATAAAATGAAGGAAACCCTTCATTTCTAATAACGATGCCGGAACTCGTCCCGTCATCTACGCTAAGACCGCTTGGGTCACTAAAGCTAAACTCTTCGAGTTAGACTTACTTTTATTTTCTAATCTATATATGTTAAATAGTGTTCATACTTGGCATTTCTACCAAACACAATATCAAAATAAGTTGACTGAATTTTTTCAGTCATCTCTCCGCGTGAACCACAACCAATGGTTCTTGCATCTACATTCGCAACAGGTGTTATCTCAGCTGCTGTTCCTGTTAAAAATGCTTCATCTGCCACATACACTTCTTCTCTTGTAATTCTACGACGAACTACTTTTATACCAAAGTCTTCTGCCATTTCTATAACCATTTTCTGTGTTATAGATTCTAAAGAAGTTGTCATTTGGTGGAGTTATTAACTCGCCATTTTTAACCATAAAAAAGCAAGCTCCAGAAGCCTCAGCCACATAACCTTGGTCATCTAAAAGCAATGCTTCATCATAACCACAGTCTATAGCTTCAAACTTTGCCATTTGTGAGTTAAGATAATTCGCAGTTGCTTTTGCCTTACCCATGTTTGAAGTGTTTGCAGGTCGGGTCATTGAAGAGATTTTAAGTTTAATGCCAAACTTAAGTGCATCCTCTCCAAGATAAGCACCCCATTGCCAAGCTGCAATTACCGTTTCAACTGGTGCGTCTTTATGGTATACACCCATGACTCCATAACCCAAGAATGCAAAAGGACGAATATACACAGTATCAAGTGTAAACTCATTCATTCTAATTAAATCAATCTGCGCTTTATTCATTTCTTGGACTGTATATGGAATATCAATCAAAGTCATTTTTGCAGACTCTTTAAGTCTTGAAGTATGTTCATCTAAACGGAATATTGCATAACCTTTTTTAGTCTTATATGCTTTAGTTCCTTCGATTACACCATTTCCGTAGTGTAATGTGTGTGAAAGTACATGCACCTTGGCATCATCCCAATTTACAAACTTTCCATTCATCCAAATATATTTGGCTGCGTCCATTAAGTCTCCTAAAAAATTACTTATTAATTATTGCCATTTTATCTAAATTGCTATTTATATTGTATTAATATTAAGCTTTTTTTTATATAATTGGATAATTAGAATAATAAGGCAATCTATGCAAGCAACATATACAGACTACAGAGATGTAGATCAAGCACAATTACAAAAAGATATTGACGCGATTAAAAAAACTATTGGCAAAACTACAGAGGAAGATTTTCAACATTTACTTAAACTAGAAAGGTGGGGACGCATTGCTACTCTGAGTGGATTTACGCTTTTACTTTTAAGTATTTATCTAGCATCTTCTAACCCTACTTTTTCTGTTTATTTATTTTGGGGAATTGGTATTTTTGGTGCTTTTTTAATGGGTGTGGGAAATATCGCTCGATGGTCAAATGTAACCCATCCAATCTTACATGGTGCATACGATAAAATTCCAGATATTCCAAAAAGATACACAAAAGATGGCTTTGCATCTGGAAATAGAAGATGGATAGACTGGATAGACTGGATAAAACCTGACGCATGGGCTTTTGAGCATAACATTATGCATCACTACCATTTAGGTGAAGCGGATGACCCTGATAATGTTGAAAAAAATCTTGTTTGGTTACATGAAGCAAAAATCCCAACATGGATGAAATATACATTTGTATATATATTTGCAACTACATGGAAGTTTACTTATTATGCACCAAATACTCTTAGAATCTTAGAAAATAAAGCAAGACAAAAACGGGGTGAACCCGATACACTCGACTATGAATTAAGTCCTTTTACAAAAAATGGTTTAGAATTATGGAAAAACTATTATCTTCCATACGGTTTATTTCAGTTTGTATTCCTTCCTTTACTTGCCTATCCAATTGCAGGGATGGAAGGAGTCCTAAGTATGTTTATTTTCCTTCTTATTGCTGAAGCGCTTGGAAATCTGCATGCATTTTTAGTCATTGTTCCAAACCATTCTGCTGAAGATATCTACCAATTTTCTACGCCACATAAAACGCAGGGTGAGTACTACTTGAGACAGATTATGGGAAGTGTGAACTACAATACAGGAAATGACCTCATCGACTTTGGACATGGTTTTTTAAACTACCAAATAGAACATCACCTTTTTCCAAATATGCCACTAAGTTTTTACCAAAAAATGCAACCTATCGTAAAAGAAGTTTGTAAAAAACACGGTTTAGAATATCGCCAAGAAAGTGTGTTTAAAAGAGTTTTAATGACTGTTGATTTAATGGTTGGCAAAACAAAGCTTTTAACTATTGATGGCATCTAAAGAAGGGACTCTTCCCTTCTAAAATCTCTAGACTTCGACGTATACTCATTTAACATTTTATCTACCTCTTGTATATCAAATGCCTCTATGCAAGCAAGTAGTTTTCGCGAAAATATTTCTAATGTAATTAGCTGATATTTACTGGCTTCTACTGCCATTAAGCCCGCAAACTTTTCAATGCTATTTAAATCATTTGTATTCATTGCCTCATATAAAAGTTCATCCATCTCTTTTGCTTGTCCTTTAAAATACTCTATAGATGCAAGCTTATTACGTTCAAATGACAGTGATAGAGGAACTTCTTTTATCTTTAGAGTATCTTCTCCCTTTAAGTCTAAGTCTTGAGAATTAAGTACTTTTAAAAGCACGCGAAACAAATCAATTTTCTTTAATGGTTTTTTAATATGGGCTATGGGCTGCATACCAGATTTATGAAAATCGATATCGCGTAATCTAGAATTGACAAGGCTTATCACAGGAACAGATATAAGTTTATTTATAACCTTTGATACCGCTCCATCATCCATTGTTAAAATATCTACATTTATGAGTAGCAAGTCTATTTCAGTGTTTTTAAGGAAATCTATAGCATCTCTTGCATTACTAAAGGCATATATATCTGAAGAAGAGTTTTCAAAACTCACTTTTACAATTTCTAAACTAGACTCTTGATCATCAAGTACTAGAATTCTACTCTTTTTGATTAATGAAAAGTCTATATCTTCTTCTTTTATTTCCTTTGTAGTACTTGCGAGTATCACTTCAACATTATTTAAAAGGAGTGTAAATTTTGAGCCTACTAAAAGTTCACTTCTCACTTCAATATCTCCATCCATCAAATTCGCGAGTTTTTTATTGATGGATAAACCAAGACCGGTTCCTTCATAGTGTATAGTATTACTCGCCTCTCTACTTTCAAATATTTTAAATATTTTTTCTTTATTTTCATCTGCGATGCCAATACCTGAATCTTCTATACAGATGCTAATGTCAGCCTCATTTTTTAAATCGTTAAAGCTATCTCGAGCAACACTCATTTTTATTTCACCATGTTTTGTGAACTTTATCGCATTAGATAAAAGGTTGTCTAAAATTTCTTGTAGCTTTTTTTATCCAACATAAGCGACTCTGGCATATCATCTGCGATGCTTAAGACTAAGTTTAAAGACTTTTTATCCGCTTGCACCTTATGCTTTTGAAGTTCACCAGACATAAAACTCTTTATATCAATGGCACTTGTATTTACTTCAAAACTACCTGCTTCTATTTCTGAGAGCTCGATTATATTGTTTAAAAGATTTAGTAGATTATTTCCTGAATTAAAAATATTACGGGCATACATATTTAACTGTTTATCCTCTATGGCTTTTTCTAGCATCTGTGAAAATACTAAGATGGAGTTCATAGGCGTTCTTATCTCATGCCGTATATTTGTCAAAAAATCTTTCTTTACCATACTTGCATCTTGAGCGATTACCTTGGTGTCTTGCACAATTCTCTGAAGTCTTGCTATCTCAGCTTCAAGTATCTCTCTTTTTTTTATCTCTGCCATTATAAGACTGGTTTGTTTTACATTTTCATACGAAGAAATAGATATATCTTTATCAAAAATATCTCTTTTAAGTTTTTCTATAGTACCGCTTAATTCTTGTACTTGTTTTTTATTTTGACTACTTTTTCTTTGATTTATAAAAAACAAGGCAATCAGGACTAAAAAGCTAATGCTTATATAAATGACTATGGTAATATCAAAATGCATATATGTTCTTATTCGCCTAGTAATATCGCTTGAAAACGCTTTTCATTCCCAAGAAATAAATCTACAAGTTTTGGATCAAACTTAATCCCTCTGTTTTGAATAACAAATGCTTTTGTTTCTTCAAAACTCCAGGCTTCCTTGTGCACACGCTTATGCGTCAGTGCATCTAAGACATCTGCAAGAGCGACTATGCGTCCATAGAAGTGGATTTCTTCACCCTTTAAACCTCTAGGATATCCTGAACCATCATAATTTTCATGATGCTCATAAGCAATCGCTGAGGCTGCTTGCATTAATGTTGTTTTAGAGTTTTTAAATACTTTATACGCAAATTCAGGATGCTCTTTCATACTCCTAAATTCTTCCTCAGTGAGTGAGCCTCTTTTATGAAGGATATGCTCATCAACAAGAATCTTACCTATATCGTGTAATGGTGCCGCAAGATACACAGAATGAAGTTCTTCTTTATTGAGTCTACCATCTAGTTTGGCTATAAGGAGTGATATGTCGGCAACTCTTTTTATATGGTGAGCAGTTTCTGTACTACGAGACTCCATAAGTTGTGAGAGTACAAAAATAACCTCTTTTTGAGCCATTTCAAGCTCTGAGAGATGCAGTTCATCACTCGTTTTTAGTTTTGTAGAAAGAGAAATATTATGTGCTTTGAGTTGCTGTTTTGAGCGGTAAAGTTCCAAGTGGTTTTTCACTCTTGCCTTAAGCTCTATAGCATGAAAAGGTTTTGTAACATAATCAACAGCGCCAAGCTTAAAACCTTCTTCTATGGAGTCAATATCTACTTTAGCTGTTACAAATATTATGGGAGTATCTGCGATGGCAGGTGTTTTTTTGATGATTTTACAAACATCAAAACCATCAATTCCTGGCATCATTATATCAAGCAGAACGAGGTCAAATCTTTTAGTTTTTAAGACTTCAAGCGCTTCTTTTCCATTGAGTGCATAGGAAAAATTATAAGGTTCTGACTTAAGTATACTGATAGCAACTTTGATGTTTTCACTTACATCGTCTACTATTAAAATATCGTACGAAAGAGACATTCACCCCGCCTTAGAATAATTTTTAAACTATTATACTAATATTTCTTTAAAACATTATTTATCTGAATATACGCTCCAAGAGGACTTGTTTCAAAATATGCTAAATCATGTTTAGCTGCAAAATCTTTTGTCATCTTTTGTATTTTTAAAAGGTTAAACCGTGGTGCTTTTGGAAATAAATGATGTTCTATTTGCGTGTTGAGTCCGCCATAAAACCAATGCACAAAAGCACCACCTTTAAGTGAACGAGAAGTTCTCATTTGTAAGCTCTAACCACGAAAGCTTTAAGCCCTCTTCTTCTTCAATAACCTCACAACCTAAATGATTTGTAATAAAACCAAATGCTAACCATCCTGATAATACCATGTTGAGTGTTATAAATACAGTAATAGCATCTACAATTGGTAAAAAATAAAATATCGGTCCCCAGATAATAGGCCAATGAAGTAGCATCATGAAAAATTCTTTGTATTTTTTTCTTTTAATAACAAAGCTATATGACTGTGCGATAAAAGCTGGATACATAAAAAACATAGATCCCCAAAACACAAGATATTTAGTATTTCTCAACCAAGTAATATCGCCCTTTTGATGGTTTGTAAAAGCACCGTCCATCGCCAAAATATCTTCATCTTTTTGAGGGATGTTACAAAAAGCATGGTGATTTATGTTGTGCTTGAAATCCCACCATGAAGATGAGTTACTTAAAATAAATGCAGAAAAAGGATAAGAAAGTTTAAAAGCAAGAGACTTGTTTTTAAAATACTGCGTATGTAAAATATCGTGCGATATAAATACAGCACGAGTAAAAATAACCGTCATAAACAAGGCAAGGGCATACGGTGCCCACCAAAATGAGCTAAATTCAGCCCAATTCATCACGATTGTATAGACTAATATAACAGAAAAAATAGTCGCTAGCATCTCAATAGACCCGCGAATAGGAACTCTTTGTAAAAGTCCGGCTGCTCGAACTTCTTTTTTAAGTTCATCAAATATATCAGGGTAACTTGCTCTTGACATCATTATAACCTTATAAAAATTTGCATACATTATAACAGTTATAGTCTAAATTTATCTATAATTTGTTTTGATTTTAGGGAATGTTTGTAAGTGTTTATACCAGTGAAGCCAAAAGGCTTCATGGTAAACAGGGGGAAGAAAGAATGAAATTATATTGTCTGCCGTCTCAAATGCTTACGATATATATTTTTTTTACTACTAGAACTTAAGAATAACGTCTATTTGGTGACGGTAGTATTTTACTGGTGTTCCTGTTGATAATTTCGTATCACTCCAGTTCCACCATCCAGCGATATCTAGCATTTGTTACCCAGCGAACATTTATATTTTGTTTTCAAACATCAGTAATGCTGTATAGCACATCTGCTTCTCACCACCACTAAAATCAGAGTCATTCATCTGTCCAGCTATCGTAACGAGCAATTGCTCTGTAGTCATATTCTATAAGTTACAGCGGCTTTCCATTATCTTAGTCACTGTTAACCTGACCCAGCTTGAGCAGAAACTGCATTGACTGCGGTAGAAGTATTATCGGAATTTATATACTGTGCAGACACCAAGAATGATGGTTGATTATATACAGTATGAAGACCCATGAAAATTAAATCATCATAACTTCCTACGATTGTTGTACCAGTAGCATCAATAGCCGCTTTATGCGCTTTATTGTACTGACCAAAGAAAGAAGCATCAAAGTAAGTTTTCTTAGTTTGTTTATCTTTACCATTTTCACCCATTAAGTGAGCTGTTGTTCTCCACTCAAAACTCATACCAGTGTTAGCACTTGTACTATCACCTACATTGCCATTCCAATCTTTGTGATAACCTTCACCATTAAATATACCAAACTCACTATCAAAGTACTTAGTTTTAGTTTTAAAATTTACACCAAAGTCAGCTGAATTAGATAAATCTCCACCATTTTTTGCTTCAATTAATACTTTAGAAATATTACGGTAATACCAAGCATTATGCTCTTCATAATCATGCCATGGACGGTGAACAAGACCCATTTCAACACCTGTATTTGGTAGAACATCATTTAAGTAAAGATATGCATATTTAGCACGAAGCGCCATATCTCCCGCTGCTGTTCTAGTCAGGTCAAATGTTGCACGGAAGTAAGACTTAGGATCTTCTAAAAGGTATGCTTTTAATTGAAAATAAGATCTTCTAATTTCAAATGCGCTTGAAGACTTGGATAGGTTTCACAGTACCAGTTAGTCCAGTTTAGAATCACGATCATTTGCAACATATCCTAAGTAAGTCAATATCCACTCAATTTTTATTGATTACGCTAGCATGTCTAAGCAAGTGTTGGACTTGTCTTCAATTTCTTCATATCTACCTTTCAGCGTTGCAATCTATCCTCTGAAAGTGATGAAGTAGGAGCCAGTTTATCCTCTGGGTTAGCTTCAGTAGGTTAAGTACTTTAATGCTTGCCGCGGCTGCAGTTCAATAGCTACACGACCTTCAGCAGCTGGCGTCATAAAGATCTGACCTTGTTTATCTACGATACATATCCATTGCTGTTAGCCAGCAGTTGCCGCAACTGTACCTAGCGTTAAAGCAGTTATTGCCGATAATACGATTTTATTCATCATTTTTTTAATTCCTTGTTTTTTGTTACCGAAATTATAAAATACATTGATTACATCTTAGTTACATAAAATTAGTAAACAGATAGTATACTTTCTCACTTAAGGAGTGTGCTTCAGTGATTATAAGGTTTATTAATACTATCGGAGATGCAACTATTAACATCTCCCTTGCATACTACGAAGCATTTGTTTTTACATTTGCTTCACTTTTAAATATTTTCAATTTCCATAACTACACTTCTAAAACGATGGAGATACTTGTCAAACAAATTTATAGAACCTCTATTATGGTTATTCCCAAGTTTTTAGCCATCGCTTTTTTCTTTGGTTCCCTGCTTATAGGTCTTGTTATTTTCATAGCAGCTGATTACGGTATGGACATAAAAATAGGTTCTATCATTGTAACTTTTGTTGTAAATGAATTTTCTGCTCTTTTTACCGCACTTTTTATTGCTTACCATTTTACTCCACGCATCCATGCAGAGATTGTTTTTTTAGTCCAAAAACATAAAGACGCTTTAATAAATTCTAGTATCATTGCACACATCATAAGTGCTATAGTAAGTAATGTAAGTCTTTCTATCCTTTTTGCAAGCGTTATGATTGCAAGTGGTTATGTATTTACCTTTCTTTATTATGGGTATGGATTTGCATACTTATAAGTATTTGATTTTCTCGGCTCTTGAGATAGGAAATATTATCACGCTTTTAGTAAAAAGTGTTCTTTTTGGTTTTGTACTTGCTGTCATTCCAATTTACAAGACATTAAAGTATCCAGATGCGAGGCATAGCACTTCTAAAATATTTCTTATTTTATTTTTACTTGAGATTTTATTTATACTTATTCCAAAGGCGTTTAATGCATTATAATACTATGAAGTTTTCTGTAGGGCTTTTTATCATCAGTCTTTTTCTCGGTCTTTTTACTTTTATATTTTTTCTTTTACAAGAAAAAGGAACATTTGAAGCACGACATAGTTATCATTTTACAGTTGATACTGCTGAAGGCTTTAGACTCGGTATGCCCATACAGTTTTCAGGTTTTAACATCGGTGTTATAGATGCCATAAGCTTACAAGAAAGCGGTTTAGTAGATATGGAGTTTTCAGTGAGACAAAAACATCATAAATGGCTTACAGATGGAAGTGTACTGATGATGATTAAACCCTTGATAGGTGCTTCACATATTGAACTCTACACATCTATGGGAACGCCTCTTTTACAAGACAAAGATAAAATGACCATGCTTTTTAGTGACAATATAAATGACCTCATCGTTAAACTACAACCTGTTGTTGAAAAAGCATTAAGTATTCTTAACAACATAGAAAGAATAA
This sequence comes from Sulfurimonas sp., assembly GCA_030949825.1. Classification (GTDB taxonomy): domain Bacteria; phylum Campylobacterota; class Campylobacteria; order Campylobacterales; family Sulfurimonadaceae; genus Sulfurimonas. The sequence continues at coordinate 45,000 of JAUZSC010000008.1, forward strand.
CATCCTACTTAGCCGAAGAAGATTCTGAACTTAAACAAATACTTAAGAACTTAGCAGCACTTAGTAAAAAACTAGCCAATGATGATTCTCTTCTAACGAGTTTAACAGGAGATAAAAAAGCAAGCCAAGCACTCGTGAAATCTTTAAACCAGACAAGTACAATACTCAAAGATATAAATAAAATAACAGCATCTCTAAACGCAGACATAGTAAAACCAGCATCTACTACTATAAAAGAGCTTGAAGCGATTATGAAAGATGTAAAGGCAAAGCTAGATGCAATCGACTCTACCGTTCAAGCTGTTGGTGGCTATGATAAGGATTTTATAGAGCTCAAAAAACAGATTTCAGTAGGCGTACAAAAATCAAATCAAATCATGGACAAGGTAGATGCCCTCATGCAAAATAAATCAGATTCCAATATAGAGTTACCCTAATGAAATATATTTTAATACTTATCACACTTCATATTTATTACAAGGCTGTTCTTTTAAAACACCAGTCAATGCATGGCAATACAAAAGTGCAACTGCCTTTAGTTCCTACACACAAAACTTCCTAGCGGACAATGAAGTCTTAGCAGACAATGATTTAAACAGAGCGATAGAACATGCAAAAAAAGGTGCAGACTTAAAACAACTAGCACAAATTTATTTGGGAAAATGTGCTTTAAATATTTCTGTTGGTATTACTGATACCTGTGAAGAATATAAAAATATGGAAGAATTTATTGAAGATAAAAAACTAAAGTCTTATTTTGCTTTGCTTACATTATCTATACAAAAAGAAGATATACCCCATCTACCTTCGCAATACCAAGATTTTTCTCTGTATTTGTATGAAAAAGATTATGTAAAAGCGAATAACTCTTTACTTAGCATTAACAAGGCTACATCTGCTTTAGTCTGTGCATCTTTGCTTGGAGATAAAATAAGTACAGCCTCAAGCAATGCTATCCTTAAAAAGGCATCACATAATGGCTATAAAAAAGCTTCTTTGTATTGGTTAAAGAAAAGCCCTCAAAATGCTAAAAGAATTTTACTTCTTCAGTGAAAATTTAAACTGTTTTTCCATAGAGATAGCTTCATCTCTACCGTAAACTATAATCTCTTTATCTACTTTAATAGCTTTTTTACTGATTTTGTCTGGATACTCCACAAAGTTAAGAATGTGTTTTATACAGTTAATTCTCGCTCTTTTTTTATCATCACTTTTTACAATCGTCCAAGGAGCTGCATCGGTATGTGTAGCACTTAGCATCATAAACTTAGCTAGAGAGTATTCATTCCATAAGCGTTGGGACTCTTTGTCTACAGGAGAGAGTTTATACTGCTTAAGTGGGTCTGTTTCTCTTGCTTTAAATCTTTTAGCTTGCTCATCTTTTGAAACAGAGAAGTAAAACTTAAATATCATTATCTCTTCGTCAACTATCATTTTCTCAAATTCAGGGGCATCTTTTAAAAACTTATGGTGTTGTCTTTCTGTGCAAAAACCCATAACAGGCTCAACCATAGAACGGTTGTACCAACTTCTATCAAAAAGAACTATCTCGCCCGCACTTGGAAGATGTTTTGCATAGCGTTGAAAATACCACTGCGTGCGTTCTTTGTCATTTGGCTTTTCTAAGGCAACAACTCTTGCACCACGAGGATTAAGATGTTCTGTAATTCTTTTTATCGTTCCGCCCTTTCCAGCAGCATCTCTTCCTTCAAAAATCATAAGAACTTTAAGCCCTTTGTCTTTAACATGGTTTTGAAACTTTAAAAGCTCTACTTGTAAGTTTACTAACTCTTTTTCATAAGCAATTTTTTCTTTTTTTACCCAAATCTGAACTTTATCATTATTATTCTCTTTCATTTTTTTCCTTTTATCCAACGAGTTTACCAGTACTTAATATTTGTGAATCCATAATCTCTATCTCCCTTGCACCTGAAATAACTATTTTAGGGTCAAGCGCATAATTTAGAACACGCTCTCTACCCTCATAATCTACAGCATTTAAAATGACTTTTAAAGATTCCATTCTAGCTTTTTGTTTATCTTTAGATCTTACAATCGTCCATGGCGCATTGTGTGAATGCGTTTGCTTTATCATATCGTACTTTGTTTTTGTAAATTCATCCCATTTTTCTTGGGCTTGCATATCTATTTCGCTAAGTTTCCACTGTCTAAGTGGATCATTTTTTCGTCGCTCAAAACGCAGAGCTTGTTCATCTTTTGTAACACTATAGTAGAGTTTAACTAAGATAATTCCTTGACGAACTAAATCATTCTCAAACCCCTTAACCCCATTCATAAAGTCTGCATACTCTCGTTTAGAACAAAAACCAAATACCTGTTCAACCATAGCACGGTTGTACCAACTTCTATCAAAAAGTACAATCTCTCCTGCTCGTGGGAAGTGCTGTATATATTTTTGATAAAACCATTGCGTCTTTTGCTCTTCTGTAGGTTTACCAAGCGCAACTACACGGTAATGTTTTTCATCCATATAACGCGTAACTCTTCGTATAGTCCCACCTTTACCCGCAGCATCTCTACCTTCAAAAAGAATTATCATCTTTTGTTTTGTATTTTCAAGATGCTTTTGTAATTTGATAAGCTCTGCTTGGTAAGGCTTGAGTTTTTGCTCATCTGCTCTTTTTACATCTGCTTTACTCTTAGATTTTTTATTTGATTTTGATTTTTTAAATGTTGCTATTAAATCTTCAAGACTTACAGCCTCTCCATCTACTTCAAACAATGTTGTACTTTCTTTATTCATACTTTACTTTCCTTATTATCGAGGCTACTTATAATAATTATACTCCTGCTAAACTTGATTATTTCTTCATATTCCTCTTAAAGTAAAAATGTAACCAAATTATCACCATCGTATTTTATACTTTCACCATCTAAATATTAAAAAGGTTATTCCATGACTCAAGTACTAAAAATCGCTCTCGCAACAACAGTGTTAATGTCAGGCTTAAATGCAGCAGACATTATTAAAGGAAGTGGTGCTTCATTTCCATATAGCGTTTATCAAAAATGGATTAAAGCGTATCATCAAGAAACTGGAATCAAAGTTGATTACATCAAAAAAGGTTCTTCAAAAGGTATCAAAGATGCTAAGTCCCGTTCAGTAAATTTCGCAGGAACAGATAAACCTCTTTCTCCTAAAACATTAAAGAAAAATGGTCTTTACCAATTTCCAGCAGTTGTTGGTGCTATTACAATGGGTTACAATGTTCCAGGTGTTGACACGATTAAACTAAGCAGAAGTGCTATCGTTGCTATTGCTGATGGTTCAGTTAAGTACTGGGATGACACTGTTATCGCTAAAGAAAATGCAGGCGTAAAACTTCCACACGAAAAACTTACTTTTGTACACCGTGCAGATGGTTCAGGTACTACTTATAACTTCACATACTACCTAAGTAAAGTTTCTAAAGACTGGAAAAACAATTTCGGTGCTAAAAAATCTTTAAACTGGCCTGGAGATCACCATATCGGTGGGAAAACAAACTCGGGTGTTGCTGCTCTTTTAAAACAAACTAAATATTCAGTTGGTTACATTGATTATGCTGATGCAAAGAACAATGATATTGCAATGGCTACAGTTGAGAACAAGGCTGGTAAATACATCGTTCCAACTCTTGCTTCATTTCAAGCAGCTGCTGCTAAAGCGTCACTTGATCCTAAGAAAGATTTCTACTGCAATCATTGCTGACCCTGCAGGAGATACTTCTTACCCTATGGTAGCTGCAACTTTTATCTTAGTTCCTTCTGAGAGTCCTATGATGAACAAAAGAGTAACTAAGTTCTACGACTGGGCATACACTGACGGTCAAGAAATTGCTAAAAGTTTAGGTTTTGTTCCATTACCAAACTCTTTAACTGGAAAAATCAGAGCTTATTGGGATGCTAAAGGTATCAAATAAGTTTTAACTCTCTACAAACTATCTTCTCATTCCCCCTCTAGTTCCCAAGCTTAGCTTGGGAACTAGAGACTATTCACTTTAGTAAAACAAGCCATTAGAAATAGAAAAACCAATCGCTGCCTTAGTAACATTTACATTATAATCAATCAAACTATCCCCATAACCATTAAAAAGTTTAACATATACAGATGTGTAGGGTGAATTAAACAGTGGGTGCGCATAATTCAATTCTATAGCCCCTTTATTTTCATTTATATTTAGATTGTTTCGAAGCATTAAACTAAATTGATGCTTTTCATAGAGATAATCAATATTTATGTCCCCATAACCTAAATATTTTTGTATATCGGGATTGTCATCACCATCGCTTTGTGCTTGTATTTCATCCAAAGACTGTCCCGAGTTAAAATAACTATCTGCTTTTTTATCTTCAGGAATTCTATACCATGCCCGTGTGGATAAATAGAGATTATCCCATTTCCACATTCCTGTAACATATAAACGGTTCCAAGACCTCGAACGGTATCCCTCTTGTCCATTGGACTCATGAACGAAGCCTAGTTTAATCGCTTTGAGTCCAAGAGAATCATCTATATTTTGAGATGTAGGCAAGGTCATAAAAACTTCAGGTTGGTAATTTGCTTCTCTAAATGGTGCAGAATTATCATAGGCTTGCCAAAAAACCTTTTGTGTATAGGCAATATTTATAGATTCATTCCAGCCAAATAAGTTATAACTTAATTCTTTTTGTAAACTTAATTGAAACTCTATCTCAACATTCTTATTGTATTTCTCATACTCCGTGCCTATAAGCTCATTGGGAGGGACAATAGAGGAAACTCGATGAGGTTTATTTTTGGAATAAGAAATTGGCAACATATAATTAACCTTATAAGGCTTAATTCCAAAAAAGTCACCTTTTTCAAACCTATTAGCATCTTTTAAGCTGTCCTTATCAAATTGTGCGCTTAATCTATCAAGAAAAGGTGCATCTGCTTTAGTACTGAGTTCTTTTTTATCTACGGGAGCATACTCTGAAGCTGCTTTTTTATACCAAGCCATCGCTTCTTTATAATCAAGCTTTGTGCCTCTACCCTGTTTATACATCTCAGCCAATTTATATTGCGCAGCTTTATTATCTAGTTTAGCTTCTTCTAGTATTTGTAAGAATAATTTTTCATTTGCAAAAAGGCTTATAGTGAGCCCTAATATAAGAAATGTAAGCTTATTAAATCTCATTTGTATACTCCATTATTTTAATTGGGTTTATTATACTAAATTTACCTAGAACTACAACAGTCCGTAATCATCATGTAACTAATTTATAATATAATCTTTTATTAATTTTATAGAGGTTATTCAATGGAAAAAATATTTCAGAAACTCTCACTTGCAAGTGCTACTTTAGTATTTGTTATTTTAGTGGGAATTTTTATTACACTTTTTAATTCTTCCAAGCTTGCTATTGACGAATTTGGGTTTGATTTTATAACAAACGCTCAATGGAATCAGGAAGTAAAAATCCATGGAGCTGATGTGCTACTAGACTCTGATGAAATCATTGACGAGGACGAAGTCATGTTCGATGAAGATGATGAAGATGGGATGACTAAAACTATCTACGGTGGTCTTGTTCCTATAGTTGGTACACTTCTAACAACACTTATAGCTCTAGTGTTTGCACTTCCAATCGCAATGGGAATTGCAGTTTTTCTTGCAGAAATTGCACCGAAGAATATTTCTCATGTAGTTGGCATCGCGATTGAGCTTCTTGCAGCGATTCCAAGTATCATCTTTGGTATGTGGGGGCTCTACTACTTTGCACCCATCGTTGCTGACTTAGTTGGTGGTTATCAGGTTTCACTGCTTACAGCTGGACTTGTTTTGGGTGTTATGATTTTACCTTTTATGGCAGCAATCACAAGAGACTCGATGAACACAACGCCCGGTGTTTTAAAAGAATCAGCTTATGCTTTAGGTGCTACAAAATTTGAAGTCATTAAAGACATTATCTTTCCATACTCAAGAACGGGGATCATTGGTTCTATCATCTTAGCTCTTGGTCGCGCACTCGGTGAGACTATGGCTGTTGCATTTTTAATTGGTTCTATTTTTGTACTTCCAACTGCTATCAATTCACCAACTATTTCTATTCCAGTTGCGATGGCTAACAACTTTGGTGAAGCAAGTGGCCTTGGTGAGAGTGCACTCTTTTACCTAGCGCTTATCCTTTTTGTTATCAGCTTTGGGGTTATCTCCATCGCAAAATTTTACTTCTTAAAAAAGGCTAATTAATGCGACTTCTAGTAAACAAAATATTTTTAGCCCTTTCAGTTTTATCTGCTTTGATTGGTCTTTCTTTTTTAGCATGGATTTTAATCACGCTCTTCATAAAAGGATTAGGCTCATTTCACTTTAGTCTATTTTTAAATGACCTTATCCAAGGTGGTTTACGAAACCTTATCATCGGTCAGTTTATCTTAGCTGGACTTGCATCTGTCATTGGTATTCCACTTGGAATGACAGCTGGCATCTATATACAAGAATACGGTAAGGGCAGATATGCTTCTCTTATTCGTGATTTAAGTGACATTATGATGTCTGCACCATCTATCGTTATCGGTGCTTTTGTGTATGCGGTTGTTGTTATACCAACGGGTGGAACAAGTGGGTTTGCAGGAGCGATAGCGCTTGCCATTATGATGATTCCAGTCGTTATAAATACTACTGACAATATGCTTTCACTTGTTCCTCGTGAACTTAGAGAAGCTGGAATCGCACTAGGTGCTTCTAAGTACCGCGTTATTTTAGATATCGTTATACGCGCTGCTAAGGTTGGAATTATGACAGGGATTTTACTTGCCTTTGCTCGTATAATCGGAGAAACTGCACCCCTACTTTTTACATCTGAGACAAGTAATTACTTCTCACTTGATTTAACTGAGAGTTTTCCTTCACTTACGGTGAGCATCTACGATTTAGCAAACGAACCTGAAGAATCAAGCCGAGACTTAGCGTGGGCAGCTTCATTTATACTTACAGTTTTGGTTTTAGTAATTAACCTCGCTGGAAGATTTATAACAAGAAACAAGGACTAATAGACATGAAAAACATACCAGTAATGAACATAAAAAACTTTACTTTTACATACCCAGGAGTGGATCACCCATCTCTAAGAAATATAACACTTCCCATAGAAAAAAACAAAATAACAGCGCTTATAGGTCCAAGTGGTTGCGGTAAATCGACACTTCTTAGAAGTATGAACCGTATTCACGATGTTTATTCTGGAAATAAATACGAGGGGAAAATAGAACTCCTAGACTATAAAACAGATAAGATTAGTAATATTCTTGACATACAAAAAGAAAATGAACTCATAGAGCTTCGTCAACAAGTTGGAATGATTTTTCAAAAACCTACTCCATTTCCAATGAGCATATTTGATAATGTTGCCTATGGACTAAAGATTTCTGGGCTTAAAAATAAAACTGAACTCGCAGACAGAGTAGAACAAGCCCTAAAAGATGGCGCTTTATGGAAAGAGGTAAAAGACAGACTTAAAAAATCTGCCATGGGTCTCTCAGGTGGACAACAACAACGCCTTTGTATCGCTCGCGCTGTAGCCGTTAAACCAGAAGTAATGCTTTTTGATGAGCCAACTTCTGCACTTGACCCTATTTCTACAGGAGCTATTGAAGAGCTTTTAGTTGAACTTAAAAAAGACATCAGCATCTGTATCGTAACGCACAACATGCAACAAGCAAGTCGTATCAGTGACTTTACTGCATTTATGTATCTTGGAGATTTAATCGAATACGATAAAACAGAAACGATTTTCTTAAATCCGGCAGAGAAAAAAACAGAAGACTACATCACTGGCCGTTTTGGTTAAAACATAAAATAAGGAAAAAACATGCTATCAAACTTTAAAACAAATTTAACAGAAATTAAAAGTAAACTTATTGCGATAGGTGACGGCTTACTAGAATCAAATAAATTGATTTTAGAAGCACTTAAAGATTGTGATTTAGAAAAATTTACTGCTGCAAAAGGACATATTAAAAATATAGGTTCAAAAACAGATGATATAGATAATCTTATTATTAAAGTTTTAGCACTTTATACACCTGAGGCAAAAGATTTACGACAGGTAATAGCCTATATGAAAACAACAAATGAATTTTCTCGAGCATGTTCAAGTACAAGAAGTTTTATACGCGGCTTTACGGATGTATGTGAAGATGTTGATGTGGCAACAAGTCAAGAATATGCATTACCAATGCAAGCATCTACCGTTCAAGCGATTAAACTCACACTCAGCATGATTGAGTGTGAGGATGTTGATGAGATTCAAGAGATTTATAACGAGGTTTTAATAGAAGAAAATAAAACTGATGATTTGTATGAAATGGTTGAGCGAAACTTATCACTTCAAGCAGATGGCTCAAATAGTTTTGAAAAATTTCATAAGATGCTACGAGCCTTACGAAAAAGTGGAAAAATATCTGCTCGCGCAATTAGTATTGCTAACCTTTTAGTTTACGCTAAAGTTGGTGGAAGTTTTCGTAGTTAGGTTATAATAGCTTTATGAATACTTCAATACTTATTGTCGAGGATGAAGAAGATATCCTCGACTTAATGGAATACACGCTCACAAAAGAAGGCTATGATGTTATAACTTGCATCGACACTTCTAATGTTAAAGATATACTTGATGAAGAAGATATATCTCTCATCATGATGGACAGAAACTTTCCTAATGTAGAAGGCAGTAGATTTATAGCTGAGATTCGAAAAGAAGGCTATAATCATCCTGTTATTTATGTAAGCGCAAAAGATGCAAGTGAAGAGATCCTTGAAGGCTTTGAACGCGGTGGAGATGATTACATCACAAAACCTTTCAATATAGGTGAGCTTAAAGCACGCGTCAAAGCACTTATAAAAAGAACAAAAAAAGTGGATGATGTTATAAAGTACAGAGATATTGTTTACCATACCGCCAATAAAACATTTACTATAGATGGGGAGGAGATAAAGCTAACGCATCTAGAACATGACTTATTTCTTGAATTTTTAAAAAATGTAAACATACTTTTAAGCAGAGACCTTCTTCTTCAAAATGTTTGGAAAGAAAGTGAAAAGAAACAGTCTAAGACTGTAAATGTAGCGATTAAAAGGCTCAAAGAAAGTATCGACCCAGATGGAATCAAGAACTATATTCAAGCTGTCCGTGGCGAGGGCTATATCTTTTGTTAAAGTTCCATCAAATAATTATCAGAAAATTTATCCTTATTTTTTCTCTATTATTTATCGTAGTAGGTGCTATAGTTTATTATGCAACAAAAGAATTTTACATAAGCCAAAGTCGAGATGCACTTTTGCATAATGTTGAAATTATTTCTTTTGATTTACATGAAGTCTCGCACCTCAAAGAAGTCGCTAAAAAAATCAAAGATACGCTAGCCTTACGCCTGACAGTTGTCAATTTTGATGGACAAGTTCTCGTAGAATCCCATAAAGACATAAAAAAAATGGACAATCATAAATACAGAGCTGAGATTATGCAGTCTAATAAAGAAGTCTATGGCTATATTATACGACACTCAAAAACCTTAGACAAAGACCTTTTGTATATTGCTAAAAAAGTGACGCTCAAAGATAAACTCATTTACATTCGACTTGCTAAAGAGCTAGAAAATATCAATCAACAGATTTTTGATTTAGGAATCAAAGTCTTTTTTGTACTTCTCATATTTTTTGGATTTCTTTTAAGTATCACCTACAAACTTAGTGCTAAAATCGAAACTGAAATAGAAAAAATTGCAATTTTTCTTAGTTCTCTAACAAAAAAAGATAAAGCACGCTATATAAGTTCCGATCTCTCTCTCGAGTTCCTACATATAACAAAACTTTTAACAAAAGTTTCTCAGATTCTTGCAAAAAAAGACAAGAAGAAGTCAAAATACACAGCTAAACTACAAGAATCCAATGATCAAAAAGATGATATTATATCTGCCATATCACATGAGTTCAAAAATCCTATTGCTGTTATAAATGGTTACTCACAGACACTTCTTGATGATGAAAATATTAACCCAAATATTCGACAAAAGTTTTTGAGTAAGATCTATAAAAATGGTGAACGATTAAGTAAATTAATAGACACCTTGCGTTTATCCATAAAACTCGATAGTGGGCAACAAAAAGCTAACTTTTTGCATGTAAATTTAGATGAACTCATCAACGATACTGTTGAGATTATGCAAGTAAATTATCCAAAAAGAGAAACCATTATTAATGGCGATAAAAGTATCCGTATAAAAGTAGACCAAGGTTTATTTAGTATCGTACTGAGTAATTTAATTGAAAATGCTTATAAGTACTCAGAAGACGAGGTTATTATCAACTTTAATATAGAAAGTATTTCTGTTATAGATACGGGAATTGGTATTTCTAAAGATGACTTAGAAAATATCACAAACAAATTTTACAGAGTTCAAGGTAATTCTTGGAACAACTCCCTTGGCTTAGGATTATTTCTCGTCAATAATATTATCAACATACATAATTTTACTCTCTCCATCAAAAGTAAAGAGAATGAAGGTTCTACATTTACTATAAAAATGTAATCATTTTGAAATAACTATCTATTATAATTTTCTCTACAAAGAGGGAGAAATATGATTAATATTGAAAAAATGATTAGATCTAAATATCCAAAATTAAAAAATAATAAAATAATTAAAGCAGCCATACATAAGTTTTCTGATTCTATTATTCACCAAGATGAAATAAATAGTTTTGTCAAAAAAAACTCTAACCTTGGTAGTTTTGAATTTATTGATGAAGTACTTGATTATTTTGACTTCAACTATACTACTAGAGATAAAGATATAGAAAATATTCCATCTTCTGGACGAGTCGTTATTATTGCGAACCATCCTCTTGGTGCACTTGATTCTTTTGCCCTTTTAAAGCTCATCAGTAAAGTAAGAAAAGATATAAAGATTGTAGCAAATGACTTTCTTGGTGAATTCTCCGCGCTTGATTCTCTTCTCATTACTATAGATAACTCCAAAGCAAGACAAAAAAAAGAAGCAATCCAAAAAATTCACGCTACTTTAGATGAAGATATGGCACTTATAATCTTTCCTTCTGGTGAAGTAAGTCGAGTCAGTTCGACAGGCATTAAAGATAAAAAATGGTACAAAGGTTTTCTAAAGTTTGCATACAGAACTAACTCACCAATTTTGCCAGTATTTATTAGTGGAAAGAATTCAAAAACATTTTATTCAATCTCAGCAATTAATAAAAAACTATCTACTATGCTGCTTTCAAATGAAATGTTTAAGCAAAAAAACAAAACTATCGATATAACAGTTGGTGAAATAATTCCATATGAAAACATTCGTCCAAAAGGTTTAATACAATCCAAAATAATAGAACTTTATAAAAAGCATGTCTATAATCTAAAACAAAAGAAAAGTTTTTTTTTAACACAAAAAGCAATAGCACATCCTGAAGACCCAAGAGATATAAAAAAAGAACTTAAAAAATCACAACTTCTTGGCTCAACAAAAGACAATAAAAAAATATATCTTTATAGTTCTTCTGATAAGAATTCTCCTTTACTCAATGAAATAGGTCGTCTGCGTGAATACTCATTTAGAAAAGTTGGTGAAGGTGTTAATAAAAAAAGAGATCTTGATAAATACGACAGGTACTACAAACATATAGTTTTATGGGATGAAGAAAACTTAGAAGTTGTTGGCGCTTATAGAATTGCAGAGTGTAAAAATATAATCCATGAATTAGGAAAAGATGCACTTTATATAACGACACTTTTCAAACTCAATGATACTTTTGATACCTACCTAGATAACGCGATTGAACTTGGTAGAAGTTTTGTACAACCTAAGTACTGGGGAAGTCGGGCTTTGGATAATTTATGGCAAGGTATAGGTGCATATATCCGTAAAAATCCAGATATTAGGTACCTCTATGGAGCATTATCCTTAAGTGATAGCTACTCAAAAATTGCAAAAGACACCCTGCTTTATTTTTTCGATAAAAACTTTAAAGATAAGAAAAATCTTGTGCAGGCAAAAATTCCATACAACTTTCTTAATGATAAAGGCTTAATTCAAAGGCTAAAACATGAATTTAACTTGACTACATATAAGGAGAACTTTAAGAGCTTAAAACAGTCGCTTCACATGATGGATGCAAGTGTTCCAACGCTTTATAAACAATACAGTGATTTATCCGATGATTCTGGTGTAAAATTTTGTGCCTATACCATTGACCCTGATTTTTCAAACTGTGTAGATAGTTTTATACTTATAGACATAAAAAAAATAAAACCCAGCCATAAAAAAAGATATTTTCAAGAGGTAGACGATGAAAAGTAGAGAATTTAAACTCAAAACAGATAGTTTTGATATTAATTATGAGTCAGAAATAACGATAGATTTAGTTGAAGAGTATTTAGAAGATGATTTAGAAATTCCAGCAAAATTTATTGAATCACTTGGAATTTCAGATACATATGTCAACATTAAATTATCCCGTTCAAGAGAATATTTTAATGATGACTGGTATGTAAATTTACAAAGAGTCTCTTAGACTATTTTTTTGCTGCTTTTGTTACTTTTCCAGCAACTTTTTTTACTGCTTTTTTAGCAGTTGGTTTTGCTTTAGTAGCTACTTTAACAATTTTCTTTGTTAGTTTTTTTGCAACTTTTTTCGCGATAACTTTTTTAGCTACTGCTTTTTTAACTGCTTTTTTCGCAACTGATTTAACAACTTTTTTCTTTAATACTTTTGCCATTGGTGGCTCCTTAAATTATATTCATTAGTACTAACTACTTACAATTAGTAATAAATTATAGGTATTATATAGATTTTATGAATGAATGTCAATAAAATATAGAAATATGCTATAATTTTGTTATATAAAAATATATATAAGGGCTTCCATGACATTCATAGATTTTAAAAAACTACTCTTAGATGCGGAGATAAGCCTTCCTAAGTTTAGTAAGCTTATTAAAGTAAGTGAAAAAAACATACAAGGCTATAAAAAAAAAGGTGCGGTACCAAATACAATAGCAACCATTGCCACATGTTTTAGTGTGATGCATAAAAACTCCATTGATTATCGAACAATTATTAATACTCTTGAACTCGAAGCAAAAACAAAAAAAGGTGCAGGCTTCGCAAAAAAAGATGTAACCTAGTTGTAACTCATTTAGTGTAGTATTAGCTATGAAAACTAAATTACCCAAAGTATGGTTAGAAGCTTTAGAGATTTTAGATATTGCTTTTCAACCGATACTCAACATACATACTGGAAAAATATTCGCAGTTGAATCCTTACTCAGAAATTTCCAAGAAGCTGGATTCAAATCTATTTTTAGCGTCTTTGATCAAGCATTTGAAGACAGAGTATTATATGACTTTGACATCGCTCTTCGTGAAAAAACTTTTAAAAAATATAAAACGATTCAAGATTTTGAAAATATAAAACTTTTTTACAACCTCGACAATAGACTCTTTGAATGTCCCCACTCTTCTAATTCAAACACAGAAAAACTACTGAAATCCTTAGAAATAAAAAAAGATAACATTTTTTTTGAAATATCTGAGAGACATGAACTTTCTAGCACCATAAGTATGAACAGAGTACTTCAACATTATAAAAATGAAAACTACTCAATCGTTATCGATGACTTTGGAGTTGGATTTTCTGGTTATAAACTCCTTTATGACACCACTCCTGATATACTTAAAATTGACAGATTCTTTCTTCAAGATATAGAAAAAAACATAAAGAAAAAACTCATGGTTAGAAATATTACGCATCTAGCCATCCAATTGGGTATAAAAGTAGTCGCTGAAGGTGTCCAAACAAAAGCAGAACTCCTTACATGTAAAGATATTGGGTGCCACTTAGTTCAAGGCTATTTAGTGCAAAGACCAACACGCACTACAAGTGAAATCCTTAAAGAGTACACGGATATAAAGACTACGGTTGAGTCCAATAAAAGAGAAAATGGGAGTAGCACAAAAATAGCAATCCACCTCGATAAGACAATTGCACTTGATATAAATACAAAAATGAGTTCTGTCATAAAAAACTTTAAAGATAATCCTAACATCTCCATAATACCTATTGTAAATACATATAATGAACCTATGGGAATACTCCATGAAGATCAAATAAAAGAATTTCTCTATTCACCCTTTGGCATCTCACTTTTGTTAAATGATGAATCAGGTAAATCAAAATTAAAAAACTCCATTCAACGCTGTGGAACGACAGATATTAACAGTAGTATTAGCACTATCATAGAACTTTTTTCCAATAACCCAGAATCTTTGGGCATTATCATCACAAATAACTCGAAGTATTATGGATTTTTATCTGCCCGTGCGATTATTAATTTAATGAACGAAGAGAACCTTATCCTTGCCCGTGATCAAAATCCACTTACAAGACTTCCTGGAAATACAATGATAGAAAAATATATTTCTAAATCTACACAAAATAACAAAAAATATATTTTATCTTATTTCGATTTAGATAATTTCAAAGCTTTTAATGATGTATATGGTTTTAGGAATGGAGACAGAGTCATCCAATTGTTTGCAGACATGATGAGAAAAGAATTATCACAGAACTTCTTTATTGCTCATATTGGAGGAGATGATTTTTTTCTGTGCGCAAGAGTATAATGAAAGTGCTCAAGAAAATAATTTAAAAGACATACACTACATCGTAAATAAATTTGCAGATAATGCTAAAGAATTTTATAATAAAGAAGATAAAGAAAATGGCTATATTATCTCAAAAGACAGAGAAGGCAATATAAAAAGGTTTCCTTTATTAACTGTAAGCGCATCTGTTTTAATACTTGAGCATGAAACAAAAGAAAGATCTTCTGAAAATATAAATAAAGTACTCTCCTCTCAAAAAAAAAGTTGCTAAACATGAAGCTTCTCATATGGCTTTAAGTAGCTTGTTGTAAAGTAACATTAATAATTGCCTACTATTTAATCATCATAATTAGCCCAATTAATTTAAAATTCGATATACTTATGCAAAATAAATTTCAGGAGAAATGAATGGGTAAATTTGTTAATAACACGGAAGAGTTTCTTACATACTGTGAAGAAAATGATGTTCAATTTGTAGATTTTAGATTTACAGATATTAAAGGTGCATGGCACCATATTAGTTACAAGATGAGCGCTGTAAATGTTGCACAACTTGACAATGGTCTTCCATTTGATGGTTCTTCTATCGAAGCATGGCAACCGATTAATGAATCAGATATGCTACTTAAAGTAGATATAGGTACAGCTTTTTTAGATCCATTTACTGCTGATCCTACTATCATCGTGTTTTGTGATGTTTATGATATCTATAAAAATCAAGCATATGAAAGATGTCCTCGTTCTATCGCTAAAGCAGCTCTTAAACATGCTGAGTCTATTGGTATAGCAGATGCTGCATACTTTGGTCCTGAAAATGAATTTTTTATGTTTGATTCTGTAACTTTTGTTGATAATATCAATGAATCTGGTTATAAAGTTGATACTGAAGAAGGTGAATGGAATTCAAACAATCCTTACCCAGAAATGTACAACACTGGACACCGTCCAGGCACAAAGGGTGGGTACTTCCCAGTTGCACCTACAGATTCAGCTGTAGATATTCGTGCTGAGATGATGCAAATTTTAGAGCAAGTTGGTCTTGAAGTTGTACTTGGTCATCATGAAGTTGCACAAGGTCAACATGAAATCGGTATTGTATATTCTGACATCATCGGTGCGGCTGATAATGTTCAAAAATATAAATATGTTATCAAAATGATTGCACACCTTAATGGTAAAACTGCAACATTTATGCCTAAACCAATGTTTGGCGATAATGGTAATGGTATGCATGTTCATCAATCACTTTGGAAAAATGGTAAAAATCTTTTCTATAACGAAGGTGCTTACGGTAACCTTTCACAAATGGCTCTTAACTATGCTGGTGGTATCTTTAAACACTCTGCTGCGGTTTCAGCGTTTACTAATCCTACAACAAACTCTTACAAGAGATTATTACCAGGTTTTGAAGCACCGAGTATCTTAACTTATTCGGCTAAAAATCGTTCTGCTGCTTGTCGTATTCCTTATGGAGCGGGCGAAGGTGCTACTCGCTTAGAAATGCGTTTCCCAGATTCTTCTTCTTGTCCTTACTTAGCATTTGCTGTAATGATGATGGCTGGTCTTGATGGCATCAAAGAGGCAACTGTTCCTGTTGGTCCAATGGATGAAGATTTATATGAGCTTTCACTTGATGAAATTCGTGAAAAAAATATTCCTCAAATGCCTCATACACTTCGAGAAGCACTTGAAGGTCTTATTGGTGATAATGATTTTCTTAAACCAGTATTTACTGATGAGTTTATCAATGCTTACCAACATTACCGTTTTGAGCGTGATGTATGGCCAGATGAAGGTCGTCCAACTGCTTTTGAATTTAAAACTACCTACCAGTGCTAATCAATTAAAATGAGCTTCAGCTCATTTTGATTCCCTCATATCTACTTTTTTCGATATAATGACTTATGCAAAAAGACCTCAATCAAGAACTCATTAATGACATTGTTTCTAGTTCAAAAAAGAGCGATAAAATTCTTCATGGAAAAATCCAAGCATTGGTAGATCTTTATGAAGAGGAAAAAAAAAGAAACGATAAGTTAGAAAAAGAAAATAACTTTTTTATAAAAAAATGGGATAAAAGAAATATTTTAGAGCATGATAAAAAAGATAAAATAATCGAGCAACAATCTCGTCTTGCCGCGATGGGAGAAATGATAGATGCAGTCGCACACCAATGGAAACAGCCATTAAATGCAATTAGTATGATGATTGATATGCTCAAAGACAACTTCCGCTCAAATGATGTAAACAATGAATACATAGATGACTTAGATGAAACAATTCATCTACAAATTGACCATATGGTAAATACGCTTCATGAATTTAGAAGTTTTTTAAGACCCTCCACAAAAAATGAAAATTTTTATATCAATACTGTTATTCAAAATGTTCAAATTCTTATGAAAGATGAACTCATCACACAAAATCTTCATATAAACTACGATATAGATGAAAATCTCCAAACCTTTGGTAATAAAAATGAATTAAAACATCTTTTTATCAACCTTATTAACAACTCTATCGATGCCTTTAATGAAAAACATATCAGCTTAAGAAGACTTTCTATAAAATCTTATAAAGAGCATGATAAAATTCACATAGAAGTTCAAGATAATGCAGGTGGTATTCCTAAAAATATCATCAAAAACATCTTTAAACCAAATGTAACAACAAAAGCTGAGGGAAAAGGAACGGGAATAGGTCTTTATATGAGTGCTCAAATCGTTGCTAAAGGAAATGGAAGTATTGATGTTACTAACAAAAATGACGGTGCCTTATTTAGCATAACCTTACGAGAGTCAAGTATTTAGGTTATAATTAGGAACTTAATAATAATCCTAAGAGTGTATTATTAAAGTTTAAAATTCAAGGTTTTGTTATGAAACAAATACAAATAGGCAAATACAAGCCCTATCCTCAAATAGATTTACCAAATAGAGTTTGGCCAACAAAAACAATAGACAGTGCTCCAGCATGGTGTAGTGTAGATTTACGCGATGGTAATCAAGCACTTATCAATCCAATGGACATGAACAAAAAACTTGAACTTTTTACACTCTTACTTAAACTTGGTTTCAAAGAAATCGAAGTTGGTTTTCCATCTGCATCTGAGATAGAATTTAACTTTTTACGCCGCTTAGTTGAAGACAAACTTATTCCTGCTGATGTGACAGTTCAGGTTCTAGTCCAAGCAAAAGAAAACTTAATCGCTAGAACTTTTGAGTCCTTAAAAGGTGTAAAAAAAGCTACTGTTCATTTATATAATTCAACTTCAATAGCACAAAGAAAAATCGTTTTTGCTAAAAGCGAAAATGAGATTATTGGACTTGCTTTAGCTGGAGTTGAGCTTGTTAAAAAGTATGAAAAACAACACGATGGAGAGATATTTTTAGAGTATTCACCAGAGAGTTTTACAGGAACTGAGTTAGAATTCTCTGCTCGCATCTGTAATGCTGTTACAAATGCTTGGGGAATTGCCGACAATAGAAAAGTTATTATCAACTTACCTGCTACAGTAGAGATGTCTACTCCAAATATTTATGCAGACCAAATTGAGTGGATGAGTAGAAATTTAGATAATCGTAAGAATGTTTTAATATCTACGCATACCCATAATGATAGAGGAACTTCAATAGCAGCGACTGAATTAGCCTTACTTGCAGGAGCCGATAGAGTTGAGGGAACACTCTTAAGCAATGGAGAGCGAACAGGAAATGTAGATATTATAACCCTTGCATTAAATATGACAACGCAAGGGCTAGACTCTAAACTTAACTTCACGGATGTAAATGAAGTTTTAGATGTAGTTGAGCGATGTACTGAGATGGGAACGCACGCCCGTCATCCTTATGTTGGAGAACTTGTTTATACTGCTTTTTCAGGCTCACATCAAGATGCAATCAACAAAGGTTTAGCGTATCAAAAAGCAAAAGAAGAAGCTTTTTGGGAAGTTCCTTATTTGCCAATAGACCCTGAAGATGTTGGAAGAAGTTATGAAAGTATTATTCGGATTAACTCTCAATCTGGAAAAGGTGGAGTTGCCTATATACTTGATCGAAACTTTGGATACCAACTTCCAAAAGCTATGCATCCCGAGATTGGTAAAATAGTTCAAGAACTTAGTGATAAAAGAGCTGTCGAGCTAAGTTCAGATGAAATACTTAGTGTATTTGAAGAGACCTATCTTAAACAAAAAGAGATTATCAGTCTTGTTGATTTCACCCATTCATCCAATGCTAAGAGTTCAACATGTACCTTAACATACACATATAATGGAGAGACTATCGTCGCTCAGGGTGAAGGAAATGGTCCCATAGATGCATGTAAAAAAGCTTTAATGAAAAACTGTAAAAATAATTTCACTTTAACATCGTACTCTGAACATTCATTTGGAAACAAAAGTTCAGCCCAAGCAATAGCCTATATCGAAATCAAAAATGACACGGTCTTATCGTGCTTTGGAGTTGGAGCCGATAGCGATATTGCAACGGCTTCTATAAAAGCACTTTTCTCAGCACTTAACCGTACTCTTTAAAAGAGAAGTTCTTCTTGGGGATCCACCTTGACTTCAACTCGAGGTGGTTTTGATACATCACTAAAGTACTCTTTTTTCCCACCCACATCTACTTCTATCACACCCTCTGGCATCTCAAATTTTCTTTGTATTTGAGGATAGAGTTTTAACAGTTTTGTATAAAACATATTAAAGGCTGGACCTGAGATTCTACCACCTGTTTCTCTTTTATTCATTGGTTTATTGTTGTCATTTCCAAACCATACTATCGTTTCTATCGTAGGTGAATAGCCTGCGAACCATCCATCAATGTTATCATTTGTAGTTCCTGTTTTTCCTGCTATATCTATACCTATTACCCTTGCTCGGACTCCAGTGCCACGGTCTACTACACTTTTAAGAATACTTGTCATTAAATACGCTTGCGCAGGAGTCGTAATCTCTTTTGTGCTTGAAGTAAACTCATAAATAATATTATCTTCATGCTCGATATAATCTATAATATAGGTATCAACCTGCGTACCTTTATTTGCAAAAGATGTATAGTATTTTGCTAATTGTAAAGGTGTAATCGTTAGCGTACCTAAAGAGATAGATAAATCTTGAGGAACATTTTTTATTCCAAACTTTTTAAAGTTTTTAAGAAGTACATTTAAACCAATATCGTTGACAAGATTAATGGTTGCAAGATTACTCGAATGCACAAGTGCTTCTCTTAAACTAATAAGACCTTTATAATTTTTAGAATAATTTCTAGGCTGCCATTTTACATCTTTTCCATCTTTTTGATACACATATGTTTTAGCAATATCTGTCAACTCAGTTGCGCCTGAAAAACCTAAATCTAATGCTACTTGATAGATAAAAGGCTTAAATGCAGAACCAGGTTGTCGTCTGGCTTGGCTCGCACGGTTAAAAGAACTTAACTTATAGTCCCGTGAACCTACAAGGGCTAAAATCTTACCCGTACTAGCTTCAACACTCACAAGCGCTCCATTTAACTCTGATGTATTTGTATCTACATAGTTTAGTTTTTGTCTTCTTTTTTTAGCATTTGCAAGTGCTTTTTTCTTATAGCCTTCTATACGCTCAAGTGATTTATCATAAGCATGTTTTACAGACTCTCGTCCTATTGCTTGGAGTCGGATATCTATGGTTGTATAGACTTCATACCCACCCGTTTTAAAATCTTTTATGCCTAATTCACGCATTCGCCTTGAGATTTCATCGACTATAAAGGGTGCTTTATTTTGTGTAAGCGTTGTATCGTATACTTTTGGTGATTCTGCCACTGCTTTTTCGTATGTTTTATCATCAATCCAACCAAGTACTTTCATTCTTTTTATAACACGGTTTGCTCGTCCCATAGACATTTCATAGTTTTTTGTTGGAGCATAAGTACTTGGTGCTTTTGGAAGCCCCACTAAAATAGCTATCTCTTTAAGTGTTAAGTCATTAAGTTCTTTATGAAAGTAACCATCAGCTGCTGTTTTAATCCCATAGTACCCATGACCAAAATAGATTTCATTTAAATAGCGTTCAAGTATTTCTTCTTTTGTTAAGGCATTTTCTAACTTTATAGCAAAAATTGCTTCTTTTATTTTACGAGACAACTTCTTTTCTCGTGTCAAAAGTTTGTTTTTTACAAGTTGTTGTGTAATTGTACTTGCACCTTGAACTGCACTTCCCGCTTTTAGCACTTTAATAGCTGCTCTAAAAATTGCATCTACATTTATACCAGGGTGTTCAAAAAATGTTGTATCTTCAATGGCTACAAGTGCTTCTATTGCACGCGGGGGAATCTCAGAAAAGGGTGCATAAAATCTATGTTTTTTATAAAAAATATTTGCTATTTTTTCACCATTTTTATCATAAATACGACTACTTTGTGCAGGTTCATAATCCACTAAAGATGAAATATCATAATCATAGGCTACAAAAAAGTATGCAAAAAGTGCAAAAGGGGAAAACAATCCAAATGTTAGCAGTGTTAAAAATATCTTTTTTTTCATTTGTATCGAAGTCCTTACTTCCTAAATTCTCTGTTTGCAAAGTTTGCCTCAATAAGCATTTTAGTATACGCTTCACTAGGACTTTGCAATATATCTGACATTCTACCATCTTCTACAACTAAACCATCTTTTATAACACAAATATCTTCACAAAGCGTCTTAGCAGAAAACATATCATGTGTTACAAATAAAATTTTAAAGCCTAGGTCTTTTTGTAGTTGTTTGAGTAAGTCTAAAATCATTATTTTAGTTTGAGGATCGAGTGCTGTTGTGGGTTCATCGAGTAATATTAACTTTGGATTAGACTCTAATGCCATTGCAATTACAACACGCTGGAGTTGTCCACCTGAAAGTTCTGGTGCAAATCTATTTAAGAGTTCATGTTCTAAACCCACTTGCGAAAATAATTCTTTTTTTCTTTGTTCTGGTATAAAAAATTGTTTTGTGATTTTTGTAAGTGGAGAAAGTGCTGTAAAAGGGTTTTGAGGCACAAAAGAGACTGTGTCACCCGCTATTAAATCAAAGTCTGACTCAAGTTCTAATGTGCATTCCATAGAGTCTGGAAGCATTGTAAGAAGCGCTTTAAGCGTTAAACTCTTTCCACTTCCACTTTGCCCCACAAGGGCTAAGGAGTTCTTTATTTCAAAGTTTATATCTACGAGCAAGTTATCTTCTAGGCTTATCTTTAAACAAGTAATTTTCATAAGGGTATTTTACCCTAATGATTGTTAGCTACTTCTTCATTTCCTTGATTTACCATATCATTAAAAAGATCAAAAAGTTTAAAACTTGCAGCCTCTGCCACTCTCATATTCTCAACTATTTGTTCTCTTTTTTCTATATTTATACATGTTTTTGTTTTAACACAAGGAAGTACCTCAAGAACTTTTGAATGAACTGTACTATGATAAGGTTGCATCTCTTTATATGCCTTAGTATGCCCAAATAAGTCTTTACCCTTATTGCTATACCATTTTCCAAGTCTACATGAATGATGATCTCCAAAGTTAGAAACAGATGAATCATCCTCATTGAGAATCGTAGTATATGCATTATGTTTAAAAACAATATGATCTACTTTAACCAAGGCTGTATAAAGAGAATCTTGCATGTACTTAGATTCCATCGCTGATTGTGAAGCAGTGTTTGCAAAACCATCTAGTGTAGAGTAAAAACTACTTATACTTTCTTGTGAGTCTTGAGCAATTACTGTAATATCTTGAGAATTAGTCTGGATATCATTCGCTTCTTGTTTAAGTGTTTGGGTTGTAATTGCTATCTCACTTGTTGCCTTTTGTGTTCGCTCAGCGAGTTTTCTCACCTCATCTGCAACAACTGCAAAACCGCGACCATGTTCTCCTGCCCTTGCAGCTTCTATAGCTGCATTAAGCGCTAAAAGATTCGTTTGATCTGCGATATCCTTGATTAAGTCCACTACAACTGTGATTTCATTGGTTCGTTCATTTAAAGAAGAAATAGCCTCATTTGAACTTGAGATTAATTCAGTTAATTGTTCAAAAGAATTTGTAATATTTTCAACAGTACTTTGCGCTTCTCTAGATTTTTTAGCCGTTTCATTTGTGCTTGCATCTATCTTCAAAACAATATCTAAATTTTTCAATATATCGTCCTGAATTAAATTTAAACCACGAGATACACCACCGCCACTGTTCTTTTCAAATAATTTTCCCATCGCTGATTTTTGAGAAGATTTATAAGAACTAGAAATTGATTTTATTACTAAATTTAACTCAGGAATAGCTGTTCTAAAGTCTCCCTTATAGCCTTCTTCTAATATAGCTCTATTATCTAAGCCCTTATTTGCAGCATCAATAGATGCTTGCATATCTCTTATAAACTGTTCTGTTTGATCGAGCATATTATTAATCCCCCATGCTACAGAACTCATAGTGTGCGTATCAGCAATATTTGTGATTCTATCGGAGAGCTCGCCATTTCCAGCTTTTATCAATATGTCTCGAACTTGACGAATTAAAGGATCATTAAATATTTTATCACATGCTTCAGCCTCAAACTTAGCTAAAATAACTGTTATAATTAATGAGATAAACACACTGCCCGCGGCAATCATATCTCCAATATATGCGAAATATGAAATAACTCCTACTAAGAGCATGTAAAGTACTAAGGCTTGCTTAGTGTTGTAAATTGAAGATAAAACTGTCATAACTTTCTCCTTTTTCTTTTAAAATAGTATTGAGCATTTTTAGAGATGCGTCTACACCTCTCGTTTCTTCTTGTAAAAGTTGTTTGTAAAAAGCTGGAATAACACTCATGGCTTTTTGAGATGGTTTTCTTCGTACAGAATGCAAGTCAATAACTTGATTATTTTTATCTCTTGTAACTGTAACATTCGCAAGAACCCAGTAAAAAGAGCCGTCTTTACAGAGGTTTTTTACATAGGCAAAAATCTCTTCTTTAGCTTGAAGCCTTTGCCAAAGAAGTTTAAATATAACCTTTGGCATATCTGGATGTCTTAAAATTGAGTGGGGTTGATTTAAAAGTTCACTTTCAGCATAACCCGATAATTTTATAAAGGTTTTATTACCATAAATCAGTTTACCATTATTGTCGGTTTTGGATACTATAAAGTCATCAGCTGAGAGAAATTTTTCTTTGTTGTTTGGAGGTGTTTTTTGCACAATATCTTCCTTTGCATATATCTTAGCAAAAAAATGGTGTCTAAACAGTTTCAATCAAGTAATAGTAAAAAATTTGTTTAAATTTTCAAACAAAGTCTTCTAAATATATCCTTTTCATACTCAATTCTTGCAATAATTCTAAGTATTGCTCTTTCAACTGTCGGTTGGCGTATTGCACCTATTGCAAATCCACTTTTAGAAAATTTTTCTTTTATATCTAAGACTTTTTTATTATTATCAATTATAATAGGTATAATAAGTCCATCAATTTTTAAACCCAAAATTTCTTCAACAATTTTTTTTCTCTCTTGTATTTGTACTTTAAAGTATTCTTTATTTTCTAAGATGTATGAAAGAGCATTATGTCCCAAAAGCGTATCATAAAGAGAAAGTGAAGTCGCATAGATGATAGGTTTAGCACGATTTACAAGGTACTCTATAATATGCTCAGATGCTAAGATGTACGCTCCAAAACTCCCATAAGCTTTTCCAAGTGTTCCCATTTTTATATGGTTTGGTTTTATCTTTATCTTATACAAGTCAAATACACCCATAAGATTATCACCCACAACACCTGAACTATGTGCTTCATCAACAATCAAAAGTGCATCGTATGTGTCACAGATGCTGAAAACTTCTTTTTTAACTAAGTCACCATCCATAGAGTAGATTCCCTCAACTGCGACTATCTTTCTTTTTGAAGTACTCTCAGCTAAAAGAGATTCTAGCATCTCCATATCATTATGTTTAAAAAACACAGCATCTACATGTTCTAACTTTGTAGCGAGTACTCCAGATGCATGGTATTTTTCATCCATAAAAAGCGTATCACCTTTTCTAACAAGCGATTCTATCATTGCAATATTTGTTACAAATCCACTTCCTAAAATCACCCCATCTTCAAACCCATTCGCCTTACAAAGCGCATCTTGGAAATCTTTATGAATTTGATGGTAACCATTAACAAGGAGAGAGGCCTTAGAACTATGAGCATCTAGTAAAGAGAGTTGTTCACAAGTTTTTTCATGAAGTTCTTTGTTGTGCGCAAGTCCAAGGTAATCATTAGATGCAAAGTCCAAAACCCCTCTTTGTATAAGTTCTCGTTTACGGTAGCGTCCTGACTTTACAAGTGCCTTAAGCTCTTTTTCGTAGTACTTCAAAGCCATATCTTTAATATGTCAGTATTTAATCCCATGGCAGTACTCTCATACCCACGCACTTCTTTTATATACGATTTACAAAATCCCTCAACTATACACGCGCCAGCTTTCCCACGCCATTCTCCAGATGCTAGATACTTTTCTAAGTCATCTTGCTTAAATTCTGAAAATATATAATCAGTTTGGGAAATATCTATGAGTTTTTTGTGAGGTGTTTGGTAAATCATACAAGAAACGATAGAAGTAATACTCCCACTTTGCGTCATTAAAATATTGCGTGCATCATCTACGCATTTTGCTTTTCGTAAAATTTGATCCTGCGAAGTCACCACTGTATCTCCCACTAAAAGAGGAAAATCTTCGCATCCAAATTCTTTAAGATTAGCCTCGTATTTTCCAAGTGTCGCTTGATACACAAAGTTTTTTGGTGAAGTCGCGATAATTGCATCTTCATCAAAGTCTTTACTCTCTTGAAAAAACTCTATTCCTGCTTGATTAAGAAGCATCGCACGGGTAGCTGATGAAGAGCAAAGGCGTATCATTTCGTAGTTGTATGATTAATGATTATTATGACAGTACTTTTTAAAAGAGGTAAATCATTTTCAATTGTATTGTAAACTATTTCTGGATCTACTCCAAAGTATTCATGAATAAGTAAGTTTCTAAAGTCTTTTAAATCTCTCCATATAACTTGATTATATGTTTCTAGCGTGTCATCACTAAGATGGATTGTAGCTTCTCCAATAATTTCAAATTCTCTAATCGTAGCACTATAAACCAATCGATTATTAGAAAATTCATCCAAAGACAAAGCTTTTGTAAAGTCTAATATTGCATTTACAGAGTCTAAAATATCTTGCAAAAAGAGGAGCTCACTTCTGCTAGACATATACTATCTCTTTGAGTATTCTCTCTTTAGCTATTTTTTTCAAGGAACTTTCTATGCCTAAATCAACTTTCAAATGAAAAGCATTTTCCAATTCTCTTCGTATACTAAAGAAATTAGTTAAACTTTTTTTTTCATTTAAAATTTCTATTGCAATATCAACATCACTATCTTGGGTATTCTCATTACGAGCATAACTTCCAAAAAGACCTATTTTAGTAACGCCATATTTAGTTAAAAATTCTTCCTTATGCTTGGACAAGAAATCTAAAATAAAAACTTTAGTCATAGTATATGCCTTTTTATTTTTTATAGTATAGCTTAAAGACTGCTAGAGAGCATTGAACCTAAGAAAATCGCTACGATTCCAAGAATAATATTTAATGGAATCATATATTTTCCAACAAGAGCCATAGAAAATTTTGCTCCTGCAACATCGCCTTTTTCTAAAAATACTGCCGCTCTGTTTCGTCTTAAAATCATCACAAAAAAGTTGATAAACATAATACTCCAGATACCCTCTTTAGCATAGCCAAGACTTGCATACTCAGTAGTTTTTAAATCGTAGCCAATAAGCATAATTACAGCCGTAACAAGCAAGATCATTGTAAAAGGAAAAACAATTATAAACAATCTTTTAAGTGCATGAACAATTCTTTTTAAACGCTCTTCACCTGACTCTAAAGCCATAAAAGATGGATGTGCTGCGTAACGCATCGCAATCATTCCACCAACCCATACTACTGCACTTATCACATGTAAAAAAACTATTATTGTTTTGTACTCTGCAAATATTTCACTCATTATGCTATTACCTCTTTTATGTATTTTAACGAAGCCTCTTTGGCCTCAGGAAGTTTGGTCTTATCTTTTCCACCAGCTTGCGCAAAGTCTGGGCGACCACCGCCACCGCCACCTAAGATAGGAGCGATATTTTTAATCCAGTCACCTGCTTTAGCCGATGCATTTTGCACACCACAAGCGATGAGAACTTTTTCACCCTTTACTTGAAAAAGCATTGCACAAAGCTTTTCATTTTGGTTTTTTAACTCATCTATCTTTTCTTTAATGTCACCAACTGGGTACTCTTCTACAACTACAGTAACACCATTTATTTCATTTGTTGTAATTTCAACTTTTGCAGAATTCTGAGCCTCTTTAACTTCAGCTTTCAACTCTACAACTGATGATTTTAAACGCCCTATTCCAGCAAGTAAGTCAAGATTTTTTACCTCTGTTTGAGCATTTTGCACAAGCTTTCTTTGTTCACTAAAGTACGCATACGCAGCCTGACCACAAACCGCTTCGATGCGTCTAACCCCTGCACTCACACCACTTTCTTTTGTGATAATAAATGAGCCAATGTTTGCAGTATTCTCAACATGAACACCACCACAAAATTCAACTGAGGCTGTGTCAAAACTAACTACTCTCACCTCATCGCCGTATTTTTCACCAAACTGTGCTTTGGCTCCAGAGTTCTTTGCGTCTTCTATGCCCATCACTTGAGTTTTTGAAGCAATAGCCCGTGCTACATCTGCATTTACTCTTTGTTCAATTTCTGTGAGTTCTTTATCGCTTATAGCTTTTGGATGTGAAAAATCAAAACGCAATCTATGTGCATCGCAGAGTGAACCTGCCTGAGAAATATGCTCACCTAAAACATCGTATAAAACAGCGTGTAAAAGGTGCGTAGCCGAATGATGCTTTACAATTTCATTTCTAGAAATATCAACATGTCCGTCTACAATATTTCCAAGTTTAATCTCTTGAGTCACTTCAATTTGAGATAAGTTAAGTCCAAAGAATTTTTTTGTATCTAAAACATTTGCAAAACCCTCTAGCTCCCCAATATCTCCAGTTTGTCCACCAGATTCTGCATAAAAAGGAGTGATATCTAAAAACACCCATCCTTTACTACCGGCATCTAAGCTCTCGACTGTTTTAAAGTTTTCATCTAAAAGTGCTTGAACTTCTCCACTATGTTGCATAAACTCATAACCAACAAAGGTGTTCTCACCGAACTTTTCTAAAAGTGATTTGAAATCTCCTGCAACCGCAGTATCTCCACTTCCTTTCCAAGCAGCTTTTGCGCGCGTTCGTTGTTCAAGCATAAGTGTTTCAAACTTCGCAGCATCGAGTTTTAAGTCATGACTTTTTAACATATCTTCAGTCAAATCAAGTGGAAAACCAAAGGTATCGTAGAGCTTAAATGCCACATCACCACTAAAGATTTCTTTTGTATTTTTCAACTCTTCTTCAAAAAGTGCAATACCACTCTCTATAGTTTTAAAGAATCTCGCTTCTTCAAGTTGAATCTGCTCAGTAACAGCCTTAGCTTTTGTTTTTAAATAGCCGTACTCTTCACCCATAATAGATACAACTATATCTACAAGTTTAAACATAAATGGAGCCCGAAGCCCAAGTAAGTACCCATGTCTTACAGCGCGGCGTAAGATTCTACGAAGTACATAACCTCGACCTTCGTTTGAGAAGTTTATTCCTTGAGAAAGTAAAAATACTGATGTACGAATATGGTCAGCGATTACACGAAAAGAAGCACCAGATGCATAGATATACTCTTTGTTTGTTAGCTTTACAACAGCGTTAATTAGAGGCATAAAAAGTGAAGAGTCGTAATTTGAAAGTTTTCCTTCTTTAATCGCGACAACCCTTTCAAGTCCCATTCCAGTGTCTATAGAAGGCTTTGCTAGAGCTAATCTTTCTCCACCTTTTTCTTTTACTTCAAACTGCATAAAAACAAGATTCCAAATCTCTAAAAATCTATCACCCTCACCCCCAAGATAATCTTCTTCGCCACTAAAATTCTCGCTTCCTTGATCGTAAAAAAATCTCAGAGCATGGTCCACATGGTCCAGTATCGCCCATTGTCCAAAAGTTATCTGCATCTCCTAAACGAAGAATTCTATCTTTTGAAATATGTTTTTGCCAAAGAAGTTCTGCCTCATCATCTGAGTCGTGCACAGTTACCCAAAGCTTATCTACATCGAGTTTTAAAACCTCGGTAATAAATTCCCAAGCATAGCCGATTGCTTCTTCTTTAAAGTAATCTCCAAAAGAAAAATTTCCCATCATTTCAAAGAAAGTATGGTGACGCGCGGTATGCCCTACATTTTCAAGGTCATTGTGTTTTCCACCTGCACGCAGACATGTTTGACATGAAGTTGCTCGTGGATTTTGTGGTCTTGGAATTTCGCCTGTAAAAACAGACTTAAAAGGAACCATTCCTGCATTGTTAAAAAGTAAGCTTGCGTCATCAGGAACAAGTGCTGATGATGCAACTCTAGCATGGTTTTTTGATTCAAAATATTTTAGGTATTCTTCTCTGATATTCATTAGTTTTCTCTTGATTTAAAT
Organism: Sulfurimonas sp.; assembly: GCA_030949825.1. GTDB lineage: Bacteria > Campylobacterota > Campylobacteria > Campylobacterales > Sulfurimonadaceae > Sulfurimonas. The sequence continues at coordinate 74,257 of JAUZSC010000008.1, forward strand.
TAATAAAATTATATCTAAATTAAGGAGTTTTCATCTCTTATATCGATATTTAAATAACTTTTTAAGAATATTTCTGCGGCAATTCCATTGCCTCGATGCAGCGTCTCTTTCTTTTCATTTAAAATAGGAGTCGTTTTGAGTCCACAACTAGGAGATTTTGACTTTAAAACAATAGCATCTACATTAGGATTATTTTTTATAAAAGAAGTGATTTCATCTTCAAGAACTTGCGTAACATCTTTGTTTGTAACATCTGTAATAATTCTATTTTGTCCACCTATCTCAAGTACATTTATACGCTCACGCGGTGTTCCAAAAAGAGGTGATTCTGGACAAAATGGAATTATTTCATAGTCTCTATAAGCTTCTAAAACCTCATTTACTTTTTTTGTTTTACCATCGTAGCGACAGTATTCACCGAGTAAACAAGCGGAGATAATAACTTTTTTCTTAGACAAATTAACAAATCACAACGCTTTTAATCTCAGTCATTTCTTCAATCGCAAAACGAGGACCTTCACGCCCTACTCCACTTAGTTTTACTCCGCCATAAGGCTGAATATCAAATCGTAATGTTGGCATATCGTTAATAACAATTCCACCGGCATCTAGCTCATCAATAGCTCTTTGCGTCACACGCAAGTCATTTGTAAAAACTGAGAACTGTAAACCATAAGGGGAATTGTTCATTCGTGGAAGCGCATCATCAAAATTATCAACACGAACAAGTGAGACAATCGGAGCAAATACTTCTTCACATACTATAGCCATATCATCACAAACATCAGTCATCACACATGGATGGAACATTCTTCCCTCACGATGGGGTGGCAGAAGTGGTGTTGCACCTTCTTCTATTGCGCTTGTCACCCAGTCCATTGCACGAGTAGCCGATTCATCATCTATAAGAGGACCCATAAATGTGTCATCATCATAAGGAGAACCCACTTTTAGTTTTTTAGTTTCTTCTGCCATCTTTATAGCAAAAGCATCGTAAATATCTGTATGCACATAGATCCGTTGAAGCGAGATGCACACCTGACCAGAATTTACAAAAGCACCAATAGAGCACCTTTGTGATGCTAAGTTTAAATTTGCACTTGCATCTATAAATGTTGCAGCATTTCCACCAAGTTCAAGTCCAACTTTTTTAATTCCAGCAGATTTCGTAATAATGTTCCCAACAGGAACTGAACCTGTAAAACTTATCACTCTAGGAATATCAGAACTTACAAGTGTTCCGCCAACTTCAGCATCTCCGTACACAAGACTCAATGCATCTTTAACTGCAAACTCCGACTCTATAAAAAGCTTTGCAAATTTATAAGCCGTTAATGGTGCTTCAGGAGTTGGTTTTAGTACAACCGTATTTCCTGCCACAAGGGCAGGTGCTAGTTTATGTGCTACAAGGTTAAGAGGAAAGTTAAACGGAGTTATACAGGCAACAACACCAACAGGTAAGCGAGTAAAATATGCAAGCGTTTTTTTACCACTCGCCATTGCATCTGTGTTAATTGTTTCACCGTGCATTGTACGCATTGTTTCGCATGAGAGTGTTACCGTCTCGATGCATCGCTGGACTTCAATTCTTGAAAAAGTGATAGGTTTTCCAACTTCATCCGTCATCGTTTGCGCAATATCTTCTTTATTCTCTCTTAATTTTTGAGCAACATCAAGTAACCATGAACATCTTTGTGCAAGCGTTGAAGCCTTTGCAGATGCAGTAGCTGCTTGTGCAATTTTAAGAGCTCTGTTTGTGTCCTCTGCATCACAGATAGGTGCAGTTGAAACTACTTTTCCATTAAAGGGACTTTTTCTTTCACTTAGCTTCTCTTTTGTAGCTTCTTTTGAGCCAAAAAATATTTTTGCGTGCATTGTACTCTCCAAATTATTCTTGTGAAATTATATCATTTATAGAGTTATATTCTCTACTATCTCTATATCTTTTGGAGTAACGATAATAGCATCTATCATAAAGTCTACATCAAGCGCATTTTTTTTCATATATACATGCACTGTTCTTATAAATTTTCTAAGCTTACTTGGGCTTATATTTTGTATAGCAGACTCATAGTCGAGCCCACTTTTTACTTCGATAAAGTGAAGCACTTCTTCTTTACTTGCAATAATATCTATCTCGCCAAAACGAGAGTAGAAATTTCGTTCTACTATAATAAAGCCTTTATCGTAAAGGAATATACAGGCTTTTTCTTCTGCTATATTTCCTTTAGCTCTACTCATACTTACTTAACACTTCTCAACATCCCTATCAAAACTCAATTTTCCAAAACCTTGTAGTTTACTTTTTGCACAAATGAGAGCATCCACAAAATCTATATTTTTATTTTCAACTATATTTAATGCTTCATATAAAATTGTTTTATTTGAATTAATTACACCATTTAAATTTAAAATAGCTTTTAGGTCATTGATAACATCATTTTTGGGTTGTTTATAAAATTTTGTAAGCACAAAAAAGGCTTCCATTAAAACACCATCTAGTATTTCAACTTGTAGTTTTGCGGTTTCTATATCTTTAAATATTTCTATACTTTTAGCTAAGTGTTCTTTGTGGTCACCTACTAAAAATCTAATGATTATATTTGTATCAAGAAGATAAACCATATTTCTCTTCCATCGTTTTCATCATTGAAAATTCTTTAATCTCTTCCATGCTTAGCTTAGTAGATTTAACTTTATTCTTATATTTGCCAGCTAAACTAGGAACTATACTCTGGGTTTGAACAGGATAAACCATAGCAAGAACTTGTTTTTTTCTTTTGTCTATGATTTGAATAGCTTCTGTTAGATTTGAAAATATAGAGCTATTTTTTTGTATTTCACCAATGCCAATACTTAACATTACAGAATCCTTTTATATATATTAAATTCATTATATATAAAAAGGATTATTTTGTCAATTTATCTACACGCTAAAACACTTATGCAGTTTGCATTCTCACTTTTTTAATATTACTCATCATCCAAATAGAAGTAATAAGCGCAATTACAAAAAGGGCTACAAATACATAAAGAGTGTTTGAGTAACTCCCAGTTGCATCTTTAACATAGGCAATAATAAGTGGTCCAACAAGTCCTGCTAATGCCCAAGCTGTAAGTATATACCCATGGATAGCACCTAATTGTTTTGTGCCAAATACATCACCAATATATGCAGGAATAGAAGCAAATGCTCCACCATAACATGTCATAATATAGTAAACGAGTACTGAGTATAAAAGAACACTTGTTACTGTTGTTAGAAGATAAAATGCAACAATCTGCGTAGCGAAGAAAACAACAAATACGATAGGACGCGTTAAGTAATCAGACGCACTTGCCCATGCTATGCGACCAACTCCATTAAATATACCCATAAGTCCAACAGCAGATGCTGCTGCGAGTGCTGAGATACCTACTACTTCTTGAAGAAGAGGAGATGCTACAGAAATAATAGCGATACCACATGTCACATTGATAAAAAGCATAATCCAAAGCCCATAAAAACGACCTGTCTTAATAGCTTCTTCACGACTCATAGATGCAAGGTCAGCTTTTACTTTTTCAGGTTTAAAATTCTTAGGCATATAACCTTCTGCTGGTACTGCTAAATATTGAGCAGATGCAAACATTACTACAAAGTATATAGATCCTAAAATATAAAAGGTATTAGAAATACCCACATCATCTATAAGTATTTTTATAGCTGGACCTGAGATAGCAGATGCAAAACCAAAACCCATAATAGCTAAACCAGTTGCCATCCCTCGTTTGTCTGGAAACCATTTAACTAAAGTTGAAACGGGAGAAATATAACCGATTCCAAGTCCTGCTCCACCTAAGACACCGTATGTCAAGTAAAGTAAATACTTTGATTCCATTGCGATTGCAAAACCAGAGCCAACAGTACCAAGTCCAAAAAGTATCGCTGCTAATGTAGCTGCTACTCGAGGTCCTTTGTTTTCTACAAACTTACCTAAAAGTGCGGCGGATAATCCTAAAAAGAATATTGCAACAGAAAAAGTAATTGTAACATCCGTAAGTGTCCAGTTCATTGCTGCTTGAATTGGGTTAACATAAACACTCCAAGCATAGACAGAACCTATACAAATATGGATTCCCATTGCGGCTATTACGATTAGCCAACGGTTTTTTTGTGTACTTTCATTACTCATTTTTATCCCTCATTTAATCTGCGTAAGTATATCAAAATAAATTAAAAGCTACTTGAGTAAAGATATTGTCTTTTCTCTTATAAATTTTGGAAGCACATTAAGTGCCCTTATAATTAAATAAAATCTAAGTGGAAAAGCGTACACCCTTTTATTTGTCTGTATTGCATGAACAATCCTACTCACACCGTCTTTTGTTTCTAAAAGAAAAGGCATTTTAAATTTATTTTTATCTGTCATTTCACTTTTTATGAAACCTGGTAAGATATTTATAACTTTTATATTTGTACTTGAATATTTATAACGAAGAGCTTCTGCATACGCACTTATAGCACTTTTTGATGAACTGTAAGCTTGGGATGATGGTAGAGAAATCAATGAAGCGAGTGAAGATATAAAAACTATTTTACCACTTTTTTGCTCTTCAAATTTAGGTAATAATATTTCTAAGATTGCATGATTTGCTAAAACATTCACATCGTAAATCTTTTTAAAATCAGAAAAAGCTATCACTTCTTTAGAATGCCCTACTGAAACACCAGCATTTAAAATCACCATATCGACAGAACCTATACTAGCGATTTTTGTCTGCAATACTTCAAACTCTGTAACATCGGCTACAAGTATTTTTACACTTTTACACAAAGATTCGAGTTCTTTTTGTAAAGATTTTAGTCTATCTTCTCTTCTTGCAAGTAAAATAAGAGAATTTTCTGAAGATGCATATTTTCGAGCGAGTTCTTCACCCAAACCACTACTTGCACCCGTGATTAAGATTTTAATTATACAATCCTAATCATTACAGGTCGAGCAGTTACAAAGTCTAAAGATTCTAATGTTTTAATCATATTTTGAATATTTGATTCTACTGCAGTATGCGTTGATACAAGTAAATTTGCCGAATCTTCATTTACAGGACGCTGTAACATTGTCTCGATTGAGATACTGTTTTCTTCAAATATTTTTGTGATTTTTGCTAAAACCCCAGCTTTGTCTGAAACATTTATTCGTAGATAATACTTTGACTCTATGTTTGCAGTAGGCTTAAGTCTAAGTTTTGTGCCTTCCATTGGTCTGTCAAATCCAAGCATTGGAGTTGATTTTCCACTTCTTGCAATGTCAATGATGTTTGCAACAACAGCAGATGCAGTAGCATCTCCACCAGCACCAGGACCATAAAAAAAGTGTCTCACCGACTTTATCGCCAACAACTGAAATAGCGTTCATAACACCATCTATCTTTGCTATCATCTCTTCTTGTTTAATCAAACAGGCATGAACACGAAGTTCAACTTCATCTCCATCTTTTTTAGCAATTCCTAAAAGTTTTACAGCGTAGCCGAACTCTTTAGCAAAAGAGATATCATCTTGAGATACATTGTCAATTCCCTCGATTAAAATATCTTCAGGTTTCGCGTCGATTCCATAAGCGATAGATGCAAGAATGAGAAGTTTATGTGCCGCGTCAAATCCGCCAACATCAAAAGTAGGATCAGCTTCTGCGTAACCTAAGTCTTGTGCAACTTGCAAAATATCTGCGTAAGCAACACCCTCTTGTTCCATTTTTGTCATCATATAATTACATGTACCGTTCATAATACCCATAATAGATTCTATGTGATTAGCAGATAAACCATCACGAAGCCCACTAATAATAGGAATACCACCCGCCACTGCTGCTTCATACTCAAAAGCTATGTCTTTTGCTATTTCTTGTAACTCATAACGGTGGTATGCTAAAAGTGCTTTGTTGGCAGTAACTACAGCTTTACCTGATTCTAAGGCACGCTTCACTACTTTAAAAGGCTCATCAACGCCACCCATAAGTTCAACTACTATGTCGATCTCAGGGTCATTTAGAATATCATCCACATTATCTGTTATGAGAATATCTAAACCTCTATCTTTATTTAGGTTTTTAACAACACCACTTTTTACAATGATGTCTACTCCTGCACGAGCAGAAATAACATCTGCATTATCGCGTAAAATCTCTGCAACACTTGTCCCAACAGTTCCTACGCCTATAATTCCAACTTTTATCATAAAATTATTTATCCTCTTTTTGAAATTGTTTTAAAAATTCTTTAATATTTTTAGCCGCTTGACGGATTCTATTGTCATTTTCGATGAGAGCTATACGAACATAACCCTCACCATATGCTCCAAAACCAATCCCTGGTGCGACACAAACGCCAGCTTCAACAAGAAGTCTTTTTGAAAACTCTAAAGAGCCTAGATGTTCTACACATTGGGGAATTTTTGCCCAAATAAACATACTTGCTTCATTCTTTTTCATATGCCATCCAACTCTTGAAAAAGCTTCTATACATACTTCTTGGCGATGGTTATATTTCGCAGTTATATCACGAACACATTGTTGGTCGCCATTTAATGCTACCGTAGCAGCCACTTGAATCGGAGTAAACATACCGTAATCTAACCATGACTTAATCTTTTGAAGCGCGCCTATTAGTTTAGGATTTCCAACAAAGAAACCTACTCTCCAGCCAGCCATATTATAAGACTTAGAAAGTGTAAAACTCTCAACTGCCACATCTTTTGCACCAGGAACACTCATGATAGAAGGTGTGATATAACCATCAAAAGTAATATCTCCATAGGCGATATCCGAGATTACATAAAATCTTTTCTCTTTTGCCATAGCAACAAGACGCACATAAAATTCTTGTGTTACAGTTACTGTTGTTGGGTTGTGAGGAAAATTTACTAAAACATATTTGGGTTGTGGTGAACTTTCTTTAAATACGCGTTCTAAGTCTTGAAAAAATTTGTCTTCATCAAGTCTGTAATGCTCATCAAATTCTATTCCAAACTTAACAACATTTCCACCCGCTAAAATAAAAGAAAACTCATGAATAGGGTAAGTAGGATCTGGAACAACCGCTACATCACCTGGATTTGTTACCGCATAAGTCAGGTGTGCATAACCCTCTTTTGAACCCATAGTTGCAACACATTCAGTCTCAGGATTTAGTACGCAGTCGTAGCGTCTTTCGTACCAGTCAGCAATGGCTTTAAGTAACTTAGGAATCCCTTTAGAAACAGAGTAGCCATGTGTTTTAGTTTTTTGTGCAGACTCTACAAGTTTTTCACGAATATGCTCAGGAGTATCACCATCAGGATTACCCATAGAAAAATCAATAACATCCGCACCAGCCCTACGCTCTTGCATCTTAAGTTCATTTACCTCAGCAAAAACATACTTGGGTAGCCTTTTCATTTTGTCAAATTGAATTTCGTCAAACATTATTTATGTCCTTTTGGTTCGAGTGTTAGTTTATCTTTAACATTTTTAAGCGTGTACATATCGTCAATCTTTATATACCTTGCATTACTTGGAACTACAAGAAAGAGAGTGCGTGTTCTAGTATCCTCTTGAATCACTTTTAAAAGGTGTAATTGCTTATTGTAATAGCTAATTTTTGGATACCAATGATCTCTAAAAGAACTTTTTATTTTAAGGCTTTGTATGTTTGATACATTCAACCAATGCGCATACAAAGATCTTTTTAATTGCATCTCTTGCTTGTCTTGAAGACTCGGTATATTTAAACTAGCTTGGCTCATATCGATACTGTATTCCCAATGGCTTTTTGTGTGCCTTTTTATATCGATAACCCCACATCCACTTTTTTGTAACTCGGCTTGTAAAAGAAGCGGGTCTGTTGCATATTCTGCTTTTAAAACGATTGTCCAAGTAAATTCTGAACTATCAAGGTTTGATTCCATTGTTACATAACGGTAATAACCCATATTTCGCAATGTATCTCCCATAATCTTTACAAAGAACAAGGGTGAAGCACTCGTTTTAAAACTAAGTTTTAATTCTTGAGGTTTTACAAAGAAAAGCTTGAGTAAGCCATTTTCTTTTAATGTTTGTGCAACTTTTACTGCATCAACTCTGTCTTGTCTGTAAAAATTTGTTTGGGGAGAAAATATCAACTTTATAAAACTTTCATTCTTAGAAAACTCTTCTTCACTTACAAAACTCTTTACTTTTTGCATTAAAGGGTCTTGAATCTCTATAACTTCGTCCTCTGCAAATGCAGAAAAAACGAAAAGTGAAAGCATTAAAAATACTTTTACCACTTACGGCCCTTATTTAAACTTTTAAACTCAGCAACTGTAATCTTTGTAAAGATACCATCAACATATTTAAATCGCATGTTTTGTTTTGCAGAAAATTTAACATTTTCGCCATTTACTTCAAGCTTAACAGTCCCTGCTCCAAAAAGAAGTAACCAGTTTTTACTTGTATCAAGAGCAAATTTTTTTCTAAAAATTTTTTGATGTTTTTGATTTGTTTTAATATTTATATAGCCTGCCCAAATTTTTCTTTTTGGCAAGATTTTTAAACTTTTAAGGCTTTGGATTTCAGGTTCAGCTTGAACGACTTCTTCCACGACCGGTTCTTCTTCTTTTATTTCTACTTCAAGAAGTTTTTTTTTCTGCTGTAGCATCGATTGTTGCATTCTCTTCATTCTTTTTTTCTATGATAATAATTTTTTCTACTACTGCCGGACTTATGTTTTTTCTAGCATCATCTATTTTTGTATTATCTAAGTTTTCTATTTGGGGAGTCATTGAGTCCAAATATACAAAAGTATAATAAGCAAAAGATAAAAAGAGTCCTAAAGCTAAAAGAATATAGATTAATGGATGAGTCGGTTTCGTTTTACTTACTACAAAAACTTTTTCTTGCTCTTGTAATTTTTCAGCTTTTTCTTTAAAAAACTCTTTACCCTTAGCTCGTAAATCACTTAAATCAACATCGTATTCTCTTTCTAAAATAGATACAAATCCTACAAACTGGACACTTTGTAAATCATCAAATGTCTCGTGAATAATCGCTTGAACATATTCTCTAGATATATGTGTTTCATTATGAATTACTTGTGCTCCGATATCTCTTAAGACTTTTAAACCTTCGCTCATTATGTTCTCTCTCCCATTCTATCCATTAAAATTGCTCCAGCTACACTTACATTGAGTGAGTCAAATTCATGTGCCATTTTTATACTTATAACTTGGTCGAGCTTTGAGAGCGTACGCGAAGTAAGTCCTTCACCCTCGCTTCCTAATACCAATACTTTTTTCTCAGAAATAGTAACTTCTTTGATATCTGAACCCGATGCATCAGCACCGTAGACAGTAAATCCAGACATTTTAAAATCATTTATGACATCATGAACATTATGCTCAATGGCAAAAGGCATATCAAAAAGAGCACCTGTGCTTGAGCGAACGATTCCATCAAAAGCTAGTTGTTTTACCCCACAGGCTATAATAGCATCTACACCAAGAGCGTAGGCACTTCTTACCAGTGCGCCAATGTTTCCAACATCAGTAAGTCCCGATAAAACAAGTATAAAGTTTTTACGAAGAAATAGCTTGTATGTATGTGGTTTGAAGTCACTCACCTCAGCTAAAAAGCCTTGGTGAGAAGCATTTTTACACATTTTTTGTGCTGCTTCATTTGGTATTCGTTTTACTTCAAAGCCCATTTTCATAAGTCGGGAGTATTCTTTCTTTTCAATCTCTTTTACAAGATAAAGCGTTTTAATCATCTGAGGATAATTGTTTATTAAATAATATATTGGTTGTTTTGCATAAATTAACATAAGACATTCTATCTAAAAAAAATTAATATTAAGATTATTAAGGTTTTTTAGAGCTTTAAGAGTCTACTATAGCATTCTTTTGTATTTTCACCTGTAATTTTACATATAAGTTTTACTTGAACTTTTTTTGCTAAATCAAGGTTTAAAATATCTTTTTGGCTAATTGCAGAAGTATTTTGCATTTGAGCAGCCTTGAGAACCACAACCCATTCACCTCTATAGTTTCCATCTAGTTTTTTTAAGATTTCACTCGCATTTCCATGAACATATCTTTGGTACTTCTTTGTAAGCTCTTTTGCTAAAAACAGTTCACGAGAAGGTTCAATTTCTTGAAGTTCTAAAAGAAGTTTTTCAAGTCTATGGGGGGATTCATAAAGAATTGTAGTGTATCCATTATGAAGTGCCTTTTGCAGACCTGCACTTCGAGAGTCTCCCTTATGGTCTAAAAAACCAAAAAAGAGCATCTGTGTTTGAACAAATCCACTCGCTACAAAGGCAGTTAAAAGTGCATTTGCACCGGGGAGAACATCATATTCTACAGCATTATCTATACAGTAACGCACTAAAATTTGACCAGGGTCACTCACTCCGGGCATCCCTGCATCACTTGCATAAACAATATTTTGCTCAAAAAAAGAAGTTTCTAGTTTTTCAACAAAAGCTTGTTCATTATGCGAATGGAGCGATATAAATTTTTGATTTTCTTTAAAGGAAGTGTTGTAGCGTTCTTTTAAAATGTTGATGAGTTTTTTTGTAACGCGAGTGTCCTCGCAAAGGAGTATATCAGCATCTCTTAAAACTTCTATAGCCCTAAGAGACATGTCGCCTATGTTTCCAATCGGAGTTGGAATAAGGCTCAACATAGTTTAGAAAACTATTTTTTAGCGTAACGAGCGTTAAACTTCTCGATTCTACCAGCTGTATCTACCATTCTCTCAGAACCTGTGAAAAATGGGTGACATTCTGAACAGATGTCTATTTTAAGAGTGTCTTGAGCAGCTCTATTTTCAAATGTGTTTCCACATGCACATGAAACAGTACATTTTACAAATTCTGGGTGTAAATCTTTTCTCATTATTTTGCCTTTTGATACGCGTCTTGTGTACGCATATCTATATATTTTTTAAATCCGTATGGGGGCAGATTTTATCGACTGAAATTATATCTAAAATTTTCTTAAAGTAAAACTTTACTTGCTACCGCCATAACAGCTGATTCTGAGCGTAAGATCATAGGAGTGTTCAGCCTAAAAATATCTTGTTCCTTTAGAAGTGCTCGTTCATTTTGAGAAAACCCTCCTTCGCAACCTATTAAAACTGTTTTTATATCTGTATATTCATCTAAAGTTTTGTCCGTAAAATCAAATACTTTTGTCTGAGGAAACTCTTTTATAAAAGCTCTTATATCTTTATAAGTGTCAAACTCTATATATGTACTTCGTCCACATTGTTGCATGGAAGCTTCTAAGATTCTGTTGAAGCGTTTCGTATCGAGTTTAAAGTTCTTCTGACTTCTCTCACAAGAGATAAAAGAGATTTTACTTACACCTATTTCAGATAAAGATGGAAGTATTTTTTCTATGGACTTAGCATCTATTAAACACCAGCCGATATGAAGTTCTTTTTGAGATGCTACTACTTGATGTGTAGATGAAATTCTTTTTAGTTCCATGTTTCGATTTTGTATGTCTATGATTTCGTATTCAAACAAAGTGTCCATCTCTTTTTTTTTGAGCGAAAAGCGATAGTATCGCCTACTCCATGCCGTCTTACTTTTACGAGGTACTTAAATATTTCACCCTTTATTATCAACTCTTCTTTTGGTATTTCATCAAGTAAAATATAAATCAAATCCACATCCAAACAGAAATACTTAATGTTGTGAGTAGCTCTAAGGCAAGCATACTAAATGCCATTCTTTTATACGCTACTAAAAGTGTATTATCGCTCTTTTTTTAAATATTTCAGTGTCTTAATTCTTTTTACTTCAAGCACTATAATCACTAAAGAAAAAACAATCATTAAAATATTTTCAATACTAAAGTCCAGATGCTTTGCTGCCATCATAACAACACCCGTAAAAATAATTCCGCCAAGAGCCATAGAACTAAGCGGTGTAAAAATACTCATCTGTCTTTGGTAGTGTGCGATATCTTTTGCATTGGCTAACATAATAGCATTCATACCTATAACAACTAAAATCCCAATAACACTGTAGTAATGTGTTACAATACTCATATCATACATTTCATTCATAGTGAAAGTATATTCAAGTAAAGGTAAATAATGGCTGTAACAGTAGAAGAAGCATTAGAAATCATATATACACAAATAAAACCTAAATCAATCAAAATTTTACCTATAGAGCAGTCTCTTGGGTGTATTTTAGCTGAAGATATTGTTGCAAGACATAATCTTCCTCCTTTTGATAACTCCGCTATGGATGGTTATGCGGTGAAGCTTTGTGATGCTTCTCGTTCTGTCATACTTGAGCATACTATTTTTGCAGGGGATAACTCAGATGCTGTTTTAGAAGAAGGCTCTGCTATTAAGATAATGACAGGTGCGCGGATTCCTAAAGGCTGTGAGTGTATCGTTCCTATTGAGGATACTACTGAGTCTAGCAATGGAGTAAATCTACCTCCAAAGCTTAGTCTTTCTAAACATATTCGTTTAAGAGGTGAAGATATAAAAGCAGGTGATAAACTTCTCTACACTGGGGACAAACTCCATGCCCATCAAATCACACTTTTAGCATCGCAGGGTATCAGTCATACTAAGATTTATAAGCGTCCTAAAATCGCACTCTTTGCATCTGGAAGTGAATTAAAAATGCATTTTGAGACAGTAGAGTCGCACCAACTTTATAATACAAATGCGCCTACCTTTATGGCACGCGCTTTAGAGCTGGGTTGTACGGTTGATTTTATTGGAACGGCTGTGGATACAGTAGAGAGTTTAAAAGAACATATTAAAAGTGCCTTAGATGCTGACCTTATCATAACGAGCGGTGGTGTGAGTGTTGGAGATGCTGATTTTACTAGGGAAGCATTTGCTTCATTTGATTGCGATGTGTTTTTTAACAAAATCCATATCAAACCAGGAAAACCTACTACTGTTGGCAAAATCGGAGATACTATAATTTTAAATCTACCCGGAAATCCACTTGCTGCTGCTATGAACTTTGAACTCTTTGGGCAAAGTATTATCTTAGCGCTAAGTGGAAATACTTCAAAATATATAAATACAATCAAAGCAAAAATGAAAAATGATTACGCTGTGAGAGCTGGACGAAGAAGTTTAGTTCCTGGAGTTTTTGATGGAGAGTATTTTACTCCATGCAAGAAGTTTGCACCAGGGATGGTTTCTCCTCTAGCACATTCAAATGCTTATATTATGCTTGATGAAGCCTGTGAAGGTTTTCAGGCAGATAGTACGGTAAATATTATTTCAACACAGTTTAGTTTTACTTCTAAACACTCTTTGGATTTAAGAAGCTCTCCCCAGCCTTAAGTTTTTCAAAGAGTTCGCTGTCGCCCCACTCTTCTTTTATACTTTGAGAAAATATGATATCTGCTAGTTGTATTAAACCCATTTTTTGGGAGTAAGCATCTTCTTTAAAACATTGGGCATAGCCTGTCTCTGTTTCGTGGACTATAATGCTATTTAGGCTAACATTTTTTTCACCGTTTATACTACTTGTTTGTTTTAAAAGTTTATCAATGATAAGAAATATTACACGAGAAAACTGTTCGGCTGAGGGTGAGACTGGAAGTGTTATCCATCTGTCTGAGTATTTTTTCATGTCACTTACATACTCGGCATCATCTTCATTCCAAATAGCTATTGCATGATCAAAACTATCTATGAGTGCTTTCATATTTTGTTTCATTAGACCAAAGTCATACACCATGTGTCCATTATCTAAAAAGTCAGATTCAAAAAGGAGTTCTATTTTATAAGAATGTCCATGCACTGAGCTTCTGCATCTACTACTTGAGCATCCACGCACTATATGCGCATTTTCAAACTTAAATAATTTACGAATAATCACTTTAGACTCCTTTATTCTGATCCCAGATTCTGATATGTAATCTATCTGAAAAATTATACCCTTTTGTTTTACAAAAATCTATAAGCGGTTCGGTATTGTTTTCTACTTCTTGTTTACTTCCACCCAAAGGCATGCAATAGACCTTAGTTTTTGGAGAATGAAGTAAAATCTCATTTATCTCTTCTTCTAAACCTAGCGTAATCGACTCAGCATCTATAGAAAACTTAAAAAATGCCTCTTTTGCATTCGATGCAAGCGAGTAAATCACATCACCATTCACTCTCTTTTTTAAAGGCTCATTCGAATTTGAAAGCTTCACTGAAAGAGCAAATATACACTTTTTATAGACTGGGTACTTGTTAAAATCAACTGCTAAAGAACCATTTGTTTCAAAAGTTATTCTATGTCCCATTGCATCTAATGTATTTAAGAAATCAACAAAAATCTCATCATTCGCATAGATGAGTGGTTCACCACCTGTCATAACTATATCTACAGCATCTGGGAGTTCATAAAGATCTAAAATATTTAGTAATTCTTGTGACTTTTGTATAGGAATCCAAGTATGGGCAAAGTGTTCTTTGTTTACAGCATAAACCGTATCGCAGCCTTGGACTTCTACACCATCCTCAGCAGTTTCTTTGCATCCAAAACCTTCGCACTTCATGTTGCATCCACCAAATCTTAAAAAAAGAGAGGGTGTTCCAGTGTATTTTCCCTCGCCTTGAATGGAGTAAAAATGTTCTACTAAATAGAGCAAACTCTAGCCACCCGTTTCATAAAAAGCTCGTGATGAGACTTCATCATCTTCACCACCCCAACGATTTTTCTCAGGTTTAGTTCGTACTACTTCTTTTAAAACAGCAGCCGCACCTTTTATATCACCTTTTTTGATAGACGCAGATATACTCATAGCCTCATCAAAATAAAGACAAGGAATAAGATTTCCCTCAGCTGTTAAACGAATTCTGTTACATTTTTTGCAAAAATCATCTTCATAAGGTTCTATAATTCCAAAACGGTATCCATCTTTCATTGTATAGTAATGAGAAGGAGAACTGCCATCAAATCCATCATCTGTAAATTCGTATTTTTCTCTGAGTATTGCTAAAAGTTCAGGTGATTTCATGCCTTGAATCTCTTTTGCTGCAAACTTATTTTCCATGTACTCTATAAAGCGTATAGACATATTTCGTTCTTTACAGTACTCTAAAACACTCACAATCTCTTGTGCGTTTACTGTTTTCATCGGTACCATATTTACTTTTACTTTAAGTCCGACATGCAAGGCTTCATCTACACCCTCTAAAACATTTTTTAGAACATCTTTTCCAGCGATATCTTTAGCAACTTCGGGTATTAGAGTATCTACACTTACATTGATTCGTTTAAGTCCGGCATCTTTTAATCTTTGCGCGGCACCTTTGAGTAAAAAAGCATTAGTAGTCATTGCTAAATCTACACTCGGTTCATAATCGTAAATCATTTTTATAAACTTATCGAGACCTTCACGAAGAAGTGGTTCACCACCTGTGATTCTGATTTTTTAACACCCTCATCTATAGCTACTTTCATAAACTCAAAGAGCTCTTCAAATGTAAGGAGGTTTTCTTTAGGCACCCAAGAAAAAGGTTTCTCAGGCATGCAGTATGTGCATCTAAAGTTACAGCGTTCTGTTACCGATACTCGCAGGTAGTCTACTACTCTGTCATAACTGTCTATTAGCATTAAGTGTTTGTATCAGTATCAAAGGTGACTGTTTCATAAACTGAATAGAGAATCCCACCAAATACTACTAATGCAATAATAATTTTAAAATATTCCATTATAAATTCCTTAAACTTCTTATCTTACGTAAAATAATTCTATTTACATAGATTATTCCTGCCGTTATAGATATAGATATAATTAAAAATAGTATAAAGTCTATTAAATCAAATTTATTATAATTTTTATATATCCAAGCAATAAAAGAAACATTAATAGCAATCATAATACTAAAAACAACTTTTAAATAACCTATACTTTCTTTTATCTCATCTATTTGTGCCATAACTAATTATACTCTTCTAAATTAAAAGCTAAATAAATAAAATTTACTTCGCTAATATATCAGCTTTCATTGCTTTGAACTCTTCGTTAGTTAGGAGTCCTTGTTTTTTCATTTCGTATGCTTCTTTTATGTCGTTGAGTTTTGACGATGAAGAAGAGCTTGGAGTAGAGTTTTGCATTGCCGCTGGAGCTGCTACTGCTGCCGTGCCGGCACCCATTGCTTTTAGTTTTTTCTCTATGATTGCATCTATCTCTGCTTCACTCATTGATGGAACTTTGCCTTTAGCATCTGCATCTACTGTGCTTCCGCCAAAAGCTGGAACATAGGCTGCCATATCTACTTCAAATGAACCTGCTAATTTACTCTCTTTTAAATCTTGTCTTGCTACACTTGCATGAACTTGTTCAAAACTATACGGCTCACCAAAAGCAGCACTTTGTGTTTTTAGGTAGTATGTTTGTCCAGCTACTAAACTTAATTTTACATATTTTTCTTCTATATTTTTACGAACTGCTGTAAAAAGTACTGTCTCTGGCTTCATGTCAAAGACTTTATATTCTCCAGCTTCTATAGTTCCTGCTACATTTTTACGGTTGATTTGGATTTTATACTTTGAATCTTCCATAGAATCATCCATGCCTGATTGAGAATCTGTTACATACATGTAGACTAATGCTGCATCTTTGAGTGGTTCTTGTGTTTTAAATGCTGTTTTTGTAGGACACCCAGTGATGAAAAATGTGAGTGATAAAATAAGTAATGTTTTTGTAAGTGTCATAGGTTTCTCTCTTTTTTAAAATTAGAGAGAGTATAGCATAAGTTTGTAATGCGTGAAACTTTATATGCATTCTATCTCAGAGAGATGGAACAAGCTAATGTTTAATTTTTGAATTATTATCTAGTTTTGTCATAATGTACATTGTTAGCATTACTCCTACTACAATGAAAAGACCTGCAAATTCTAAACTCATTTCATTCTCCTATTTTTATTAAAAAAGCACCGACTATAAATGCAATAAATACTATCCATAAAGAGTATATATTAATACTTTCATCTTTAATTAACGGTGTTACAATAGCTAAACCTAAAATAATTTTAGATATATCATAAAGATATTTTCCAGTTTCTGTATATACTTTTTTCATAAAGCATTATAACATAAAAAGTAAGTTTGTGTTTGAGGTTTGTTTTGAAGAGTTTGTTCCCAAGTAAAACTTGGGAACAAGGTAGAGCGTGTTTCGAGTTTGTTGAACTTTATCTTTTAAGAAAAGACTAGAAGTTGTAACGAGCCCAGAAACGAACTACTGTATCTTTAGTCATATTTCTATTGTTAAGACTTGTAGTTGTATTCATAGTACCACCGTTATCGATGTCACGGATTGCAGCGATTGCGAAATATTGAACACCACCAGCTTTAACTTTGTAAACTAAGTCTAGCTCGTTGTAATCTGTATCACCTGTGATTCCAGTATTAGCAGATTGATTAGTGTTACCCATAGTAGTCATACCATAGTTAACAGCAAATTTACCGATAGAACCAGCGTCATATCCAACACCTAAAACGATAGTATCTGCATCTAAAGAGATCATGTTTTGATTGTACATCATTTGAGAATATAATGGAGATTTAATTCCTGTACCTGTATTTTGAACTGAAACACCTACTTTACCAGTAGCTACAGCGTCAACAGTTGTATAGATTGCTTTTAAAGACACTCCACTAATTTTTGTAGACAGCTTTGCACCATATGCAGTAGTATCATCCATTGCAACAGCACCTAGAGCAGTCTTTGTATTAAGTGTACTATCTGGACTAACTTTTCCACCTTGAAGACCTAGTTTAATACTAGCTGGTAAAGCTATTTGAGCATCTACCCATATAGCATCAGCACCAATACTTGTACGAGTAGGTAGAACATTTGTTGAACCTAGAGCTGCTGCTACACGAGAGTTAGGTGTAAGGTTTTTACCAACATCTTTTAAATCATAATAACTTACTGTTAAAGTTGTCATTGGAATTAATTTAGTTTGAGCTGTAATCATGTATGCAGCACCAGTTACATCTACTTTACCTGCTGATGTTTGTGTAACGATGTCACTTGTAGTACCAAGACTCATACCAGTTCCACCAGTTACATAAGCACCAACTAAAGTAGTTTTTGGTAAATCAGTATTGATAGCGATGATTGCATCAAAAGTATTTTTATATACATTCCAACCCTCTGAGTATGCTAAAGGAGAAAGTGATTTAGGAAGTTCTTGACGACCAGCTTTAAATGTAGTGTTTGCAATTTGTTTAGCTATGAATATTTTCGTCAGAGCTAAATCAGCAGTTGTAGCATTTGTAGTATTTGCAGATTGTTTTTGACCATTTACTGCAGTTTTATCTAAACCTAAAGAACCAAGGTAAGTGATTTGAGAACCGAAAGTAAAATTATTACCAAGATCAGAACCTAAATTTAATTGAATACCAGCTGCTGCTACTGAACTATCAGTATTAGCAAAACCCTTATCACCATTGTTATTAGCTGCTGTAGCACCAACAGCTGCATTACCATCACCATTACCATTATGCGTTTCATAGTAAAGTGTAGCTTGACCACTTACATCAATATCGATACCTTTTGCAGACGCTGTTGTTGCGCTAAATGCCATTGCAGCTACTGCTGCAGATAAAATAATTTTTTTTCATTGTTTCTCCTGTTTTGTTTGTAAATATTTTACATCACTTAATATGAAGTGATAGTTAATGAAGTTCGCGTAAATAAACATTTACTAAAACTCACACCGTAATGTATTTGAGACAGCACATTATAATGAGTGTTATTTTAAATGAAGTTTAAACGGGGAGCTTTATTTACACTTTGTTTACTTTTGATACAATTTAGCCTTTTATCTTAAGAAAAACAAATAACACCTTAGCTCTTAAAAGCCCTTACTATAGTGCCAGAAAGTATGTCGTGAAGTGATTTTTTATCTTTCCTAAAAAGTGGTAAAAGTAAACCAAAAAATGTTGTGGCAGAGAAAATAAAGCAAATAAACCGCCAAAAAGCTCTAAATATCACAATTTTTTGATGACTTTTGCTATCTACTACTTGAATATCATAAGCTTTTTTACCAGGAGTCTGTCCAAACTTTGCTAAAAGAACAGAATATATAAGAGCATAAGTAAGAACTCCAACAAATGGAGCAAGTTGTGAGGACTTAAAATCATCAGCACCATCCATGAAAACATAGGTTATTATATAGAGTATAGGCATATAAATCATAAAGAGGTCTGTTATAAGTGCTTTTATTCTGTTGGGGTATGTGGCATAGATGATAGTTTCTACTGTTTTTGTTTCTGGTTTGTTTTTTGATTGTTTTTTTAAGTTACGGAATCTCATAAGAGGAAGTATAGCAGAAGTATAAAAAACAGAAGAGGGAGACAAGGGAAAAATCCCTTGACTATGTTAATGTAACATAGGTGCAAAAATGCACATAAGAATTATTGTGAGTAAAATCCTATTCATAAAATCTCCCTTATTATAGTCTAGGAGGGCAAAAAAAAAGGTCAGGAGGTAATTAATCCCCTGACCTTTAAAAGCTTTTTACCGCTCCATAGATTATAATAAGTTTTACTCACAAAAAAGATTATAACTTATTTTCTAAATTAATGCAAATCTCTTCACCCCAAATCAATCCATAAAAAATCCCACACTCAGAAATAACAAGATTCTCAAATTTTTTAAAAGAAAAATGCCATTTATGGCTATAAAATCATAGGCTACATATTTTCACCTCTAAAATATTCAAATTTAGTTGGTTTTGGATTAATTTCCTGATTTTTAGACAATAGTATCCTCAAGTGATTTAGTAGAGGCATTTTTAAATTGGTGCTTTTATTTTTATTCTGATATATTTCAGTCATTCTAAACTCATCTGATAAGCTTTAATTCTAATGTTTTGCAGTAGTTCCATAAACTGCTCATTAACTTTAAGTACTGTCTCTCTCGCATGAGAGATGACCTTACCTGCGATATTGTAAAGTTTATATCTAATTGTCTTTACAGTGTGGTGTTGTAGGCTTTTATCTAATATTTGTTTGAAGAGTAAAAATAGATTGTATGCTAATGTACCAATAGCAAAGTAGAAAGAGTTAGCTTCAAAGTCTGATGTTGGAAGATAGGACATATTGAAACCATTTTTTAGTTCTTTGATTTTATTTTCGCTTGTTTCTCCTCTTTGACGATGGAGTTTTACTATCTCTTTTGCGGTTAAATCATTATCGTTAGTTGCTATGCAGTAGTACATCTCATCTTTATGTTGTTGCATCACTTCATCTGAAATATAACCTTCTAGTGTGGGCAGTATTGGTGTTATATCTTTTTTAACAACTATCATTCTGAAGGCATTATTAGTGCCGTTCATCGTATGGAAAAACTCTGAAATCTTCTCTTTTTTACTTAGTGTTTCCCACTCATCATCTTTAATATCATTAATCGAAGACCACACACTTCTATCTTTTCTTCCTGAGATTGTAAATAACATCTCTTCTTTATCGCAGTAATTAAAAATAGATGCTTGATATCCAGCACTGTCTATTCTTACTCTGTCAAATTTAGTACCTATAGGCAGTTGTAATTGACACTGTTTAATAAACTCTAAGTTCTCACTTGCTGGTGCTTCATTTCCATCTCTAAAATCTGCATCAATTACCCACCCACCGTTGATATGCCCAATCATGGGCACCCCAAGAGTACTTCCTCACTTCGTTCACGGCGCATATAACCAGGCTCTCCTTTATAGGAGTACTTAGTTGTACTCTTATGTGCTTCAATAAAGCTAGCATCTATATCTAAAATTAACTCTTCATTTTTAATACTTTTTAGAAATCTTTTAAGATATTGTTTATTGATTTTTCTAATTCCAGCTTCTCCTTTATCTCCGTGTCTATGCAGGTACTTTGTAAAAGCACCTGCTGTTGGAATATTTTCCATTTTTAAAAGTCTTGAAAGTGCTGTATCTAATCATATTTCCTTGATATCATCAAGAATACGACCACCGCTATGAAGCATTAATATTAGAGGATAGATAAATTCAAAGGGAGTGTAGGCTCTATGGTGGTTTGAGATTGGTAAGTTTTTATTGCAAAAGCTCCCAAAGCCCATACCTTTTAGGTATTCGCCAAGGATTGCTACACCTGTCCTTGGTGTTAATTTTTCGTTAGTTGATTCGAGTTTGCACCCCAAGAGTATTTCCTCCCTACGGTCAGGGCAAATTTAAGATTGTTTGTGTCATAATATCTCCGTCATAATTGAAGAAGTTGCACCAAATGGGTGAAACAATTTGGGTGTCACTTCTTCGTTAAAAGTACCTAATTATAGAGCAATTTGGCTTGTTGTCTAATTTGGTATGGATTTATTAGGGTTCACACTTGTTTTTATTATTTGAAAATTAAAGACAGAGCAAATGATAAAGTTACTATAATAATGCGAGGGGCTGATTAATTCCCCTCTTTTTATCAATAAAGACGTTCTACAATGAGAAACATCAAAATCAATAGCATTATTAAGAATTTAAAAAGCAAAAAAACTCCTTGTAATGGTTTCCCACCCAACACGTTCCCGCTAAAAATTAGCCAAAAAAAAAGGTAGCTAGAAATTAATCTAACTACCTTTTTACCAATACATTACAGTAATCAGCTGTAATTTTGGAGTTTTTTTTTGCTTTACAAGAGAATTATATCAAATAATTCCTTTTAATGCAAATCTCTCCAAACTTGTTTTTTCCAAAGCAATGCGAAGATTGCGAAGATAAGTGTATAGATCATCACATAAACTGCAATAGATTCTCTCTCGTGACGCTTCGTGTCTCCAGCATCTTTCATATGCTCGATAATTTTATCTGCAGTATCTACTGTAACACCAGTTCTTGGCATCGCAGTTCCAGCTAAATGGTTTTGAGGGTTCTCAATAAATGTTCTTAAAAAATCTTCAGAACGAGAACGGGTGTACATACTTAAATCTGGTGGGAGTTTACCCATGTAAGCTTTAAGTGAATCTTCATATTCTAAGACTTTGATTTCGTAAGCCAGCGTTTCTTTTTTATGCTTAAATGATGGTTTAGTTCCCATTTGAGTCCAGCCTTCATATCGTACTGCGTGACATCGTCCACAAGCATTTTCATACGCCATTTTAGGAGTTAAGTCTTCTTGACTTACAGCGATTGAGTTAAAGTAAGCAACAATATCTGCTATTTCTTGATCAATGTCTCCACCCATTCCTGAGAATGCACTCATTGGGTGTGTATTACCACCCTCAGAAAACTTATGCTCAACTTTGAGTGCATGCGCAGGGTTTTTAATTAAGTCTGCTAAGAATTTATCATCATAAATAAGACCTGCATTGCTTAAGTCTGGTGGGTTAACACCATAGGCAGCCGCTGCTGCATCTGGAGACATTCCAGTTGATTGACCTATAACATCAATAGAGTGACATGCTATACATGCGTATCCATCAACTGCTATTGCTTTACCATTTGCAGCATTACCTGTCTTAGACATAATATTATGCGTACTTTCGTCTAAGTCAGTGTATTTAAAATCTTCACTCTCTACATGCTTATGCAATACATGGTGCGCATAAGGCTCAACAAGGTAGTAAGTAACAAGTGAGAAAAATACGATTACAGCTAGTATGACTAATTCGTTATTTCTTATTTTCATTATTATTTTCTCCTATACTTTTTTTTCAAATGAAGTAATAAATGGTAATGCAAACCATTGTGCTACAAACAATACTGCTGATACAAAACCAATAGTGCTGTATATTCCTGCTGGAGGTAATTTACCCATAGCTGTTAGTACTATCATATTTGATAACATCAACCAAAACCAAATCATAAACATTGGACCACGACGATTTGCTGCACATGCATTTGGACTTCTGTCTAAAAAAGGTAGAAGGAAAAATACAACTTGTGAAAAAGCAAAAAGTATAAGACCTAAATCAATAGAGAATGGACGAAGAATCTCATACGACCATAAAAAATACCACTCAGGGTAAATATGGGCAGGCGTTTTGAGACCATCTGCAGGGTCAAAGTTTACAGGATCCATAGCAAAACCATAGTTGTAAAATACAAGATAAAAGAAGAAGATTAAATACACTCCAACTACCATCATATCTTTAGACATAAAGTCATTTGCAAAACGCATAACTTTACTTCCAGCTTTGTCACCATCTAAATACTTTTTAGACTCAGCTTCAAAATCTATCTCTTCACCGTCTTGGTTATTAACATGTGGGATTCTAAGCGCAGCAAAGTGGAGCGCGATTAAACCTATAATAGCTAAAGGAATAAGAAGTACATGAAGCATAAAGAATCTACCTAAAAATGCTTGTGCAGGAACATAATCCCCACGAATCCATTCAACAAAACCATCTGCATGAAGTGAACCACCAGCAAAAAGGTTAGTAATTACCATACCAGCCCAGTAAGACATTTGTCCCCATGGTAACATGTATCCTGAAAATGCTTCTGCTGAAAATGCAACAAAAAGAAGCATACCAGAGATCCAAATCATTTCACGACCTTTCTTATAAGAACCGTAATAAATACCTGTAAACATGTGAATGTAGATAATTAAGAATACAACAGATGCCGCAACACCATGAACATGTCTCCATAACCAACCAAAGTCAACTTCTCTCATGATTGTATAGTTTACACTATCAAACGCACCATCAACTGTTGGTACATAGTACATAAGTAAGAATATACCTGAAACTAAAAGGAGTGCAAAAGTGATTACTAGAACCATTCCCATTGCCCACAAGAAATTTATATTTTTTGGAATCCAATACTCTGAACCCATAACCTTTTCAACTTTTTCAATTGCTAAACGCTGGTTAAACCAATCTTTAACACTTGTTGCTTTTGTAAAATGTGCCATTATTTTCCTTTAATTAAAGCGTAACGCCCGTTTCTTTCATTTTTGTCCATTCTGGACCTTTCTCACCTAGAACTAACATATTTCCTTCAATTTTGAAAGGGGGAATATCAAATCCTCGTGGAGGTGGTACTTTTTTAACAAGTCCAGATGCAGCAAATTGCCCACCATGACATGCACATAAAAAGTCATTTTTATCTTTTCTAAATGCGGGGATACAACCTAGATGCGTACATAAACCAATAGCTACCATAAAATTATCTTCACCAATTTTAATGTTTCTTGCTTTTGCATCTGGATCTTTTGCTTCTTCGGCTACAATTTCTGCAGATTTCTTAAGAACAAAGATAGGCTTCCCTCTCCATTTCTCAGTAATCATTACACCTTCTTCATAAATTGACATATCAAGAGTTGTAAAACCAGCTGCTTTTACACTTGGAAGGGGATCCCAAGATTTTTTCATTGCGACTAATGAGCCTATAGCACCTACTGCTGCTACAGCACCAAATGCCTTACCCATAAAACCTCTACGGCTATTATTTTCCATGATTCGCTCGCTTTTCATAAATTTTGAAAATATTATACTAATTATATGATTAAGTAATTGTTAAATTATGGGAATTTTAAGTTTTAGCCTCTGATTTTCTCTCTTTTTTTTTAGCCATTCGCATATAAATATGTAAAATCTCAATAGCTGCAGGAGTTATTCCACTTATTTGCATCGCCGCTTGGAGTGTTGGGGGGTTAAAATCTTCTAGTTTTTCTACAACTTCTTTAGACAATCCGCTCACACCTCTAAAGTCGAAATTCTCCGGAATCGCGATTTTAAGATACTTTTTCATTCTCTTAATCTCTTCGCTTTGCTTGTCAATATAACGCGCGTATTTTCCCTCGACTAAGATCTCTTCACAAATGTAGTCATTGTATTGTTCTAATTCTGGAACGATTTTTAGCATCTTAGAAACATCAAAAGTTTTACGAGCAACAAGTTGCTGTGCCGTAGAAATATCTTTTATGGGCAACTCATCCATTGCTTGGAGTTTTGAAACAAACTCTTTGTTAGGAGTGAACTTCATATCTTCTAAAAGTTGCGCACCGTATTTAATCTGCGTATCTTTTAGTTTTACTGCCTCGTAAAGTTCATCGCTGATTAAGCCTAGTTCATGTCCATAGCCACTTAAACGCGTATCTGCTGATTCTTCTCTTAGGAGTAGTCTGTACTCTGCGCGTGAAGTAAACATTCTGTAAGGCTCTTTTGTACCTTTTGTAACAAGGTCATCTATAAGAACACCGATGTAAGCTTCATCACGGCGTAAGATTAAAGGCTCTTTTTGGGCGATACTCAAGAGATGCATTTATTCCCGCCATTAAACCTTGAGCAGCTGCTTCTTCATAACCAGTAGTTCCGTTAATCTGCCCAGCTAAATACAGTCCAGATATTTTTTTTGTCTCGAGTGAATGTCTAAGTTCTCTGGGGTCTACAAAATCATACTCGATTGCGTAACCATAACGAACAATTTTTGCATTTTCCATCCCTATAATAGAATGAATCATATCCCTTTGAACCTCAGGTGGCATTGATGTACTCATGCCATTTACATAACATTCTGTGTTATCCATCGTTTGTGGTTCTATAAAGAGGTGGTGTCTGTCTTTGTCTCGAAATTTGTCCACTTTATCTTCTATGCTTGGGCAATAACGGGGACTTTTTCCTTCTATTTGTCCTGTAAAAAGTGGGGCTCTGTAAAAATTTGATTCGATGATTTTATGTGTTGTTTCATTTGTGTACGCGATGTAGCAAGGAAGTTGTTTTTTAGTTCTTCTAAACTCTTCACGGTTAGTTCTAAAACTAAAAGGGTTTGGTAAGTCGTCACCACCCTGCTCTTCCATAAGCGAGAAGTCTATGCTTGAGCTATCTACTCGCGCACATGTTCCAGTTTTTAGTCTGTCTAAAGTAAGTCCACATTCATTTTTTAGAGATGCACTTAAGCCCTCACTTCTTTCTTCACCAAAACGACCAGCTTTTTTTTGAACCTCACCCATATGGATAATGCCATTTAAAAATGTTCCTGAAGTTATGATTACTTTTTTTGCACTGTAGTGGTTGCCTAAATCTGTTTTAACACCTTTAACTGTAGCATCTACAATCTCCAAACTCTCAACCACTTCTTGAACTAAAGATAAGTTTTGAGTATTTAAAACAGTATTTCTCGCAATAATACGATACTTATCCATATCTATTTGCGCCCTGCTTCCACGAACTGCTGGACCTTTTGTTTGGTTAAGTATACGAAACTGAATTCCGGCTGCATCTGTTATAAGACCCATTTCTCCACCAAGCGCATCTAGTTCACGGACTAAATGTCCCTTTGCTAAACCACCTACAGCAGGATTACATGAAGTTGCTCCAACATTCTCAGCAAGCATTGAAATCATTAAAGTTTTGTTACCCATTCTAGCCGAGGACAAAGCTGCTTCTATACCTGCGTGACCACCACCGACTACTATTACATCATAATTCATAAAAAATCCAGTATATTATCTTAAAGCGAATTTTATCATATTTGCGTATAATCCCATAACATAAACAAAATTAATTACTATTTTTAATAACTTGGACACATACAATGATACAAACTGCAAATGATGCTTACAATGCTAGTGACTTTACAAAAGCATTCCAACTTTACACACAACTCGCAAAAGATGGAAATGCAGATGCTCAAACATCTTTAGCATTTATGTACCAAAAAGAGCAAGGCTGCCCAAAAGATGAAGCAAAAGCGCTAGAACTTTACACACAAGCCGCAGATGCCAAACAACCTTATGCACTTTTTAATCTTGCGATTTTGTATGCAAACGGAATCGGCGGAGTAAAACACGACCAATTTAAAGCGCATGACTTACATATGGAAGCAGCGACTCGTAATGTTCCTCCTGCTATGTATGAGGTTGCACTTATGCTTGAACGCGGTCTTGGTTGTATGCAAAACTATAGCGAGGCTGCTTTTTGGTACGAAGAGGGAGCAAAACGGGGGCATCTTGAGTCTTTTAACAATCTCGGTGCCCTTTATAAAGAAGGTCATGGGGTCCCACAAGACAACGCAAGAACCTTTGTTTGTTTTTCACGAGCAGCTGAGGGTGGATTAGCAGAGGGATTGTACAATCTGGGAATGCTTTATGACCAAGGAATTGGCTGTAAGCAAGACCATGATGAGGCACTTGATTTGTGTAGAAAAGCTGCGTATAAAGGGCATACAAAAGCTAAAGAGATTATTGCTGGTCTTCAAGAGAACGGAAAAATTGTATTTTAAGGGGTTCACATTTTTACAGGTTTAATAAGAGAAATCGCGAGTGTTAAAAGTTTAGTTGGAAGTACACTTAGTATCAAGTCTGCATATAAAGCTGACTTAGGTGATTCTATCGCTATAAATGGAGCTTGTTTAACAGTAGTTAGAGTTTTAGATGATGGTTTTGCAGTTGAACTTTCACCTGAATCTCAAAACTTACTCGCCATGGAAAACTATAAAAAGCAAGTGCATATTGAACCTGCGATGATGATGGGTGATAGATTTGAAGGGCATATCGTTCAGGGGCATATTGATTGTATCGGCGAAGTAAAAGAGATAAAGAACAATGGAAATTCTTTTGATGTTTTTATATCGCTTCCTAAAAGCTTCATTCCTTTTGTAGTTCCAAAAGGTTCCATCACCATAGACGGAGTAAGTCTTACAGTGAATGATGTAGATGCTGACAGTTTTCGTTTAACGGTCATCCCTTATACAATGAAAGAAACACTTTTTAAAAACTATACAAAAGGCTCAAAGGTAAATATAGAAACAGATATGTTCGCACGTTATGTTTCGCACATTATCTCGCATCAAGCCAAGGCATCTACAGATGCACTCACATGGAAAGAAGTTGATTCTATAAGTTCCCAATTTTAAGAAGTGTGGGTATCTCCAAAAAGGAGGATACGCCAGTGAGGTTTCTCATTGTAATAATGGTCTTAATCGTTTTCGCAGAACATTTATAGAGGATAAGCAAAATTACTTCAAGCAATAAACTACAGGTCTTAAAAGACAACTTCGGACATAATAGCTTTAGAGAACTTCAAGAAGAAGGCGTTGATGCGATCTTAGAAGGTCGTGATTTGATGATGATTTTACCTACTGGTGGTGGTAAATCTCTCGTTTTTCAACTCCCCTCGCTTATAAAAGATGGGGTTAGCATCGTTATATCTCCTCTTATTGCACTTATGCAAGACCAAGTTGCCTCACTTAAAGCACAAAATATTGAGGCCGAGATGATAAGCTCTGCGCAAAGTCACGACGAGATAGAAGAGATTCTTTACCAACTTAGAATGAAAACGCTAAAATTTCTTTACCTTTCTCCTGAACGCTTAAATACACAATGGAGTTATGACCTCCTAAAAACACTTGACATAAACTTTTTTGTAATCGATGAAGCGCATTGTATTTCTCAATGGGGACATGAGTTTCGAGATGATTATAGAATCTTTAGGAAATCTCAAACATAACTTTCCAGATGTTAGCATCTGTGCTTTTACTGCAACGAGTACAGATAATGTAACCCAAGATATTATGGATGAGCTAAAACTAGACAATCCCCTTTTACTTCGGGGGAAAATCTTTCGTAAAAATCTTTTTATCTCCGCTGAGCGAAGAATAAGTAATGGCTATCCACAACTTCAAAGTTTTCTCTCTCGACATGAGAATGAAAGTGGAATCATTTATGTGAGTTCTCGTAAAAAAACAGAAGAGTTAAGTTCATTTTTAAATACTAAGGGTTATAAATCTCTTCCTTACCATGCTGGAATTCCAAACCATGTGCGTGAGCAAAACTTTAAAATGTTTGTTAATGATACTGTCAATATTATGGTCGCAACTATCGCCTTTGGTATGGGAATAGACAAGAGCGATATTCGTTTTGTAGTGCATATGTCCCTTCCTAAATCACAAGAGAATTATTACCAAGAGATTGGTCGTGCGGGGCGTGATGGTGAAGACAGTGAAGTGATGCTTTTGTTTAATGCAGCAGATATGGTCATGCAAAAACAGTTTTTACAGCAGATTGACAATCAAGATTATGCAAGGCACCTTGAAGCAAAGATAGAAGGTATTTATAAGTACTCGACAAGTGAACTTTGTTTTCATAAACAATTAGCCGAGTATTTTAATGATGAACTCGATGCTTGTAAAGACAGATGCGACAACTGTTTAAATACTGATTCAGCGAGACAAGATATTAGTAAAGAATCGCAGATGCTCCTTAGTGCTATTTATAAAACAGGGCAAAATTTTGGGAAGAACTATATAGTAGATATTTTAAGAGGTTCAAAAGAACAAAAACTTTTAGCAAACGATGCAGATAAGCTTTCTATGTATGGAATCGGAACAGTACTTAGTAAAAAAGAATGGTTTATAGTTTTAGAGCGTTTACTCGAACTTAAAATTATACTTATGGGAGAGTACTCAACACTCAAACTTAGCGAAGATGCTGTGAAAATTTTAAAGTCACTTATGTCCGTAGATATAAAATCATCACGATTAGATGTTGATAAAAAAGTGAAAAAAATCAAACAAAAAGAAGATTTTGATTATGATGAAGAACTCTTTGAAGAACTTCGTTCTAAACGAACTGAAATTGCCAATGAAAAAGGTGTTCCAGCCTACATAATCTTTGGTGACAAAACGCTCAAACACTTAGCAAATGAAAAACCGCATAACAAAGCTTCCATGCTTGAAGTCAATGGTGTTGGAGAAAAGAAATTTCAACAATACGGAGAAGAATTTTTAAGTGTAATCAATCCCTAAGTGACGCAGCATCTGGATTACAGCTTATTTTATGTGCTACATCTACTTCTTTAAGGGCTTGTATTTTTGAGAGTGAGGCAAGCGTAGCATCTCGATAATTTTCACCCTTGTTTACATAAATATAAAAATCATTTTCATGCAGGGCTAATCGAGTGGCTAATGCTATTGAGTATGTTGTTAAAATTCCATCTTTTTTTATAATACTTGCTATATCTTTAAAATACTCTTGGGTCCAAAGCATAGGATTTGAAGATGGCGAAAACGCATCTTGATAAACTACATCAAACTTTTCTTGCTCAAACTTTAAAATATACTCTCTTGCATCCCCTACAAATACTTCAATATGAAAAGAATCATCATCGTAGATGCCATCTTTTACTAAAATTTCAATAATATTTTTAAAGCAATCAAATTCTTTTGGATAGGTAAAATCATTCAAAGATTTCACAAGCCTTGCATCGAGTTCGGGGGAATAGATATTTATTTTAGAAGTAATATTATTTTCTTGTGCGTAAAGAAGTGTAGCAAGTGTATTAAAGCCAAGTCCAAAACAAATATCTAAAATGTAAATTTCTTTTTGTTTTTTTTTCATTTGAAGCGCTGGAATCACATGTTTAACTAAGGACTCATGCAAAGCACCGTCTTTAGTTGAGTGATAATGTTCCTCATACTCATTTGAGTATGCAGTAAAAGAACCATCATCACTTAAGGTTATAGTATAGAGAGGGTTATTAAATATAGTTTTAGTCTACTTTTGACAAGTCTAATGCTAAAGCGTCATTGTCCATAATATCAATATCTTTTCTTAAAACTGCGCGTGCAATCTCTTTTGCATCATCGAGTGAATGCATTTTATATGTACCACATTGGTAAAGATTTAATTCTGGAATATCACTTTGTGCTTCTACCTTTGTAACATCTTTCATCGCTGCTTCCCATGCATCTGCTACTCTTTCTTCAGATGGAGAACCTAAAAGACTCATGTAAAAGCCTGTTCTACAACCCATTGGAGAGAGGTCAATTATCTCAGTATCTTTAGAGTTTAAATGATTGCGCATAAAACCTGCAAATAAGTGTTCTAGAGTATGAATACCCTCTTGTGAAAGAATTTCTTCATTTGGCTTTACAAAACGCAAGTCAAAAACTGTAATATCGTCACCCTTTGGTGTTTTCATTCCCTTAGCTCTACGAACTGCAGGAGCTGGCATAATTGTGTGGTCAACTGTAAATGAATCTAATAATGGCATAAATAATTCCTTAAAAATTTTAATTTATTATAGTCAATTTTTAATCTATTTTTGTTGAAAAGAAAAACTTAATAATTTATTTTTTAATTAAGTCTCTTTAGCTAAGATTCTATAATTGATTTAAAAAAGGAAAAGTATGCAAGAAGTAAATGCTCTCTTAGAAAAATACGATAATTTTAAAGGCGCTATGATGCGCTCCATTGAGCAACGCGAAGATGGCTCAAAAATTATTACAATCGTACTTCAAGATGATGACGGAGAAGACCTGAACAGTGTAAGCCTAGAATTTACAAATATCACGAGTTCTAAACTTGTAATAGACAGTGTGCTAGCATTTATGGACATGGGACTAGGCATCACAATCATCAAAGAGCACGATTATTATGGTTTTGCCCTAGGTCGTGGTACTTCATTGCTCGATATAAATAGTTCTCCTGTATATATAGTAGCAGCTAACTTAAAAATACAAGATAACAAATAAAAGGACAAAAGATGACAAGTGGAAAAATAGTAACCTTATATATGACTATGCCCGATATGATGCGTGCTGGTCACCGTATGGCAGTTGATGATCTAGACTGTGATGCAAATGGAATCGTAGGAAGTAGAGATTATGAAGATGGTAAAGAGCGTCCATTAGTTCTGATTTGTAAAAAAAGTTATGACATTATAGAAGAAGCAGAACTTGTTTTAAGCCCTGGTGTTTTAATGGAAGATATTTATGTTGATGTTGATCTTTATCATCTTAAAAAAGGTTCACTTATCGAGATAGGCGAAATAACTTTTGAAGTATCTGGTCCATGTGAAGATTACCGTTACCTTTATGCTTTTGCACCTGAACTTCCTGATCTTATAAAAGGAAATCGTGGTCTTTTTATCAACCCTATTGACTTTGGTACTATGTGTGTTGGCGATGAAGTCAAGGTAATAAAAGAAGCTTAATATGAAAAAAATCGGACTGATTGTAGACTATAGTAATATATGTACAGATTACAATACGGCGTATTTAGATAGAGATAATCTCGATCCTGACACATCTAAGTGTATGAAAAAAAGTACTCGCTTGGAGTAAAGAGTTTATAACAGAGCTTTTAGAAAACTTTGACTACAAGCTTTACCATTTAAGTTCAAATACACCTGTAAAAATAGCTGATGTTTCTGCTAAAAGATTTCTTTTTTATTCTTTAGAAAAAGAGATAATGTTTCAAAGCTATGTAATGCAAAAAGAATATGTTGAGTACGATTCTTTGGCCGCATGGGAAGAAAAAAATACGCAAGGTTTACTCATCCAAAATGATGAAAATGGAGGAGCAGTTTATTTTTACTTTAATGAAAACTCAGAAGTTGGTTCATGGATAAAAAACAAACTTCAAGACTTCTCATTAGACGAGGTTCTATTTCAAGCGAAATAGAACATTAATCATCGTCATCTTCATCATTTAAACCAAGATTTTCTATAAATGTAGCGGATAATATTTCTGCTTTTCTGTAGAATTTATCTGCAATCTCAGGTGTATAATATTCATCTAATGTTTCTCTAAAAAAGCTCTAACCATCTCTCAAAAGTTTCAGGGTAAAGCTGTCCTAAAAATGCGTGTGGTGGAAATGGATTTCCACCATAACCTGGTGCACCAATCATCATCAAAACCCAAAAGCTAATCAAGGTACTAAAATGTTCAAACCATTTAGGGCTATTTATATCTGCCCCTAAAGATTTAGTGAAGTAAGGGCCTACCATTTCATCTTTGAGAATTCTCGCGTAAAACTCATGAACCATAATGTCTATATTTTCTCTTGTTACTGTATCGTAAGGCATTTATTCTCCTAGTATTAGAAGCTTATTATAGCTAAATTTTAAATCATAATTGTAACCATTCTACTCATAGTAGAACTTATATCCTGCTACTATTTTACTCACTTGAAACATGAGAGATAAAACACTTCTCAATTATTGAGCAATATTAAAGGATTAATTAGATACTATTAGGCAAATTCATGCTTTTCTGTAAAAGAGAAGTCATATGTATCTAATTTTAATGTTTAACATTAGATATAGAATTTAAAAATGTTTTATGCACTTTTTGTGTAATTTACAAAAACTTTTTTCATTAATATAAGGAGTCAACCATGACAAAAATAGTACAAGAAGGTCCAGCTGGGTATATGCCTCAGTCAGCACCGTCCATGGGAGTTGAGCTTGCACCCGAAGGTTCAGCTTTACTTTATGGAAATGTTGCCACACCAGAAGAGGCAATGAGAGATGCTGCTGTAGCATTACTTACAAAGAAAAACCCAACGATCTTCCCTGGTCCACAGGTTTTATGGGACTGGAAAGAAGATGTAGCTGAAAAGTCTGCAGCTATTTTGGAACTTGCATCTGAAATTCCAAATTGTAGAATTATTCCTATGCCAGATTACAGACCTAAGTATCCTAAGATTGATGTTAAGGCAGAGATTAACCCAAATCACCCTAACCTTACAATCCTTGATAATAAAATCGATGCTTGTATTTTTGTTGGTGTACACTGTCACTACGCAAATCTTTCTCTTAGAATGATCCGTGCAGGGACAAGCTGTTATACGGTTGCATTATGTGCTTATATGGGACATGAAGAAGCTATGGCTTCAATCAGAGACTTACACGCATCAGATATTACTAAATTCAAAGAAATTATAATTGAAGAAAGAAAAAGACTAGGAATTGAGTGGGAAACTACTTTACCACCTGAAAATTCATCTTTAGAAAAAGATGATTACACTGCATTATCACCAGCTGATTATGGTGAGTATAGAAGCCTCATCATGACAAAAAAAGGTGAGCATGTTACTGAAACTGAATAAAGGAGATAATAAATGAGTGCAATTGAAAGACCAACACTAACAAAAACATTAAAAGATATGAACTACCTGTTAAAAGAGGCGCCGAGAAAGCAACACTTTATTACAGGTGCTCAAGCAATGGCAGAAGCTGTTAAAAGAGCAAATGTAGATATGGCTATCGCATACCCTATTACACCACAGTCTGAGGTAATGCACCTTGTTTCTGATGCGTATGCTCAAGGTCACATTAAAGAGTTTTATAGAGGCGAGGAAGAACTCGGTACTATGTCAGCAATCGCTGGTGCTGCAAGAGCGGGTATCCGTCTTTTTTCAGCAACATCAGGACCTGGACTTTTACGCGGACTTGAAGCAATCGTTTCATGGTCAGGACATAGAGTTCCAGCTGTTCTTGGAATCTTAACGCGTGTTATTAATGCACCGTTATCAATCCAACCAGATAATCTTGAAATGGCTTATATGCTTTATTCAGGTGGCGTAATGCTTCATGCTGAAAATCAACAAGATACATTTGACTTTACA
This sequence comes from Sulfurimonas sp., assembly GCA_030949825.1. Taxonomy (GTDB): domain Bacteria; phylum Campylobacterota; class Campylobacteria; order Campylobacterales; family Sulfurimonadaceae; genus Sulfurimonas. The sequence continues at coordinate 108,558 of JAUZSC010000008.1, forward strand.
TTAGCAGCATTTGCTATTACTGAAAAAGTTGATGTTTATATTCCAGTTGCTGTTGCTACAGAAGGTTTCTTCGTAACACACGCAAAAGGTTATGTTGACATGTTCGACGAAGAATATGCATACAAAGATTTCGATTCAGTTGCTGCACCAGTTCCTGCTATGGATAATGAAACTCCACCAGCAAGAATCCAGCGTGATGCTCCTGTTCAAAAGTCAAACTTTATGAGTTATTTAATTCACTCAGTATGGCAACAAGAGATTTGGGATTGTAATTCTCGTGCAATGAAATATATCTATGAGTATCTAGGTGGACCAATTGAGGTTCAAAACCCTGACGCTGATGTATTTGTTCTTGCATCTGGTTGTGCTGCTGCACAAGCTAGAGAAGCACATAGATATGCTCAAGAAGAAGGTTTAAGCGTTGGTCTTATCAAAGTAAGATCAATCAGACCATTCCCAAAAACGGAAATTAGAGATGCAGTTAAAAATGCTAAAACTATAATCGTTCCAGAGCACAATATTGTAGGTTGGTTATGTACTGAAGTTAAAGCGGCTATCCCTAATGGTGGTATCGTTGTTGAAGGCCCTCGAGTATTCGGTGGTATGACACTTCCAGTAGAATTAATTATGGTTGAAATTTACGATGCGCTCGGTATTGAGCATAACATCAAATTATAAAAAGGAAAGAAAATGAGCTTAAAATATATAACTCCTGCAGAGAGATTTAAAAGATACTTGCCAAAAGATTATGTAGAACTAATCGATTACGGTCCATTTGGAAAAACTCAAGATCAGGCTGGTCCAGGTAACATGGGTCAATTTAAAGAGTTAGTTGAAGAACACCCAATGTGTTCTGGTTGTTGGATGGCTTACTATATCAGATTGATATTTGCTTCTCTTCCATGTCCTGAAGAAACTGTAACATTAGGTACAGCTGGTTGTGGTCGTCTTGCGATTTCTCAAGCTGCTGTTCCATTTATTTATGGTAACTATGGCGATCAAAACGCTATGGCTTCTGGTTTATCTCGTGCGTTTAGATTACGCTTCCCTGATAAAACCAAAGATGTTATTACTATTGCCGGTGACGGTGGTACTATGGATATTGGTTTTTCTATGACTATGCATTCATGGATTCGTGGTGAAAAATTCACTACAATTATGCTTGACAATGAAGTTTATGGAAATACTGGTGGACAAGAGTCAGGTATGTCACCAAAGGGTGCTGTTTTAAAAATGGCTCCACTTGGTAAAGCTGGTGAAAAAATGCCTGCTACTGCATTAGCAAGAGCTGCTGGTTGTGTGTACACTGTAAGAATGTCACCAACTAACATCAAAAAAGCGGCTAAAATCATTAGACGCGCAATCTTTGTTGCTCGTGAAGTTGGTCCAACATTTATCCACGCATACACTTCATGTAATATTGAGTATTCAATTCCTACTGAAGAAGTATTCGCAGATGCAAAAGCTCAAGAAAAGGATCGTTTTACATTCGAAGAGTTTATGACTGACGAAGCTAAAGAAGTTATCGAACGCGTAGAAGCTGAAGAAAAAGCGGCTTCAAAAGCAAGAAAAGCAGCAGCAAAAGCAGAGGCGGTATAAAATGTCTGAAGGAAGAAAAAAACAAGCAAGATATAACATTCGTATCTCAGGTCTAGGTGGGCAAGGTGTTGTTACAACTGCGCACATCCTTGGTGCAACACTTGATAATGCTGGTAAATATGCTTCTCTTGTACCTTTCTTTGGTTCTGAGAAAAGAATGGCACCTGTTGAAGCTTATGTAAGAGCTTCTGCAGAACCTATTTTTGAAGTTGGTGAAGTTGTTTATCCAGATATCATTATGATTTACCACTCTCAAGTTGTTACACATGGTAAATCTTATACTATGCCTTTTTATACTGGTCTTAAACCAAACAGTTTAATTATCATGAATACTGACTTTGATGTTCTTACAGAAGAAGACAAACAAGTACTTGCTGATTTAAAAACGACTGTTATTCAGTTTAATGCTACTCAATTAGCAATGGATATTGCAGGTACTGAACTTGCAACAAACATGGCAATGATGGGTATGGTTCTTGGTATTATGAGACTTGTAACTGAAAAAGATATCGAAGCAGCTGTAAGAGAAAGATTCTTAGGAACTTCATTTATCGCTTCTGGTGGTACTGCTGCTCTGGATTCTGCTATCGAGAAAAAGTTCAAGAAAAAAGAACAATTACTTGAAGCAAATATGAATGTTATTAATAAAACTTTTGAAATGGCAAAAACTGTAGATGTTTCTGGCACACACTTAATCGTTCAATTATAAAAGGAAGGTAAAATATGTATTATGTAGCAAAAGTAAATTCTGATATGTGTGCTGAGTACAAGTGTAATACTTGTACTTTATATTGTCCCGAAGCAAATACGCTTATGTTCAATAAAGATGGTAACACATCTTGGGTAGATGAAGATAGATGTAAAGGATGTGCACTATGTGTATATGTTTGTACTGATATGCTTGATCGTAACTGTATAACTATGGAAATGGTTAGCGGTAAAGAAGACTAGTTCTTCTTTAATTTATAGAGTGATTTTCACTCTATAAACCTTTTTTTTCTCTTCACTTCTCTTTAAATTAATCCAAATAAAACTTTTAAAACTCTCAATAAAATAAACAATTACTAAAATAAAAATAATACTACTAAATCATAGTATTAAATTAATCTCTTTTAAGATATACTCTTTTTCTATTAAATAACAAAGGAAATAAATATGTTACTAAGAAAAGAAGCCGTACAAAAAAGTTTCAAATGATGTAATGAATATGCTCCACGAAGAAGAAATAGAAATTATCAACGATTTTCATGATGCTGCTTTAGCAGGAGATGTAGTAAAAATTGATAAACTGTTTCCAGTAGTCCACTTTGATGCTGAAGATCATTTTACAACTGAAGAAGAGATGATGGCGCAAAATAAATTCTATGGTGAACAGATGCATAAATCTGAGCATGATAGTATGCGAAAGAAATTAGCAACACTTTAAAAAATTGGGATATACATAAAGACCCTGAACATGTATTAAGATTTTTAGAAGATGATTTTAAACATTGGATTATTTTACATATTTCAAGATGGGACTCTGAAACAGCTATGCATATTGGTTATACTAACTAAATAAAAGCTACTTATAATATTAAAAATAACTAAATTAAATTGCCTAATTATACAATTAACATAATTTAATGTTAAAATACAAAAAAATATTATAAGGTATCAGAAATGGCAGAAAACAGTAAAAAACTTTATATGGAAATGCAAATGGATGAGCTTAAGGCTACTCTTGAAGAGCAAGATGGCTCTTTAGGGGGAGATGAAAAATCTGAAGTTGCGAAAAAGAAAAGCCCTCCGAAAAACAATCAAAATAAAAATGCAGAAGTAGCAAAACTTTATGAAGATGCTTATGAATACGAAGAAGAACTAGCAGCCTTTGAAGCAGAATTAGAAATTATAAAAGCAAATGAACTTCATGATATAACAAAATTACTAGCTGCATCACTCCCTGATGAAGATAGAAATTATGATCAAGAATTTCATGCAATATTAACTGCAACTTGGGCACATAGAGTTGAAGTTGAAAAAACGCATCCACAAGAACAATTAGCGCTTATACAAAAAACAGAATTCACTACTGTTGTAGAAGAATTTAATACTGCATTTCCAAACTATGAACACGATTTTAAAGCGGATATAAAAGATATATTTATTAAAAGATTGGAAATGCTTGTTGCAATAAAAAAAGAGCATATAGAACAAGAAATAGAAGAGATTTATATTGCAGGTTTAAAACCGAGTTTTGTAAAACGCATCTATAAACAATTTCATTCAATTAAATAAAATTAATTTAAACAAAAGGACTCAAGTGAAAGTTACAGTAAAAAAAGTAGACGATATAAATTATATAATAAGTGGTTCAGTTAAAAATGACCTTATTCAAGAAAAAGCGACAGAGCTTCAAGAACTTGCAAAAAAACAAGAAAATGATGCTTCTACAGAAGAAAGTATTCAACAAGATGCATCTGACAAAGTTTTTAAAGCATTTGTAGAAGCTGGAATAAAAGAAGCAAATATTGATGTAGCAAATGTTCTAGGTCAGCCTCTTCTAAAAAGTCATAAGCAAAGTGAAGATAGTATTCATTTTGAAGTAGAAATATCTACGAGCCCTGCTATAGACACAGATATTAGCTATGCAGACATTATCCCCAAATTTACAAAGCCTGTTGCAAGTGCTGAAGATATTGAAGTAAAGTTAATAGAATACGCTACACAACAAGCTCTTTTTACAAAAATAGAAAAAGAAAGACCTGTTGAAAATGGCGATGTTGCTGTCATTGATTTTGTTGGCTACATAGATGGTAAAGTTTTTGAAGGTGGAAGCGCTGAACGATTTAACCTAAAAGTTGGTTCTAAGTCATTTATAGAGGGCTTTGAAGAACAACTAATCGGTATGAAATACAATGAAACAAAATCTATTTTAGTGACTTTTCCAAAAGATTATGATGCTGCAGACTTAGCTGGTAAAGAAACTAAATTTGATGTTAAACTCCATGAGATTCAAGAACAAAAGCCAAAAACTCCAGATGATGCTTTTGCACAAAAAGTACTTCAAAATCCAAAAGCTACACTCCAAATGCTAAAAAAACAACTAGGAGAACAACTTACCGCTGAAGAACTCTCAGATCTTTACATGCGTGAACTTAAGCCACAACTTGTAAAAGGCTTACTTACAAAGTTTGACTTTACATTGCCAAGTAATATAGTAGAACAAGAGATAGATGCTAAGGCGCGTGAAAAAACAAAATCATTTACAGAGGAACAACATAAAGAATACTTTGAGGATAAGGCAAAATTTAATGCGCTTAGAGAATCCGTACGCGAAGATGCAAGAGATAGCATAAAAGCTGTACTTATTGTTGAAGCATTGGCTAAAAAAGAAGGTATCGTAGTTCATGATCAAGAAGTACTTGCTGCGCTTACTTACCAGGCTACAGCGACAGGTCAAGATGCTGAAAAACTCGTAAAATACTACCAAGACAACAACTTAATGACCTCTGCTAAAATGGGTCTTACCGAAGACAAGCTTTTTGGTGTTATACTTGGATTTAGCAAGCACTAAGATGCATAAGTCATGGATGCAATCACTTTGGGATTGGGCAGATGAAAATAATCTGTCTAATTTAGAATGGATTGAGCATGATTCTTATAAAGATGCTGGATATTTTAGAGGTTTTCCAAGAGATGAGGCAAACTTACTCAAGCTTGAAACTCTCAATCTTTTAGGCAGCCAACTGAACTCCCTACCTTCAGAAATAGGAAAGCTAACTCATTTAAAAAAACTCCATCTTTTAGACAATCAACTCACTGCACTTCCTATCCAAATTGCTAATCTTATTTATCTTGAAGAACTCTATATTCCTGCTAATCGTTTACAAAGCCTACCTAAAGAGATTGGAAAACTTATAAACTTAAAAGTTCTTCTTCTTCAAGAAAATCAACTTACCTCATTACCAAAAGAAATTGGGGAACTCACTAATCTAATAACTTTAGAACTTGGCGGGAATAAACTTACCCAACTACCTAAGACAATAGGAAAACTTAAAAATCTAAAAAAATTAACACTTTGGAAAAATAAACTTACAGAGTTACCTCAAGAGATGAAAAGTCTTGTAAATTTGGAAGCGTTTGATTGTTTTTATAATAAAATCGCACTCAATAAAAAAAATATTGAGTGGCTTGAGTACTTAATGACGCATCATTGTGATGTAAATATTTAAGAGTGTAAAATAAACTTTTACAAGAACTAAAAAGATTAGCAACTCTTTTAAGTGCCGGACAAGAATAAATAAAATATACATGATTTATTTGTATATTTTTTAAGCATAAAACTACTTAAAATATCTACTATTATAGATATCATATATAATGAATGAAATTAATAATATAAATCTACTTTGGATTCTAATAAGTGCTATTTTAGTTTTTATGATGCAGTTTGGTTTTGCCTTAATTGAAACGGGTGTTGTTAGGCATAAAAATACAATAAATGTAGCTATGAAGAATCTAGTAGATTCTATATTTGGAATAATATTTTTCTGGCTTATTGGTTATGGTTTTATGTTTGGTAATGACTATGATGGTCTTATTGGAATAGACAGCTTTATTATTGATGGTAAAAATGCACAAGAAAATGCTCTTTTCTTTTTTCAAGCAATGTTTGCAGCGACAGCTGCAACAATTATTTCTGGTGCTGTTGCTGAAAGAATGAAGTTTAATGCCTATATATTAGTTACGATAGTAGTCGTAAGTATTATATATCCTATTTTTGGACATTGGGCATGGGCTGATGGTGGTTGGCTTAAAGAACTTGGTTTTATGGACTTTGCTGGTTCAACTGTTGTTCACTCTATAGGAGCATGGATAGGTTTAGCAGGAGCTATTATACTAGGTCCTAGAATTGGAAAATTTGGAAAAAACAATAAGATAAAATATTTTGCACCTAGTAATTATAACTTTATTGTCTATGGTATTTTTATCCTCTTCTTTGCTTGGTTTGGTTTCAATGGAGGAAGTCTTTTAAGGTTCGATTCTCAAGTGACATCCATCCTTCTCAACACAACTTTAGCAGGAGCTTTTGGAGGACTTGGCGGTTGGATTATTAGTCTAGTTAAAAAAGAGAAGGTAGGTATAGAAATATTTGCTCTTGGCATAATCTCTGGACTCGTTGGTGTTACTGCGGGTTGTGATCAGTTTGATGCAAGAACCGCTGCTTTTGTTGGTTTTTTTGCTGCATTTGTTATGTACTATTTCGACAACCTAATTTTGAAAAAGTTTAAGATTGATGATCCCTTAAGTGTAGTGGGTGTGCATGGTTTTGCTGGAGCATGGGGGACCTTAGCAGTTGGGTTATTTGCAGATTTACCACAAAATATGTCAAGAGTAGACCTCATCAAGATACAAGGTCTTGGTATTATTGTCGCTTTTATTTTCGCCTTTTCTCTTGGTCTTATTCTTTTTTATGCCTTATATAAGTTAAAAATGTTACGAGTAAGTAAGCGTCACGAAGTTATTGGACTTAATGTAAGCGAGCATAATGCCCAACTTCCATGGGTTGATACAATAGAAAGTATTATTAAAATTATGAAAACTGGAGACCTCCAACATAAAATATATGAAGAACGAGGCACAGAGATAGGACTTGTGGCGAAGTTCTTCAATTATCTTTTAGATACTCTCAAAGAAAAGCAAGTTAAGCTTCAAAATTTAAACACGAAACTCCGTTCAAAAGCTGATATTGACCCATTAACTCAAATATTTAATAGGCGAGCATTGATGGAAAAACTTAAAGATAAAAATCTTTACCATACTAACTATTCTATAATCATTATAGATATTGACAAGTTCAAAGATGTAAATGACATATATGGACATAGTGCTGGTGATAGTGTTTTAAGAGAGTTGTCCATAATTATTAAAGAAATCATTAGAGATAAAGATATATTTGCTAGGTGGGGAGGAGAAGAGTTCCTCATTTTAGCAAACTCGAGAGATATTAGCCAAGTAGAAAAAATAGCCGATAAGATTCGTCTAAAAGTTGCTTCTTATAGCTTTACGACAGTTGGTAAGATTACAGCTTCTTTTGGTGTAAGTACTCCAAAAAATGAAGACAATAGCTTTGAAGAAATTTTAGAAAATGCGGACAAAGCTCTTTATCAAGCCAAAGAATTAGGCAGAAATAGAGTTTGTAGCTGGTAGCTACAAACGAATTTGATTAACTCTTATATGAACCCAAAAGATTGTTAAGTTTTGCAGTCATAGAAGAAAGATGATCAGATGCTGAAGCTATTTCTTCAACACTTCTCGCATTTGATACAGAAAGCTCATTTACAACTTCTACTTTGTCTATCATTAGCTGTACAGATTTACTATTACTTACATAGCCCTCAACCATACTGTCCACTTTACTAACTGCTATTTCCATTATCTTAACACTTGTAGATATTTCTCCTTGTGCATCGTTAGCCGTTAAGGAGAGTTTTTCTATTTCACTAGCATTCTGTGAGATAGAATCACTTGCATCTATGATAAACTGTACGATTACTCTAATCGTTGCATTTATTTCTGTGAGTGATTTTTGCGTTCTCTCAGCAAGTTTTCTTACTTCATCTGCAACAACAGCAAATCCACCTCCATGCTCACCAGACAATTCTGCTTCTGCCTCAGAACGAATACTGATATTTTCACTTAGCTCTCTCGAGTGCATATTCTGCCGTGTTAAGCTCAGATTCTGTTTCTTTTGTTTGGATTATAGTATCTTGTACTTTTGATATAAAGCTATTTATATGTGTAGATACTATAATATCGGTGTTGCTATAAAAGATGCAACGGCATATTTATTAATGATTAAATTTTAATCATTAATAAATAAATTTAAGTTTATTTTTTTGGATAAAATATTGTTGAACGGAGTTAAAATGAATCAACTACTAGATATTTTTCCTTTTATTAAACAAACTATGCTTGATTTAGAAAAGCAAAATAAGTTTTTAAATAAAGTTACTCTTACCGGAAAGATAAATGCACTTCATGTTGCTGGAAATCTTTTTGAGTTTACAGATAAAACAGCTATTGTATTTGATGAACTAAAAAGTGAACTTATACATGCCCTTCTCAATGAAAATATAAAAAAAAATAACAAATGAATTAGAGTTCAAAGCTAAAACTACTATAGATATTTTAATTCGCAACCTTTTTGAAAGAACCGCTGATGTAGGATTTTTCTCTATAGACAGTGTTATTATAAATTTTTTAACAACAGACACTATTTCAAAAGACACAATGCACAATCATCTCATGGAGTATGCGAGTAAGTACAGTGTATATAATGAGATTATTATTTTTGATACACAAGGAAATGTTCAAATAAACATGAACAGAGACAACCTTATTCAAAAATCTACTGACCCTATAATTGAAGATGCATTAAATACTAATGATTATGTAGAAAAATATTCTACAACTGATATTTTTGCATCACAAGAAAAAACTTTAGTCTATGCTCAAAAAATAAGGCATAATTCTCAAAATATTGGTGTTCTTTGTTTATGCTTTAAGTTTGAAGATGAACTCGAAAGTATTTTTAAAAACCTATCACACAATAATGAAATTTTATCTATTTCTGGCAACTTAGGAATCTTAGCAACAAATCAAAAAAGTAGTAAAAATATTCCAATAAAATTTGAAGATAAAAAATATACTATAGTTAATAAAAAGTATGTTAGTGTTTCAAAACAAACATCTGGCTATCAAGGTTATTCTGGAATTTCTGATTGGTATGCTACTGCTATGCAAGATACTATTGAACTCGTGAAAGAAAATGTCAATGTAGCTAATAAGGATAAAAAAAATCTTCTTAATCAAGAACTTAATGATATTATTGAAAAAGCAAATGACATTATTGATGATATTGCAGATGTAATAATAAACGGTGAACTTATAGCTTGTAAACAAAAGGTTTACCTTCTAACACCTATTTTAGATAACATGCGTAGCATAAGTACAGAGCTATTATCTTCTATCAAAGACTCTATCCGTAATTTAGAAGTAGTTGTTGAAGAGGGGCTCATCCATGATGCAAAAATGGCTTCTCATCTAGCAATAGATATTATGGATAGAAGCCTTTACGAGAGAGCAAACGATAGTAGATGGTGGGCATTAACACCTCTTTTTGAAGATGAACTTTTCTCAGATACACCCGATAGTACAAAACTCAATGCAACTTTAAAATATATCAATGATTTATATACTGTTTATACAAATATATTTATATATGATAAAAATAAAAAAGTTATTGCTAGCTCAACTGATAGCTCGATAATTGGAAATACTTTATCTCAAGAATATCTGGAAAAGACTCTTTTTAATACTAATACGCAGAACTATTATGTAAGTGACTTTGAAAATTCTTCTCTTTATCGCGATAAAGCGACTTATATATATAGTGCTACAATTAAAAAGTCATCGGCTGTAGTTGGAGGGATTGGAGTTGTATTTGATTCTGAAGTTGAATTTAGAGAGATGCTTAATGATAGTTTTCCATCATCTAAAAAAGGTTTTATGGTCTTTATTGACAAGGACAAAAGAATTATTTCAACAAATCATTCTTCTCTTAAAATTTTAGATATATTAGATATTGATGAAAAATTTGTTGCTCTAAAAGACGCTCACTCTATTTATGATTATCTTACTTATGATGATAAAGAATACATTGTTGCATCTGTATCTTCACAAGGCTACAGAGAATATAAAACAAAAGATAACTATGTAAATGCTACCTTTTGTTTAACTTTTATAGAAATATAAAAAGTGCTTAAGAACAGCCACAAGTATCTTCATCACAAGGTGCAGATGCACTGATACCTGTGCTACATGATCCTGCAGCTTCGGGGTTATCAAACACTTGAATAATAAACTCTTTATCGCCTGATCTTATAGCAGAAAATGTATGTGTTGCACAAAAATCATCATTCATAAAGTCAGCAAGTACATTTGCATAGTTATATGCATCTGACTGATTATCAAATGATTTTTTACTCTCATAGTCACTTTTTTTAAAACATGAACATTCAAATCCTACTTCAACTGTATACATTAATTTCCACCACTTTTACCAGAAGGCTCTTCACTACCATCAAAACCAATAGTTACTACGCTACTACGCACAAGAACACCTGCATCTTCGATATAATCATCATCTTCATCATCTTCTGGTCTCAGTGTTCTATGAATAATGATGTGATCATTATAATCTACAGCTTCAAAAAAATGTGTCATACAAAATTCTTGATTCATGCGGCACTCCATAACACGCGCTCGATTTATCATATCTTCTCTTGATTCGTATTCTGTTTTAGCTTCAAAACCACTTTTGTTAAAACAAGCACATGGCTCTTTTACTTCTATTGTAAACATTTTATTTCCTTTTAATTTTAATTACTTGAGTTCTTTGATTACTTTAAAGTCTCCTGACTCAAAGGAGTAAACTTTTTTTGCTTTTTTATCGATAATAATAGGACGAATCCATTCATTTAGGATAAACTCTTTTGCTATTGATCTCTCAACTGCTTTACCAACTGTTTCTAAAGATGCTTCCATATATGTAAGAAGCCTCACTGGTTCATGGTAGGCTTTACCTTCTGAAAAAACAGACTGCATTGGAAGACCAATTTTGAGGTCACTGTAATTACCATTAAACACACCAATTTTTGAAACGATGTTATGATAAACTTTTGAACCAGCCCCATAAATAGTATTGTCAACTGTAGAAAAATAATGTTCTAAGTTAATCCATTCACCAACAACAAGCGGTCCATCAAAAATACGCGTAAGTATATCAGCCTCACCATTATCTAAGCTTTCGTCATACGAGTGCATAAAAAGTCTGTTGTTAAATTTCATATGCTTTACAGAATCTCTTGGACCTGCAAATACACCCATATTTCCTGCTAGACCCCATTCTGGTCTTGGCTCTGACCAATCCATAGATTTAAGAAAAATGTCTTTTGACGAGTTCGTATAGGGTAAAGCATCTGCTCTTTCACGACGGGACATTCGAGATGCTTGATTAAAGTCGATCATAATCTTAAGAAATCGTTTCATCTCTTCTTTATTTAAAATATCAGTATCATAAAACTTCATTTCATCCGTTGAAGTAATGTGCAATGCTGGAATAAACTTAACATCATCAGGGATAATAATACCTTTTTCCACAAGCGCTTCTCGAACATCTTTAGAATTTGCAATCATACAAATAGCTCTGTTATTAGGAAGACTACTCGAACCACCACAGGCTCCACAATCAAGTGCAGATTCAAATGGATTATTATCTGAAGTACTTTCATGCCCAGACATTATTACAAACTCTGCAAAATTTTCTACTTGACCTACCATTGTCAGTAGCTTGTATAAATACTCTACTTTCTCTTCAAGTGTAAAACCAACCTTAGCAAGTTTCTTCTTTTGGTACTCATAATCTTGTGGAGAAACTTGATAATCATTTTTCAATTTTTCTAATAATTCTGGTACTATTTCCAATGACAATTCAGTACCTGATACAAGATGATCTCGAATAGCCTGAAGCTCTATTTCTGTATACTTTATAGATGTGTTACTCACTAGCATTGAACTTATAATCTGTATATGAAGTTGATTTATATACAGTTCTATCTCTTCATCTGAAAACTTATCTAAAGTATATCTTGTCTTAGGTTTTTCAGCTTTAAAACTTTTAAAAAATTTATTTGTTTTTTCTGGTGCAAATGTTTTTCCAAAAAGTTTGATACCAAAAATCCAACCTATGGCTTCAACCATAACATAAGGAGTATAAGGGTTGTTTTTAAGATCACTCAAAACTTTTTTTGTCGTTTTAAGTCTGGTTTTTTTCACACTGTATTCTTTATGTGATTCTATTGGCAACTCAAAGACAATATTTCCAGGCTTCACAACTGCAGGACATAAAATCACTTCATGTGCTTTATCGAACTCTACAAATGCTATAGGAAATCCTAAGAAACCTCCAGCACCAAAAGTTTCGTAGGGACCACTTCTTTCAACTGAACGCCTAATAACTTCAGATCTAACATCTAAACAAAATGTAGCTGAAGCCCTTGCTCTTTGTTTTTTCTTTTTATCTGCTAAATCTATATCATCAATAAAACTTTGGATGTAAGTATCTTCAAGAGACTTCATCCAAATATATCCCTCTTCTTCTCGTAGCACTTCCATGATTTTCGCAAGTTCTACAAGGGGAATATTTATATTGTTAAGTTGTTCTTTTGAAAGCTGCACTTGTTTTGCATCGAGTTCAAGCTCATACTGCGTGTAGCTTTCTAAAATAGCATCGTAATCTCGGGATTCCTCCATCGCATCTATAAATTTACCCGGTAAATTATTTTTAGATTTAACCAATTTTAGTATAGTGTATGCACCATTTTTTTCAATATATGCATCTAAGAGTTTAAAAGTATTTATTTCCCTATGCTTTAAATAAGCTACTTCATAGTAGAGTCTAATAGCCATATAATCTATAAGTGACGATGGGTATTGCTGTTGTGAAAAATAATTCGGATCCTCTGAGCGGTACTTAATAAATCCAGCCCATCCATGTAACTTAAGCACATGCGTCAAAAGGTATCTTTCTTTGTTCTTTACCTGTAGCTTTTCTAAAGACTCTTCCACAAATGCTTCTGCATTATATGGATAATCAAAATCTTCATAAAGCTTAAATGTTTCAAACATTCCAAGTTCTCTGTTTTCCATTGGGAATGTTGTTTGTCCCTCATCTAAAAAGCGTGAAATGTATTCAATAATATTTTTTTCTATTACTTCTTTATCATCACGGTAAAAAAGGATATCATTAATCTCATAGAGTGTCATATGCTTTGTTAGTTTAGTCAACCATTTTTTCTTATTATGATAAGAAAACTCATCATCTAAATAAGCTTGTAGCTCCTCGTCAATAGAATGATCTTTTGCAGATGCAGCACTTCTGTATTTATTCCACTCAGGGTTTACCTCAAGTAAACATCGCATAGCTAAGTCATAATGCTCAGCTAATCCATCGATTTCAAGTATCTCTTTAAGGTTCTCTTCTAAAATAGAATGTGAAATTTTCCCTTCTTTATAAAAGCCAAGATAATAAGAAGGCTCCATGTATACCCTACCACCATAGATTTTTTTCGCTTTTTGTAAAGCATCTTTAAACTTTGTATCTTCAAAACCTTTTAAAGGGTTATGATGAATAAATGATCCTATAGGCCAATAGTGTGGGACCGTGTTTTTAACAGCATCTAATTTGTCTATAATACCCATGAAAGTATCTCCTTAATCCCAAAAAAGCTCAATATGACAAGCCCTGCCATAATGGACACATGCGTTACTTTATCTTTATAATCTAAATCAACATAATGGATGTCAGGATTCTTTTTTTCCAAAAATCGATTTTTCTAAAACTTTCATTGATATTAAAAAATTACCGAAGTAAAGTGTTGTAACTACTATATACCAAAGTGTATTGACTTCACTATTAAATATATATGTTAAAAAGAAAAGTGAATTAGGTAAGGGGGGGATACAAACCTAAGGTAATCAAATACACGGTAATACTAAGTCCTACCATAGGTGTTGCTAAAGTAATACCTCTAACATAAAGATAATTTGCACTTCCATAATGTTTTTCATAAAAACGCGCAATGGCATAAATTCCAGACAATGAAACTAATAATGATAAACTATAAAATGCACCCTCTTCTTCAAAAAGAAGAAAAAATGGTGCGTTTATAAAAATAAAATAATAAGCCAACTTATAAAAGTTTGTTGTCTTAGTTGCTCTATATATAGTATAGAGAGAACTAAGGAAAGAGATAATTACAAATGTTTGCGTATGCTCATTTGGGACAAAGTAAGACAAAACTATTGCACATATAAGGAAAAAGGCACTTAGTAAAAATATACCTCTACTGTTAAATCTATCACTTTTTTCTAAAATAATATAATAAGGCACACCCGAAACTAATAACAAAAATAAAATATTAATAATCATATTTTACCTTTTTTAGAATATTTGAAAATATCAAAATAATATCCTTCTCTGGCTAAGAATCTGTAAAATTTCCACTTAGATTTGTTTGGTTTTTCACTAACTGAAGCATTAACAAAATGCTTCTTGTAGATAAATAAGCCTCCGCCTATCATAACAAGGGCTAGGGCAACAAGTGCTGCAAGCAAGCTAATATGTAATGTTGCTGCCGCGTAAAAGAGTAAAGCATCATCTCCATAAAGGAAATGTTCTAATGCTAAACCTACATATTCATAAGTGAATAACACAAGAACAAATGTACTTATAAGACCTAGAATTACTTTAAAAGAGTCATATTTAGAGACCTTGAAAAATGATAAAAACAACTGCGTTCCTGTAAGCCATGCAAATGCCAAAATAACAATCGCAGCATTAAATTCAAAGAACTCCGGAGCAAGTAACATTTTTGCTCCAATAAATACAAGAACCGGAACAATAGTGAAAATTGCTATAAGCTTAAATGTTTTAGTACTTTTATATTCTGTAGTTTTATCTGAAAATGTCTTATATGTAAGACGCTCAGGAATATTTGGTTCTTTTCTTGCCTGATTAATAATACTTCCTGACTCTAAGAAAAGAGAAGCTTTAAAAATCCCGTGAACAATAAGGTGATAGACAGCGAGAGAAAATGCACCGAGACCTACTTCCATAATCATATAACCCATTTGACCAACTGTAGAATATCCAAGTGCGCGCTTAATATCCGAAACAACGAGCATAAGTACAGATGCAAAAATAGCAGTAATAAGGCCGATTACGAATGCAATGTTGAGTACTGCCGGTGATAAAATAAGCAAGAAAGCAAGTTTATTAAGTAAAATTCCACCAACATTTACAACTCCTGCGTGCATTAAAGCAGATACTGGAGTTGGCGCTTCTGATGTATACGGTAGCCAAATATGAAAAGGTACAATTGCCGACTTCATCATTGCTGCGAGTAAGTAAAGGAATCCAACAACAAAAATCATCGGATCATCGATAGGGTTTTGAGACATCATTAACCACTGTTCTTTTAGAACATCTAAATCAAAGCTACCGAATGTTTTATAAGTTAAAATTACAGCGAGTAAAAATACAAAATCCGCACTTTTATGAATGTACATCGTCCATCTTGCATTTTTAACGGCGGTTTGTGAACCTACATTAAATGAAACAAGAAGATATAAGTAGACACTCATAAGTTGCCAAGCAAGCGCAAGGACAATAAGGTTATTACTCATCACAAGTAAATAAATGGACGAAAAGATAAAGTTTAAAAGAACAAAAAACCTTTTATACCCTGCTTCATCCCACATATATTTTGTAGCAAATTTACGAATAACTAATCCTAAGATTGCTACATAGGGTACAAGAATAGCTGAAAGTTCATTGTAAATCAACAAACCACCAAAGCCTTCTATAGAGGTACCAGTACTAATGACATAGTACGACCCACATAATGCAAGTATAGCCACCATACTAGAGAGTATAAGGCTGATTCTTGGCATAATTTCTTTTTTATCTACAAAACCGAGAAGAATCGCAATTAAAATTGGAATTCCTGGGATAAGTAATACTATTTGCTCCACTATAACTCCTTATATTCACTAAGATTATCATCTATAGAAATATATGCTTCTAAAATATTTGACTAATTATAGATAATTAATATTAAATATAAACTAAAGCCTTGCAAAACATACTCATAGCTTAAGTTTTGTAGAACCTAATCCCTTGCTTAAAGAAAAGTAAAAGGTTTTTTAAGTAGAATTCTCGTTCAAAACATAAAATGTAGCTGATAAAGAATGTCTAGAAACAGGGTAAGACCTGTTTTAAAGATTTTTTATATTATAATTTTTTCGATGCTACATCGCTAATTATTAGATCTGATCTAATATATTATGTTTAACTTATTCATTAGGGAGTAACAATGTATTATGTAGCGAAAGTTAATTCTGACATGTGTGCAGAATATAAATGTAACACATGTACACTATATTGTCCAGAAGCAAATACGCTTATGTTCAATAAAGATGGAAATACATCTTGGGTAGACGAAGATAGATGTAAAGGGTGTGCACTTTGTGTGTACGTATGTACTGACATGCTTGATCGTAATTGTATTACGATGGAAATGGTAAGCGGTAAAGAAGACTAAGTATTTAATTTATTTTAATTTAATTTAAACTTAATAGTATAGAAAATTATAGGAGAACTTATGGCAAATCAAGGCCCTGCGTATTATTCACCGTATCCTGCGGCAATATATGACGGTGTAATTACACCACCAGAAGGAAAAGCACTTTTATTAGAAAGTGTAGTTGACGAAGAAACAGCAATGAGAGAAGCTGCTAGAGTAATGTTGACAAGTGAGAATGCAACAATTTTCCCTGGTCCACAAGTACTTTATGGATACAATGAAGAAGCAAAGAAAAAAGCTACTCTTATTAAAGAGATATCTGAAGTTCTAAATGCTAAAATGATTCCAATGTACGATTACAGACCAAAATATCCAAAGATTGATGCGGAAGTAGAAATTAATCCAAATCATCCAAACTTAACAATTTGGCACAACAACATTAAAGCAGCGATATTTATCGGTATTCACTGTCATTATGCAAATGTTGCATTAAAAATGGTTAGATGTGAAACAGATTGTTACACAATCGCGATTTGTGGTTTGTCAGGGCATGAAGATGCAATGGCTACATTACGAGATCAGCATTCTTCGGAGCTTGAGAAATTCATCAAAATAGCTAAAGAAGTAAAAGCTGAGCTTGGTAAATAGGTAGGAGAAAATATGAGTACAATTAAAGATATGACAGCGACGAAAAACTGGTCTGGACAAACTCTTGTTACAGCAGACTATATGCTTTTCGAAGCTCCTAGAACTAAGCACTTTATGACTGGTTCTGAAGTTTTAAAAGAAGCGGTAAAAAGATGTACAGTTGATGCATCTGTTTCTTACCCTATTACACCACAGTCTGAAGCCGCTCACCTTATTGGTGAACTATGGGCAGAAGGTTATGTAGGTGTATATTTTAGAGGCGAGAATGAATTTGGTGTAATGGCTGAAGTTGCTGGTTGTGCAATGGCTGGTGCAAGAACGATTACTACTACTTCAGGTCCTGGTACACTAAGAGCAATGGAAAACTTTCCACAATGGTCTGGTACTAGAATCCCTTGTCAACTTATCCTTATGGCTCGTGGTATTAATTCACCACTAACTATTCAACCGGATAATCTAGAAGTTACATTTATGCTAGAAACTGGATGTCAAATTTGGTATGCTGAAAATGTTCAAGAACTTTTTGACATGTCAATTGCAGCATTTATCGTTGCTGAAAAACCTGATGTTCATGTGCCTATTGTAACTGTTGTTGATGGTTTCTTTGTATCACATACAAGAGAATCAGTAATGTTACCAGCAGATGATATGGCACTTTTCCCTTATGAGCCATACAAATCTCCATTACCTCCGATTGATTCTGAAACTCCTCCTGGGCGTTTTTTAAGAGATCCATTTGTAATGAAATCTAACTATATTTCTTATGCTACACATGCTTCTTGGCAGTGGGAAGTAAGATCTGCTGTTGAGCGTTCACGCCCTTATGCAGAGCACTTCTTAAAAGGTCTTATACATGTTACTGGTGAAGCTGATGCTGAGATAGCATTTGTTACTTGTGGTACTGCATCACACCAAGCAAAAGAAGCGCACAGAGAATTAATGAAACTTGGAATTAAAACGAAAGTTCTTAAACTAAGAACAATCAGACCATTCCCTACAAAAGAACTTCTAACTGAACTTGATGGTATCAAACATGTATTTGTACCTGAGTTTAATGTTGTTGGTTGGTTAGAAAAAGAAGTTAAAACTGCTCTTTATAACAAACATGATGCACAAATTGTTGGTGGACCAAGAGTTGCCGGTGGTATGAGTTTACCAGCTGAAGCAATTATCAAAGAAGTAATGGAACAAATCAACCCAGGAAAAGGAGCATAATATGGCAATTGATATTTATAAAATCAACCCCGAATTTAAAGACATTATGCCTCAAGAGATCATCGATCTCGAGGAAAATGCTACATGGGCTCAGAATCAAAAGAAACCTCGTGGTATTAAAGAACTTCCAGAAACTAAAGAGTTACTAGAAGAGCACTCTTTATGTGCTGGTTGTCCAGAGTCTGCTGCATTAAGATATGTACTTGCTGCACTTCCTAAACCTGAAGATACTATCATTGTTAATTCAACTGGTTGTACTTCTTTAATGTTCCCACACATTGCACTTCATACTGTGCATTCACTTTTTGGTAACCAAAATGCTGTTGCATCTGGTATCAAAAGAGTTCTAGACTGGAGATTTCCAGACATCATTAAAGATGTTGTTGTTCTAGCTGGTGATGGTGCTACTGTTGATATCGGTCTTGATTATACACTTCAGTCTTTCTTTAGACAAGAAAATATCACTACAATTTGTTTTGATAATGAAGTATATGCAAATACTGGTGGACAAGAGTCAGGTATGACTCCTAAAGGTCAAGTTTTCAAAATGGCTCCTAAAGGTAAGAAATTTGAAAAAGTTAAAATGTGGGAACTTGCTCAAACTGCTGGTTGTCATTACTCTATCAACATGACAGCTTCTGCACCTAAAGCAGTTGCTAAAGCGGTTAGAGAAGCAATTTTAATTGCTAGAAAAATTGGACCAACATACCTAAACATTTATACACCTTGTATTCTTGAAATTGGACTAAGCGCTAACGAAGGGCTTGGGGAAATGAAAGACCAAGATAAAGACAGATTTGCATCATTCAAATATGTTTCACCTGAAGCGGCTGAATACCTAATAGAATGTAAAAAAGAAGGACTTTTATAATGGCTAAAGATTCGATTAAAGTAAGACTACCGGGACTCGGTGGTCAAGGGGCAGTTACTGCTGCTCACATTGCGGCTACAGCAGCTGACACTGATGGTTACTTTGCAGTGTCTAATCCATTTTTTGGTGCTGAAAAGCGTATGGCTCCATCTGAGTCTTATGTAAGAATTGGTACTGTGCCTATTTACGATAGAGGGGAAGTAATTTACCCAGATATCGTTATGATTTTCCACCCACAAGTTATTACTATGGGTAAATCATACACTATGCCTTTTTATGCTGGTATTAAAGAAAACGGTCTTGTTATTATTAACAGTGATACTGACCTTTTAACTGATGTAGATAAGAAAACACTTGCTGATATGAATGTAAAAGTTTTCACGCATGACTTCACACAGTTTGCAATAGATGAAGCAGGTACTGAACTTGCTACAAATATGGCAATGCTAGGTGCACTTTTTGGAGCACTTGGAACAATTAGTAAGCCTGCTATTGAAGAGGGAATTAAAGATAGATTCCTTAAAAAATACACGGCTTCTGGTGGTACTGCTACACTTGACTCAGTTATTGAGAAAAAGTTTAAAAAGAAAAAAGAACTTATAGAAAAAAATCTTTCTACAGCTTCTGCAGCATATGACTTAACAGTTAAATGGGCAAAAGAAGTAGGACTAGGGCAAATTCTAGAACCTTCTAAAAATAACAACGGTAACGTATAATTTCACAACTGTGCCTTTGGCACAGTGTTACTGTCACTTCAAAAACACTCCATTTATCTATAGACATCTACATTAATCACAATCTAATTCTTAAGGCTCACATATGATTCAATCATTTATTATTACAGGATTTCTAGGTGTTGGTAAAACAACTATGCTTACCAATACAGTCAAAAAATATTTTAGCGATAAAAAAGTTGCTATTGTTGTCAATGAATTTGGTGATATTGGAATTGATGGAAATATATTAAGTAATGTTTATAGTGAAGTGCTTGAAATTTCTGAAGGTTGCATCTGTTGTCAGTTGGCTGAAGAATTTGAAAGTGGTGTTATTGAGATTATAAATAAATACAATCCTGAAATTATCTTCGTTGAGACTTCCGGAGCATCTGAGCCTTTTCCAATCTTTTTATCGCTTCAAAATCTAGGTGTATCTATAGAGGGAATTATCTGTGTAGTAGATTCTAAAAATATAAACTCTTACAAAGATAATTCAACTGCAAAATACCAAATAGGTGGCTCAAATATTATCGTATTAAATAAGACTGACTTAGTGAGTCATGAAGAACTCGAAATTGTTAAACAAGATGTTATAGCAATAAAAGAAGAATACAATATTAAAAATAACCTCACTGGAAAAAGTATATTTGATAGATATGCACTAAATAATTCTGAGCAAGGGCTTGTTAAAAAAGAAGTATTTCAGGGTGTCTATAAAATTGATGAAATTATTGGCTTGGCAAAAGACTATAAGCATGAAAGCCACACAGCTGATGATTCTATAACACAAAAAGTTGCCTATCTTAAAGAAGGAATTCAGTTTAGTGATATAGAAGCAATTTTAAATAATCTTCCTAAAAGTATCTATAGAGTTAAAGGCATAGTAAAAGCCCTAGATGTTCCCAATCATCTAGCAATAAACTATTCATTTGGCGACACTTCTTATGAAGAACTTGAAGACTACAAGGAACAATCTATCATGATATTTATTGGTGAATCCATAGACGATGATGTTAAGGACTTATGTTCACAATTTGATTTTTTAAATATGCCCCAATTTAGCATTAAAAAATAGTTATACTATTAGGACTTATCTCGTAAGTAATGCACTGCATCAAGTGCATTACTTACAACTATATCAGTATACTTATTTAAACTAGCCTCTGTACCATAACCACTCAAGACCCCAATAGACTTAACTTTTGCATTACTTGCGGCTTTAAGGTCCATCTCTGTATCTCCTATCATCCATATTTCTTTATCTTTGCAGTCTAAAGCTTCAAGTGCTTTTAAAATAGGCTCAGCATCTGGCTTTGGGTTTTGTACATGTTCTCTTCCTATTAAAACTTCAAAGTACTTCATTAGATCAAAGTGTTCCATAAGTATCTCAGAATAAGACCCTGTTTTTGTCGTAACAATACCTAAGGTTGCAATTTCACTTGCAAGCTTCACTGCTTCTTTTGCATATTCCAACAATTTTGTCTTTTGCGTTGAAATTTTTCGGTACTCTTGCTTATAAGTATTTACATAATCCCAAACTTTTTCTTGCTCAACTCCAAGCCTTGCATACATAATGTCTAAAGGATAGCCTATTAGAGCCATGATATCTTCATCGGAAGGATGTTTAGTACCATAAACATCAAAAGAGTAGTGGAAGGTGCTCACGATAGCTTCAGTCGAGTCTATAAGTGTTCCATCTAAATCAAAAAGTATTATCATTTTATTTCATCCTTTTCCCACATAATATGATTATGCCATATGCCACTCAAGCTTGGCTCAATGTTCTTGATATTTTTATCTACAGTTGTAATAGAGTTAGGAATGTATAAAAAGAGATAAGGGTTATCATCAGTAATAATTTTAAACATCTTTTTCCATAAGTCTGCTAGTTTTTCTCTGTCTATTATGCTCTGTGATTCATCTATCATTTTATCCATAACAGGGTTATTGTAGCCAACGAGGTTGAAGCCACCTTTTTTATCAGAATCAGTATGCCAAAAAAGATATGGATCTGGCGTTGATGAAAGTCCCCATCCTAAAAGTACTGCATCAAACTCATGGGGAAATACAACCATGTTTAAAAAAGCCTGCCATTCCATTATTCTTAAAGTTACTATTACTCCCACTTTTTTCAACTGATGCTGTAAAATCTGTGCTGCATAAGGTCGGATGCTACTTGAATTTGAGGTTACTATTTCAAATGTAAAAGGATTATTTTCATCATAGCCAGCATCTAGTAAAAGTTTTTTAGCTCTTTTTATATCTTGAATAGGTGCTTTTACTTCAGGATTATATGCGGCTGTTGCAGGAAGAAAGGGACCCGTACAAACCTTAGCATGTTTAAAAAACAATATTTCCATCAACTCTTCTCTATCTATTGCCAAAGATAAGGCTTCTCTTACTTTTGGGTTATTAAATTTTTCTCTTCTTAAGTTAAATCCTAAATATGTATAGGAATGACTTATCTCTTCATAGACATTAAAATTCTTAAAAAAATCATCATTTAATTGTCTCTCATATTGAATCGGTTCTATCGCCCCAATATCTAAAGACTGTGACTTTAACATCAAAAAACGTGTTACAGGATCAGCGATAACATGAAAAGAAATTTTATCTATCTTTGCTTTACCCATAAAATAATCAGCATTCGCTTCTAAAATAATATTTTGAGAATGCTCTAAAGTATGGAGTTTATACGGACCTGTTCCAATCGGCTCAGTGTTAAACTTACTGCTCATCATATTTTCTTCTGACTTTAAAATATGCTCAGGAATAATTCCCATCATCCATGTTTCTAAAGCTTTAAAATATGGCTTAGTGTATATAACTCGAACCTTGTAAGCATCTATGATTTGAACTTCTTTTACAAATCTAAAATTTGCACTGTAAGGAGATGATATATTTGGAGAAATTAATGTTTGGTAGGTAAAAAGAACATCTTTCGCACTAAAACTTGCACCATCATGCCATTTTACATTTTTCTTTAACTCAAAGACTAAACTCGTATCACTCTCATAATAAAACTTACTCGCTAAATCACCTATGATTGTAGAGCTATCTTTATCGTACTTAACTAGCCCATTAAAAATAAAGCCTGCAATCTCAGATGAACTTGAGTCCGTTGCTAAAAGCGGGTTTAATCGTGATGGATTTGCCGAAGTAGCTAGATGCAGCGTACTTGCAAAAAGGTTTAAAGAAAATAAACAAAAGAAAAAAAATTTCATTAGCGTCCTAATAATGTTTTACCATTTATTTTCAAGCTTCCTTGTTTGTATGAGACATCAAGTTCGAGTTCATCTTTCGTCGTTTTTATGTATTTATCTATAGAAAAAGAAAGTGGTGAATTTGCCATAAGCACTTCTAGAATCTTTTTTGAGATTTTAGATTTAAAATCAAAATCTATATTTCCTAAAATTAGCAGAGGAGTAAACATCATTTTTCCAGCTAAGTGTTTATCTTCTTTAACTTCAAGTTCTGAGCTAATTACAAAGCCATTTACATTTTCATTATTAATGATTATTTTTTTAGCAGAGAAGTCGATAACATTTAAGCGCAATCCTTTTGCTAACAAATCAATGACTGCATCTGTAATCTCCTTGTTAATATCAACAGAATTTGAAGACTTTGCTTTAGATACTAAAATTCTTAATTTTTCAAACTCTATTTTATCCATCTCCGATACTGCTACATCATAATTAAAATCTGTTGCATTTATATCTAGGTTTTTAAGTTGTGTGTCAAAATTCTCAAAAGAAAGTTTTGTATTTATTTCTGCTTTTTCATTTTGTGTATTTGAAGAGATATTCATATATATTTTAGAAATATTTATATTTTGTGTTTTTTTATTTTTTATTTTTAAATTTATCTTCAAGCTTTCGAGTAATGAGGACGAAACATATGTAGTCTGATTCTCAAAACTCGAAGAAAAACTAAATGTGTCTAAATCTATCGACATTTCTTCCTCGAGGTTAAAAAATTCAATATGTACTTTTTGTGAATTCACATGTAAAGAAGATGGTGCAATTAAATCTCCATTCCCATTAAAAGTTGTCCCTTTTATAGTTAGGACTGCTTGTGAATGATTTTTAAGTGTATAATTTTCATTTACATCTTTAAGATAGCCACTAAACACTTTACTCACAATTTCATAATCTATATGATACAAAAGCCCTTTTTGAAAAAGAAACTGTTCTATATACTTAGAAAACTCACTATCATTTACGCGTATATCTTGCATGAGTTCATCTGCTAAAGCCAATGGGTAAATATCTAAAGAAACAGCCTTAGAGAATGGAATATTAGAATATTTCAGATCAACTCCAAGGAGCGTTCCATTAATCAAAGCGTTTGTATAAGGAGGTAATTGTTTATCTGAGTACTTTTGCAAATAATGTAAAAACTTCTCACTATCTTGGAGTAAAAACTCATAATGTCTCGAAGTTTCTAAGTAACTTACATCTTCATCACTTTTAGTAACTTTGATTCCCTTAGATTCTAAGTTTTGTAATTTTTTATCTAGAGTTTCTTTGACTAAAGTGTTTCCAATGATTGGTATCATTGCCACTATAGCAATAATGATGAGTAGAAATATAATAATTTTTTTATTTTTTAGCATGGCTTTCTCTTTATCTTGAATTTAATAAAGACATTATATAGAAAAGTTTGTTATTTGTAGTTGTTTTGAAGAAGAGAAGTGTAAAAAAAGTTTACCAAGACAAAAGTCTTGATAAGAAGTTCTATAAAACGATTATCGTTTAGAGAACTGACGAGAACGACGAGCTTTACGCTTACCTGGTTTTTTACGCTCAACAACACGAGAATCACGAGTCATCATACCTTCAGGTTTAAGGATTGCTTTAATCGCAGGATCCATCTCAACAAGAGCTTTAGAGATACCATGACGAAGTGCATCTGCTTGACCACCGAAACCACCACCTAAAGTAGTAGCTACGATATCAACTGAAGTTTCTTGTTTAGAAAGAGCTAATGGTTGTTTAACACGAAGTTTCTTAGCTTCAAGTCCACCTAACCATGCATCTAAAGAAAGACCATTAATAGTTATTTTTCCAGAACCTGGAGTTAACCATACTTTTGCGATTGACGCTTTACGTTTACCTGTTGCATATATTGTTTTTGCCATCTGGTAATCCTTACTTAGCTAGTTGTGCAGTGTGAGGATGTTCAGCACCTGCATAAATTTTTAATTTTTTAATCATTTTAGCACCAAGCTTAGTTTTAGGAAGCATACCGCGAGCAGATAGTTTAAATAACTTCTCAGGATTTTTTTCTAAAAGCTCAGTCATTTTAATACTCTTAGTTGAACCGAAGTAACCTGAGTGAGAAAAATATTCTTTATTTGCAATCTTTCCAATACCGTTAAATTTAGCCTTAGAAGCGTTGATGATAACTACATAGTCACCACAGTCAATATTTGGAGTCCAGCAAGCTTTTCTCTTACCACGAAGAAGCGTAGCTACTTCAGTCATCATACGACCAAAAGTCTGACCTTCAGCATCGATAAGAATCCATTTCTGGTCTATCTGTTCAGAAGTTGCAATTTTTGTAAATTTCATTCTTGAACCTTTTTATTTGAATTTTATAAATGAGCCTAAAAGAAGAGTCATTTGAGTGCACGAAGTATAACTATTTAAACTTATAAGTTACTTAAATTTAGGTTTATTTAAGTTTTTGACTAGTGCTTTTATATAAAATTTCCCTTATAAAGTAAACAAAGTAAAAAATTATAGTAGAATTATCCTATGAATAGTTTACGCAATCGTTTTATTACTAGCATGCTTCTCTTATTAGCTGGACTAGCTCTACTACTCTTCTATGATGCTAACACCAACAAAGAACTCAAAAGTGCGCAAGCGCATATACTTAAAATAAAAGAAGCTAAGATAGCACTCTTACAGATGCGGCGTGCTGAAAAAGATTTCTTTGTGCGTCAGCATTTAAAATACTATGACTTACTGCTTCAAATAGCCAAAGATTCAAAAAAAGATTTTCTTGACTTCGATCTAGCCCTCGAGTATACAGGATATATTTCTAACTTTAAAAAAATTGCTCATCACATGAAAGTCTTAGGTCTTGTCCCTGAGGAGGGACTTAAAAAAGACTTCTCTCTTCATTCTCATAGGCTTGAGCAGGATTTAACTGAAGATAAGCATATAAAAATGTTACTACAATATTTATCTTTAAAAATGCATGAAAAAGACTTCTTTATTCATAAAAAAATAAAATATATTGACTTAAGAACACATGCTCTTCAAAATATGAAAGACAACAAGCATTTAAGTATTAATACCAGCATGTTACTTGAAAATGAGAACAAAGCCTTTATCGCTTTAAAAACAGAAATGCTTCGCATTGGTTTAAATGAAAAACTTGGTTTGCGTATTCAAATGAGAGATGCTGCACACCAAATTGAAGATGCATTAAATACTTATACAAGTACTTCTCTCCCTCTTTTAGAAGAAAAAATACAAAAACTAAACTTCACCCGATACAGCACCTTCTCTTTGTTTCTGCTAAGTGTCTTATTACTTTTTACGCTAACGCTTCGACCGATATACTTTGCATTTAAATCATTTAAAGAATTTTTTACGCACTTTAGCGATGCTAAACAAAGGCTCGATATAGAGAACTTGAAGTTTATTGAACTCAAAAATACAGCAAAAACAATCAATACCATGCTTCAAAGTCGCCAAGACATTGAAGACAACCTCATCAAATCAAAAGACGAGGCTATACGCTCCCAGCAGGTAAAAGAACAATTCTTGACAAATATGAGTCATGAGCTTCGTACTCCATTAAATGCTATTATTGGTTTTACTTCCATTTTAGAGAAAAAAATTCCCGAGCATGCAAAGATAATAGAACCGATTTCTGTTAACTCAAAAAACTTGTTAGAGATTATTAATAATATTCTTGATATTTCAAAAATCCAAAGTGGTCACTTTAGTATTAATAAAGAAGCATTTCATTGTGCTAAAGAGTTTGAGACATGTTTATCAAAGTTTAGTTTTAGTGAGAAGAAAAAAAACATACAATTAACATCGAGCTCAAATATAACTGAGGAGTGTGTTCTTCATGGTGATTGGTTTAGAATTTCACAAGTATTAACAAACTTTTTGTCCAACGCTTTTAAATTTACTCCAGATAATGGAACAATAGCCTTGCGTATGGAGCTCATAGATAAACAACTTCACATAAGCGTTAAAGACTCAGGTATTGGGATTTCTGAGGAAGCGCAAGAGAGGATTTTGAAACCGTTTGAGCAGGCGGATTCTTCCACAACGAAAAACTTTGGCGGAACAGGGCTAGGCTTGAGTATTTCTAACTCTATTATTACAATGATGGGTGGGACAATAAATATCGTTTCAAAAGAAGGTCAAGGAAGTGAGTTTAGTTTTTCTATCCCCATAGATATTGTAGAAAAAACCGCTCAAATACTTAGCGCAGATATTCCTGATACACAAGAAGAATTACAGATTTCTGCACATATTCTCGTGGTCGAGGATAACAAAACAAACCAAATGCTTTTAACAATGCTTTTAGACGATGTTGGGATTACTTTTGATGTTGCGAATGATGGTCTTGAAGCGGTAGAAATGTATGAGGACAATAAATACGACATAGTTTTAATGGATGAAAATATGCCAAATATGAACGGTGTAGATGCCATGCAAAAAATTAAAAAAGACTATGTAAATGTTTGTCCGATTGTTGCCGTAACTGCGAATGTTATGAAAGGTGATGAATTACGACTTATAGATGCTGGGATGGACGCTTTTGTTGCAAAACCCATCGATGATGATGAACTTTTTGCCACGATACGAAAGCTACTTAAACCTTCACAAGCTTAATCTCATTATCCAGTAGATAACAAATATAACCGTTCACTTGTTCACCCGTAATCTCCTGCACTGCTTTTTTATAATAACGCACTTGTTTTAAATGATGATTTCCATAACTCATAGAACTTTTGTAATCAATAATATTGTAGCATCCATCAGTTTGTACAAGTAAATCTATATAACGCAGATTTTTTTTTATAGCGCATAGCTTGTTCTCTATAAAGTTTACCTTGTATCAAGGCTTGGAACTCTTGGGAATTTACTAGATTGTGTACTCTTGATGTGATAGCATTTATCTCTGATTCTTCTAAAATATAACCATATTTATTTATCATCATATTTTTTTGCATTCTCTATAGCATCTACTTCAAATGAAGAGAGCATCTCTAACATATAGTGCATAGCAAGACCAAAGTTAATAGCCTTTAAATCTTCCGGTATGCTTTCTTCAAGTTTTAAAACATCACTTTGTGTACCGTAATAAAAAGCTTGGTATTGTAGTTTTTCAAGTTCGCTTTTTTCTAAGTCTTGTGTATCAGATGCGCACACTAAAGTACCACTAGAACCTAGTTGCAAATCTAAAATATCAAAGCTAGAATCTTTAGTTTTGCATATTATAAAAAGATTATCTCTTGCGCGTGTGAATGCAACATACAAGGCATTTAAACTATCTTCAACAACAAGTGCCTTCTCTTTTTCTAAGGCCTTGGCGTATCTAGCATCTATAGCGTCCCTGCCCTTTGTTCTTAGATATACATTCTCCAAAGTGATATTGTTATATTCATAAATAATAGCATCTCGACTCGCAGGAGCCTTTTTAATCCTGTCCATTACAATAACATGTTCATACTCTAGGCCTTTTGACTTATGGACCGTTAAAACTCGCACACCACTCAAATCAGATGCAGCAGCTTCAATGTCAAGCCTTTCATACTCAAATAGCAATGCTTCAATATCTTGGTACCTCGAGAGTGCATTTAAAAATCTGATGAGATGAAAATCATCCTTAAAGAGTTTATAAATATCTATCATTCTTTTTACTACATCAAAAAGTTTAGATTTACTTAAATCCACCCTTTTTATAGCTTGCACTTCTTTGTTTATAAGTGCAAAAAAGTTATGCTTATATATATCTTCAATAAAGTACAAGTATTTTAAATACTCTAAAACAGCTCGAACACTTCTTTGATTGATTAGCTTAGTTGTGGTCTCTGTAACTACTTCTATATTTTCTTCTACAAGTCTTTGCTTTACAATTTCACCATCGCCATTGGTTGCACATAGCACGGCTATTTCATCTATCTTTGCACCAGCGACTATAAGCCTTTTTATTTGCTCTAATGTCTCTTCTACAAGTTCATCATTTTGAATAACTTCTACATAACCACCTGGAGCATCTTCTCGTGTTTTTTGCTCAGTATAATTTAGAATTTTTCGAGCAAAACTAGTGTTTACAAAATCTATAACTTCTTTTTGCGAACGGTAATTTGTTACTAACTGTTCGACATCCGTATGTTGTTCTTCTTTTACAACTCCAAAAAGAGCAGACACTCCACCTCGGAACCTGTAAATAGACTGCTTCACATCTCCAACAAAAAAGAAACTTCCATTTTCAAAAATTCCACTCCCTGAGGTTATCTCGTTTATAAGTGGTTTTAAAATCTCATACTGCACGATGCTAGTGTCTTGAAACTCATCTAAAAGCATATGTTCTATTTGCGCATCGAGTCTAAAGTATAAAAACTCACTGTCATCAATCTCGCGGAGTATAAAATGTACAAGCGAAGTTACATCTGAAAAACTAAGCTCAGAGTCCTCCATATAAAGTGCTTTTTTAGACTTTTCATAGATGCCAAGAAGTTCGCTTAAGGCATAAAAAAAGTTCGCCTCTTTAGCTCTGTTTTGTTTTTGTATCGCTTCTTGAATATGTAATAAAATAGAATCCATCTCAGGAGTAAAACATTTGGAAAAAGTTCTATAATCAAGTGACTCTCGACCCAACCAAGTCTTTTTACTCAAAGCCGTAAAACTCTCTGCATCTACTGCTTTTTTAACAGTAGCAGATGCTCCCTTACAAGCATCTACAATCTTTTTAAGTTCACCCAAGGCTCTTAAAGCTTCTTCTTCGTGTTCTTTATAATCTTGTTTCTCAAATTTTAGTTTTGAAAGTTCTTGTTTTTTCACATAAAAAGAATCAAGAAGAGCAAATATACTGTCTAAGCGTTTGTTAGACTCTAAAGATAAGTTAATCAGTGTATCTCTTTTACCTGCCACACTCACCTCTTTTAAAAAACGCGATAAAAGTTTGATTTCGTGCTGGGAAGCAAAAGTAGAAAAATCAGGCATAAGTGAAGTATATAATGAAAACTTACGAAGAATCTGCGTAAAGAACTTGTCAATGGTCATAATCTTTGTGTTAGCATTTAAAAAGTCATCAAGAATTTTCTTTCTTTGTTTAAGTATCTCAGATGCAGGGATACTAGTAACTTTCACAATCTCATCAAGTTCCCCTCGAGATTCTAATTCTTCTAAAGTACTCACAACTCTCTCTTGCATCTCAGATGCCGCTTTGTTTGTAAATGTAAGTGCTAGAATTTTGCTAGGGGATGCCCCTGTAAAAAGCAAGGAAAGGTAACGGACTACTAACATAAAAGTCTTACCACTTCCCGCACTTGCCTCGTAGCATAGGTTGTTTTTAAAGCTCATTATCTACCACAAACAATTTTATAATCACAAAACAAACAATGCTTTGTATCTTCACATAACTCAAAATTAATTTCCTCGATATTTAAAAGGTCTTTTATATTTGACTCCAGTACTGCTAACTTTTCTTCTAAGAAAGCTTCTTGAACTATCTTTCCCTCTTTTAAATCGTAGTAGGCGCATGAGGTAACATTGCCAAGCTCAGATGCCAACAAATAATAAAACTCGAGTTGAAAGTCTGTTGCATCTGTAAAATTGTTTTTTGTGTAAAGTGGGTATGTTCCTGTTTTGTAATCAAGTACTTCTATTTCATTGTTTTGTTTATCAACTCTGTCTATTTGACCAACTAGAGTCACACCTGCAAATTTTCTCTCAAAACTTTGCTCGCAGGACTCTACATGCCAGCCATCATTAAAGCGTTGCATATCTATTTCGCATAAGGTTTTTAATCGCTTTTTTTGCATCGCTATTAAATACGCATCTAATTCACTCTCGCCACATACTGCATCTAACTCTTTGTTTAAATCATTATGAAGTGATTTAAAGTCGCTGTACTTATTTTTTTTGTGTATAAGTTATTTAATGCTAGATGCACTACATTTCCGATTTCATATTCTTTTGGCATATCACGAGGAATTTCATGTCCATATAAATGTTCTACATATTTATAATAATACTTTCGCTTGCATGTCAAAAAAGTTTTTAACCGTGTTGCTGATATTTTTTTATCTTTAAAACTGTAGGCTTGAATGATTTCTTTTGGCTCATAAGAATTTATTTCTTGTGTTTGAAATAAAATATTTGCATACTCAGATTCTTCATGAACTTTTTTTTCTTTTATATTTAACTGTTTTAAAAAACGAGAGCCATTACTCTCGCTAGAACTTACATACGAGATAGCAACTTCGCTTGAACGGGAGATAAGTAAATCGTAATAATGCTTTTGCAAGTTTTCTCTATCACGCATTGTCGGTAAATTTGCTACTTCTCTTATATGTGTATTTAAAAACATATCTTTGTCGCTTTTTTTAGGAACATTTGAATCTGAAAAATCAACAATAATCACAGCATCAAAAGCAACTGAACGAGTTTCAAGTACACCCATCACTGTAACTTTACCACCAGCAACATCATCTAAACTTCTTGAACCTAGTCTTTGTAAGAACAAAGAAAGTAATGATTTTACATTCATCCCATGCATAAACTTTAAAATATTTTTAAAACTATACAACTCTTCTTTAAAAATACTTAAGGCTCTTTTGTCAGAAAATTTTTCCCCATAATTAGTTAAAAATTCTATAATATCTATCTCTTGGCTACTCTTATGATAGATGCTAAGCAAACTAACAAAAAGTTCATCACCTACTCTTTGTAAGCGAGCATAATTTTCTTTTGATTTTTGATCGAGTGCCTGCGTTGTTGCATACAGTTCTTTATACATCAAACTCTCTTTAAAAGATTCACCCATAGCGAAGTTAAAGTTAGATTTTTCATCGAAGCTTTTTAATTTTTTTGCTAAATTTTCATCAGGTAATATAACTGCTATTTGTTCTGGTGTGTAGCCTTTTTTCACAAACTCATAAAGTTTTTGCTGTATAAATGCCACTTGGAGAAGAGACTCTGAAAAGGACTGACAAGAAATGTTTTTATTTACTTTACGAGCTGTCTTTTTCAGAATTTCTTTTTTTGTTTAAAGAGATAGTATATTGGAAGTCTTTTTCTAAAGAGATGCCAAGTTCTAAAAATTTTAACTGCATTTTTGTATTAAATTTTGAAGATGTAAAAATAATATTTATACTGGAAAATTCACAGGCTTTTTCTAAAAGTTCAAACTCAAAATTTGTTAAGTGTCCATCTATGTGTATTTCTATTTCCTGATTATTTTTTAAATACGCATCGTTAAATATATATGAAGATGCTAGATATATTTTATCAAGAACTTTTTTTTCATCGCACAAAGATTTATACCGTTTATGAAGCTCTTGTAAAATTATAATATGCTCTTCATAGTCTCCATAAATGTCCGAAGTGTTTAAGTTAGATATATCATAGAGTTCTGCACTTAACTCCTCAAAAAATTTAAAAATATACGAAGAATTTTTTGTAAAAGTAAAAAAAGTTTCTTTCAATTTTGAGTGATGAGAATTCTTTAAAATCAGATGCTTCAAGCAAGAGTAAAACTCTACTGTCTTCATCTAAGATTTTATAACCTTTTACTATGTAAAGCTTAGAGATAAAATCACTCATTGTCAAAAAATTTGCTAAGAAAAGTGTTTGAGATTCTATTGAGAGTTGTTCGTGGCGTATTGCACGAGCAGAAGGTAGAACGATTGTTTTATTATTCACAAGCTTAGTACTCTTTAACCTCTGTCACTCTTGTGTCAGCTTTAACATTAAAAAATCTCTGGTATTCACCTACATTAAACTTAGCCATAATGTTCCAACGACCCGGCTCTGCTAAAGTAAAATTTGAAAATGAATATACTCCATTTTCTACACTTGGATTTTTTAATTCTTGGTTATATCGATGATGCTCAGGACGAGTAATAACTACTATCACGCTTGCATCATTAATCATCTTTCCATCAAGATCTGTAAGCTTATATTTTAGAGTAGAACCCTCTTGTGCTAGTGATTCTGTTATGTAAGCTATTTTATATTTTTTATTAAAATCAATTCTAGCTTCAATCAAGTCATTTGCTTGTAGATTTGCATGTTGATAGCCCATCATATAATCATTGCTTCTTTGAACCGGAGTTTCTTCAAGAATTAAAGAGATTGAAAAAACAATAGCCCCAAAAAAGCCTAGAATAGCCATAGTTATTATATATGGCCATTTCTTTGCACTTCTAATTTCTTCCACTATTTATTCCTTCTTTCGTATAACTTTTTTCGTATATACATAGCTAATGCAAGAAGAAGTATGCCATAAAATATAATTTTAACAATGAATAAAAGAAAGGTTCCTGTTTGTCCATTGCCATATTTAAGTTTTACACCCTTACTCTCTGCTATTTGACCTGCAATGTCAATGTAGCCATTAAACATAGATGCTGCATACTTTCCTGTTACTTCTCCAGCCTTTGCTTTTGCCCCAAGTAAAGGTAAAATTGTACCTCCACTATCAGCTGATAATTCTTTAAAATCATCAAAACTTCTCGCGAAGATTATCGCCATTGCATATGCTTGTGCCTTGGATGCAACAGGGCTAAGAACCTGCTCTCTTTTAAAATACTTATATAAAGATGTATCATTTACGGAAATGTCTATTTGAGAATTAAGTTCTGCAAATATAAGTAAAACACTTGGTCCAGTTAACTCTTGAAGTATCTTATCCTGATACTCTAATATACTAACTCCATGAGGTAAATCTCGAATCATAACTAACTTTAAAGATATACCCGTTTTTTCATATAAATCAGCACCTCTTTCCTCAATTTCTTTTGTAAATTTAGGATTGTTTACTACATCATCTTTGTATAAATATTCAGCTGTGAGTGTTGTTTGAAAAAGCAATATAAATAGGAGGGCCGCTAGCCCTCTTGAAATTTTCAAGAAAACTTCCCTTAACTTATAAAGAGGTGGTTAGGAGTTACAGCAATATAAATTGTATATGCCGCTAGAATAACTAAACCTATTGTAATTAATTTTTCCATTACTAACTCCTTACTTCACATCAACAAGGTGATCTGACTGTTTAGAGCCAATCATCTTAATTGATTTCATATCTTTTATTTCATAAAAATTCGTTGCATTTTCAACTTGAACTTTATATGCTTCATATGCTAAAGTCAAAACAACTACTACAAGTACAACTGTCGCGATTAAAAACCCTGTCATACCGTGGATGCTAAATAAAGATCTATTTTCATTTACCATAATAACTCCTTATTCGCTTAAGCTAGATACATATGCACCAGCAGCTTCTTTTTGTTTTTTGTTCAGTCTATCAAAGGCAGGCATTGTTCCAATAGGACCTTTTTTACCATAGTTTAGAACATTTATAACAAGGTCCATGTCAAATGTAGCAATATTTGGAGCAGCTACACCACCCTTACCTTGTGCACCATGACATGCAGAACAAAAGTTAGTATATACAACTGCACCATCACCTGTCATACCATTAGCAACATATGAAGATACTACATCAATTTCAGCATCACTAATAGCTGCATCACCGTACCAAAGACCATTACGGTCAGGCATTGGAATGTCTAGACCAGTTAAATTATGGTTTGAACCATTTTCAATAACATGTTGAACTACACTTTTCTCAAGTCTAACATTTAAGTTAGCAGCAGTACCCTCAATACCATCAGCTGTTAAACCATGGCATACTTTACACTCTGCCAAGAATACTGATTCACCCATTTCAACTAATCTGTCACCAGTAATAGTTTTATACTTTTCGGTGAACTCAGCATCATGTGCTGCCACATCTTCATTATATTCACCAATCTGTGAATACGACTGAGGTGGATAAGCCATTGTCCAATACCAAGCAGCCCAAACCATAGTTAGAAGAAATAAAACACCCCAACCTGTTGGAATTGGATTAAGATATTCACCAATACCATCCCACTCATGCTCTGCTAATTCACCATCTGCTGTATCAACTTGCATTTGACGAACATACTTAATGACAACAAAAACTGTAATTACTACAAGTGCTGCTGCAGCTGCAACAGTAAGCATATTAACAATATCACCATTTAAACCACCCTTAGATCCAAGTACTGAAACGTAAGTGAAACCAAGCATTGCAGCTGTTACGATAAATCCCCAAAGATAAATCTTATTCATATATCTCTCCTATTTCTCTTTATCACGATTTTTAGCGTTTACCGGAGTATCCGTTAAATCGTCATCTAATGCTAAATTAGCATACTCTTCATAGTCATGACCATCAGCATCTTTTCGATTCTTATATAAATGATATATATAAGAATAAAGAGCAACTGTCAAAAAAATAGTTACGGCTAAAAAACCATACGATTGTAATTCAGCAATCCCCATCTATCTGCCTCAGACTATTTTAAAGAATTCATGTATGCTATTAAAGCAACGATTTCAGGAATTCTACCAACTTCAACTGCATCAATTACATCTTGATTTTTCATGTCTTTAACAATGATTCTAGCCTCTGCCAGAGCCATTTTACGCGCTTCATGAAGATCGGATTTATTTTCAGCTTCGTTCCATGCCATCTTAACAATTTTACTAGTTCCATCTTTCATAGGAACTGGCTGGTTGTAAGGAACACCAAAGAATTTTTTAACTGTTATCATCTCAGCATATGCAGTATCAATATCTGTATTATTAACAAACATCCATCTGTAGGCTGGCATAATTGTACCTGGTACAACTTTTTCTGGATCCCACATATGGTTTTCATGCCAATCTGTAGTTCTATAATTACCAACACGCATTAAGTCTGGACCAGTTCTTTTTGAACCCCAAAGAAAAGGACGATCATAAGCATACTCACCACTTAAAGAGTAATCACCATAACGGTCAGTTTCTGATTTAAATGGACGAATAAGTTGTGAATGACATGCATTACAACTGTTTTTTATATATACATGACGACCCGCTAACTCTAAAGTAGAGTAAGGTGTCGTGCCAATAAGTGGACGCGATGCTTGTGCAAAGTTTGGAACGATTTCTACCAATCCAGCAAAAGCAATAGTAGCAAATACAGCCAGGGCAAAAAAGAATGGATTTTTTTCTAACCAATGAAACATATTATAATCCTTTTAATTAAGCGCCCATAGGCGTAGTGTTTTGAAGCTCACTTGCTTCAACTTTGCGACCAATTGTCATAGTTTTATATACATTATAAATAAACATAGCAAAACCAATAAGATACAGAGTACCACCAACAGCACGAATAATAAAGTAAGGATGTAAAACAGTAACTGTATCAATGAATGAGTACGCTAAGTTACCAAATTCATCGTGAGCACGCCACATCATACCTTGAGTAATCCCTGCAATCCACATAGATGTAAAGTATAAAACGATACCTAGTGTTTGAATCCAGAACTGTGTAGCCATTAAACTCTTCGAGTATATAGCACGGCCATAAAGTCTTGGAAGCATATGGTAAATTGCAGCCATAAGCATAAAAACAACCCAACCAAGAGCACCATCATGTACATGACCAATAATCCAGTCAGTAAAGTGAGCAATCGCATTAACCGATTTAATAGCTTGAATAGGACCTTCTAAAGTTGAGAACATATAAAAAGTTGAACCAAGAACCATAAATTTAATAATAGGATTTGACGCAACTTGTTGCCATTCACCTTTAAGTGTTAGAAGCATATTAATCGCAGAACCCCATGAAGGAAGAATTAGAATTACAGAAAACACTGAACCTAAAGTCTGAACCCAGTCAGGAACTGTTGAGAAGAGAACATGATGTCCACCTGCCCACAGGTAAATAAACATTAGACCCCAAAAAGAAAGTAAAGATAATTTATACGAATAAATAGCTTGACCTGATTCTTTTGGAAGGAAATAATAAATCATTGCAACAATTGGTGTAGTTAAAACAAATGCAACGGCATTGTGACCAAACCACCATTGTACAAGTGCATCATTTGTACCTGCATACATAGATACTGAATGGTACCATGCTCCGATTCCTTCTGACGCGTAATAGGTAGGAATTGCCAAGTTATTTAGCAAGTGAAGCATTGCAACTGCTAGAAAAGTTGCTATATAATACCATACAGATATATACAGTGTCTTCTCGCGTCTTATACCAATAAGACCTGCAATACTTGCACCCCATAATAACCATACGATTGTAATAGATAAATCAAGTGGCCATTCAAACTCAGCGTATTCTTTTGACTGTGTTATACCCATAAATAAAGAGATTACAAGTACTACTGCTGAAACTAAGTAGATCCAGAAGTGTGCATAACCAATATACATTAAAGTTTTAGACTCTGCCATAGAAACTTTTAAAACTCTTTGGCCTACATAATACCATGTAGCCCAAACCGCACTTAAAACCATACCATAGATAACAGAATCGGTATGTAGTACTCTTAAACGACTAAAATTTGTGTATTCTGCAATAGCACCATCTCCAAACATAGTGTTAATCGCTGGAAATGCTAATTCCCATGCGATTACTACACCAACAAGCATACCAACAAAACCAATACCTAAAGCAGTATAGATAAACAGCTTACTTACAGAATAGTCATATTCTAACGGACGATTTTCCATATAGACTCCTAAAAGATTAAATATAAAAATATAAAATCATATTTTTAATTGTCTAATACTACCTATTAATGGTTTTAAACTTTCTTAAAGGAGTCTTTTGTATTTACTTAATCTCTATTTCGAAGATTATTGTTTCTTTTCATCGCATCTAGCATCTCTTTATTTTCTTCTTCCATCTCTTCTAGTGCATTTAATAGGGCTTTATACATCATTTCTTCATTTAAGTTTTCGTTTACTAATTCTTTATATTTAGGAAAAAACTTACTATATGGAGTAACGCCAGATGAAAGTACAAGAGTAATATCTCTTTCTCCAAAGAGCGCGTTCCATGATGGAGTGATTTTTCTAATTAAATTTGTATTAAGTGCAAATATTAAACCTGCTACAAGAATCATAAGCATTGATGAAAATACAACATAGAAAATTATGCTTTGTGCTATACCAAGATATGCAAAAGAGTAAGGGTTAAAGAGTACTGCAAACTCTATAAAGGGAAGCGTAAAAAACATCATTGTTATAATAGAACTATTCCAACCACCTACTGGTCCAAAGTTATAAAGAAGTCTTTTTTTTCCATTCTTTTTTGTTAAAGTTTCTAAAATTGTGGTGAGCGAGTAGTTTTGCATAGTTATTCCTTTGGTATTAAAAGAAGAATTGTACTATAAGTAGATGAGCCAAGAGTAACAAAAAGGATTTAATCCTTTTTGTTATTAGATAATATTATGCGTTATTTTTGAGCATCTCATCAATAGCAATTAAAATAACTGTCGATAAAAAAGCTAAATTAATTTGATAAAATATTTTTCTTGCATGTGAAAGTTCAAACTTACTACTAATAAGTTGTAATGAGCTTAAAAAGCCTAAAACACCTGTAATAGCAAGTAAGACTAAAATAGTAACACTAGCAGGATCAAATATATCTACCATAAAATAACCCGCTTGAATAGTCATAACTAACCAAACAAAAGTTAATTTCTGTAGTGTATTTTTACCAAATAATTTCATAGCAGTTGGGAAACCACCATTTTTATATTGACCATAAAACAACATAACTAATAGCCAAAAATGTGGCACTTGCCAGATAAAATAAAATATACCCAAAGCATAAAACTCAAGATCCATAAGTGAACGCCCAGCTGTTAGCCAACCAATAGCAGGAGGAATAACACCAAGAATTGCACCGGGAACAACTGCTAAAGCACTTGTTTTTTTAAGTGGCGTATAGACTACATTGTACCAAATAAAGGCGAATAAAAAGAGATTAACTCCAGTCGTTCCAAGTAAGCTGTAAATTAAAACAAGAGAAAGAATAATTAATATAGCAGCTATAATAATACCGCTAAGTGGAGACATTTTTCCACAAGCAATTGGTCTATGTTTTGTACGCTCCATTAAAGCGTCTTCTTTGTACTCTTGCACTTGATTGAGAGTCGAAACTCCCATCGCAACAAGAAGTACAGCAAGTGTCGCTAGAAACATATCTGTCCCAATTTCGCCCTTAGCCATTATGTAGGCTATAAGAGCCGAAAGGCTCACAGCGAAAGAAAGAACAAATTTGGTTAATACAATAAAGTCTTTAATCATTATAAACTTTTAAGATGCTCTGCAATAGCTGAAACTTCTTCGTCAGTTACATAAGGGAATGCTGGCATATTGCCCATGCTACCCTTCTTACCATTTTTCAAAACATTACGTAAAAGATCTACATCGTAATCTACAAGACTAGGAGATGTTCCGTATTGACCTCTACCATCTTCGCCATGACATCCAGCACATGCTCCAAATGAAGCAGGTTGATCACCTTGCATACCACCAGCAACATAAGCCGCAATCTCTTGTGCATCTGCACCTGTTGCTAATCCAGCTGGCATTGCACCCATAGCATAGCCGAGTTTATCTTGACCATTGTTAATAACATCTAATACTTGTTCCTCAGTCAATACTCTAGTTTTAAGAGTAGGTCCAAAGAATACAGCATCTGTTAAGGTTGCATGACAAGATTTACACCCATGTTGCTGTAAGAGTGCAGCACCTGATTTATCATAGTTACCTTCTGGTGTTTCAAGACTACTATTAAACCAAGCTTCGTACTCAGCTTTTGGAAGTACTACAATTCTAGAGTACATATATGAGTGATCTGTACCGCAGTACTCAGCACACTCAACATCATATTCACCAACTTCTGGAGAATTAAACCACTGTTTTGTTACACGACCTGGAACAACATCCTCTTTCATTCTAAAAGCTGGAACAAAAAATGCATGAATTACATCATCAATTGGAGCAGTCATCTCTAAGATGATATTCGTATTAACAGGTACATAAAGTGCCGATTTATCCATTGTACCTTTTTCTATAAGTACTCCATTCTCATCATATTTAGGCTTAATAAATGCTCCACCTAGTTTATGAACAAGTCCATCTGTATTTGCAGGGTACTCATATCTCCATTTCCATTTTGAACCTTCAACCTGAATAGTTATACTTTTATCTGCATCAGGCATAGTTCTTAAAACTTTCATAGAGTCATAACCAAACCAGAATAAAACCATAAGCATTGCAGTTGGAATAAGTGTCCAAGTTATTTCTAAACCTGTATGGTGTGTAATGCTTTGGATATCTTCATCCTTAACATTACTTTCACGGTACTTCCAAGCAAAATAAACC
This sequence comes from Sulfurimonas sp., assembly GCA_030949825.1. Classification (GTDB taxonomy): domain Bacteria; phylum Campylobacterota; class Campylobacteria; order Campylobacterales; family Sulfurimonadaceae; genus Sulfurimonas. The sequence continues at coordinate 149,272 of JAUZSC010000008.1, forward strand.
ATTGGAATTAAAACTGATAAACCTAAAACAATGGATACCCAAAAGTTAATCCAAAATGCATTATCTACATCAGCAGCAAAAGTGGCAGCACTTGCGCCAGCAAATCCATCTAACATATAGACTCCTTAATGATGAGATGCTGCAGGAGCATCCATGTGTTGTGAAGTAATGTGACTTTCATCCATGTACTGGAAGTTAGCAACATCAAAACCGATTACGATAATAAAAAATATTGAAACAATAAATAGAGAGAAACCACCAAACCAAATAATTTGTGTTTCACCTTTTAAGTGCATATAGTAAGCAAGAATAAGATATGCTTTAATGACACCGATAAATAATTGTATGCCAAGGTTCATGTTTTCCAAAAACATATGAGGTTGAATAAAAGTAACAGCTGTTAATAATAATAAACCAACTAGAACTTTGTAATAACCTTTTCGTTCTTCATTATAATTTCCAAGTTTAGTGCTCATTACTTCCACCTCCAAATATTGCAGCAATATCATGCATTGCGATATCCATAGTTAATTCACTACCACCAGCACCCATCATATAATAAAAAGGAAATACAAATACCCAGATAAGATGAACAAGATCCCAATAAAGTGCAATATTCCAATGTAATATATGATGCTCTGGAGTAACTTTACCAGAGTTTATGCGTTTAAGTAGCCATAACATAATACCAATACCACCAAGGATATGAACTCCGTGAACACCCGTCATTGTAAAATACATTCCAAAAAATAAAATTTCACCAAATGGTTTTGAATGTGCATTTCCAGATTGAAGAGCATCTAAACCAAGAAAGATTCCATGATTATACTCGGCAGTCCACTCAACGCCTTTAACACCTAAAAACACAAAAGCTAGGATAATAGTTGCCCATATCATTAGCTTTGCACCTTTGATATCACCATGACGCATTTTCAAGAGGCTAAGACCCATTGTTAATGCTGAGATAAGGAGAACTACAGTATTGAAACCACCAAGATATCTATTTAAAGATGCTGATGCATTAATAAAATCTGCATGGTGAAGTGTCATGTAATATGTTAATGTCATAAACATAGCACCAAACATAAGAACCTCTGTAAACATGAACAGCCAAAACCCAAGTTTTGCACCGTACATGTCACCCTGCCAACCCTGAACTACATGCTCATTACCATCACGATCAGTCGCAATTTCTGGTATATACTCGTGAGAACTCATTAGTCAATCCTTTTCATAGTTTCATAATCAAATTTAACTACTGGTTGTCCATGATGATACTCATACGGCATAAAGTCAACATAAGGAACTTTTGTGTGGTTCTCTAATGGTGGAGGTGAAGTTGGTAAATGCCATTCTAGAGTAGTAGCATTCCAATGATTTGGACCAACTTTCTCACCATTTCGAATACCTTTAATAAATACAGTAAACATCATAATTAAACCAGTAATAAAAATAACTGCACCAACAAAAGAGATTTGGTGAAAAATTTCAAACTGTGGTAAATAATCAAAATATCTTCGTGGCATACCATAATATCCAGCAATGAACATTGGGAACCAAAGAACATTAAAACCGATAAAGTTTAACCAAAATGCAATTTTAGCGTGACTTTCGTTGTACATTCGTCCAAACATAAGTGGAAACCAATAATGAAGACCAGCAAATAATAAGAAAACAACCCCACCTAGCATCGCGTAGTGAAAGTGAGCAACTGTATAGTAAGTATCTTGTAAGTGAATATCGATACCAATCATAGCAATAGTAACACCTGTTAAACCACCAATAGTAAAAGTAAATATTGTACCAAGAGCCCATAACATAGGAGTTGCCAGAATAATTTTACCCTTATACATAGTAGCTACCCAGTCATAAAACTTAATACCTGTTGGAACAGCAACAAAGAATGTTAAGAATGAAAAGATTACTTTTGCAATATCAGCCATACCTGAAGTATAAAGATGGTGACCCCATACTAAATAACCAATACCCGCAATAGATGCAGATGAAAGTGCAATTGTACGGTAACCAAAGATTTCTCTTCTTGAAAAAGTTGGAATAATTTCAGACATAATACCAAAGGCAGGAAGAATCATTAAATAAACTGCTGGATGAGAATAAATCCAAAATAAATGTTCAAAAAGTACTGGATCTCCACCTTTAGATGGATCAAAAATACCAATTCCAAAATACTTCTCTAAAATTGCAAGCACAAGCGTAATACCAATTACTGGTGTTGCAAGAAGTTGAATCCATGCCGTTGCATAAATTCCCCATACAAAGAGAGGCATCTTAAAGAAATCCATACCTGGAGCACGAAGACGGTGAATTGTTACTAAGAAATTAAGACCTGTAAGAATTGAAGCCATACCTAAAATAAATGCAGCTACAAGTGTTGTAATAACATTTGTATTTGTATTCAAACTATACGGTGCATAAAAAGTCCAACCTGTATCGGCGAAACCTTCTCCATGCCATAGTGATGAAAGTGCAACGATTGCACCAAAAATATATAACCAGAATGTAAACCAGTTAAGTCTTGGGAAAGAAACATCTTTTGCACCAATCATTAATGGCATTACGATATTACCAAACACTGCGGGAACACCAGGAATAATGAAAAGGAAAATCATTATAACACCATGAAGCGTAAACGCCTGGTTAAATGTATCTCCATCCATAAACTGTGCACCTGGTGCGAACAATTCTAATCTCATTGCAAAGGCAGTAGCCACAGCAACAAAAAAGAATGTAAATATAACGGCCGCGTACATTAATCCAATACGCTTGTGATCCACTGTTAGCATCCACTGCCAAAAAGCAGTTTTTGGGTGCCCTATTGCACAGTGAGTTTCACCTAAATCTAAGTAACTTTTACTCATTTATCTATCTCCTTGATTTGTATCATTTATCTTTGCCTTATACCTAACAAAAATAAATTACTTGTTTACCTCTAAAGCTATAAAAGCCATCTAGACAGCAAAGAAAATAAGTCTTACTTTCAAACCTATGTTCTTTACTGTCTTAGAGACACTAATGTTTATTCTCCTTCTTTTTTCTCTTTTGGTTCTCTTCTTGGAGCGACACCTCTATCATCTTCTTTTCTTCCCATTCTAAGGAGTGAAATAAAGAATCCTAAAACAATAAATAACATTACAGTCGCTGCAACTTTTTCCCATACAAAAATATATGTTTTTGCTTCTGGATCATATGAAAAACAATAAAGAAGTGTTTTAGCGATTGTTGGTCCAACTTTACCTTGAGAAGATTCATATAAAGCCATTTTTACATCAAATGGAAGCTGCTCTATCCCATTTAAATATCGTGTTATTTTTCCCTCAGGAGAAATAATAATTAAAGCTGCTGCATGAATATAATCAACTTTTCCTAATTTTGTAACAGTTTTTTCAAAACTAAAACCAACTTTATCTGCTAAAACATGTGAAGAATTATTCTCACCGATAACAAAATGCCATGCATCTGCAACATAATCTCTGGGAATTGAAGCGAGTTGATTTTTTCTTTTAGCTTTTGCTAAATCTGGAGTTTCGTCTTCAGCAAATGAAACCGTCACTACTTTATAATCAGTATTTTCTGCTAAATCAAGTCTACCTAACATTTTTGCAAGGTCATTTAACTGTGGCGTACAGATTCCTGCACATTTAAAATAGTTTAAAGTTAAGATAGTTGGCTTACCATCCATCAACTTTTTCAATGTTACTTGTTCGCCTTTTTCATTTAAGAAAACAAGGTCTAAAGGTACAATATCACCTAGTTTTTCATTTATACCTAAATATCCTGCGTTAGCGATAGTTATAAGTAAAGCTAAAATTGTTATAATTTTTTTCATAAAATTCCTTAATAATTTTTACATTAAGGCGGATTATACGATTTTTTTGTTTAAACTTAGTTTAGTATTAAGAAAAGAGTTTATTTAGTTTGATTATGTAAGTAGTCACCAAGGCAATTAACATAAAAAAGTAAAAAGAGTAATACGCTTCCACTCAGCTTGTAAGTAATCAATCCAAAAATTGTATTTCCTTGTAAAACAAGGAAAAAAAGCACTTTAGATTGTTTTTCTAATTTTGGATAAATCAGTGAATAAAACTCATCTTTTTCTATTTTTAGTAGATGCCTATGTATCAAGATATAATACAAAATTGGTAATTCAATAAGTTTATATAAAACCATACCATACGCAAATAGCATATTATATTTTCCATCAAAATATTCAGGAGGAACTACTTCATAATTAAAATGAACAATAATAGAAAGAAGAGAAAAAAAGAACAATCAAATAAAGAATAATTTTTCGTCTTTTATTTAACTGTGTAACTAAATCTGTATACATATCTAGAATGCGTGTCTAATAGAAACTCCGATATAAATAGCAATTAAACCCAGTATTATATTGAGAGGGAGTAAGTATGTATTCACAAGCCACATACAATCTGCCGCTTTTTGAAGTTTGCAATCTGCTTTTTCAGCCTTTGAAATCACCCAAACCATTAAGATCATATTGAGCACCATAGCTCCCCAGATGCTCCCTTTCATTGTTATATATTTATATATTTCCATGCTTCGCATATCTAAAACAAATCCATCATCTGCGTATGCATTGTCTTTATACCCAAGCGCCATAAATATCGCGGTAATAACGGACAGAAGGATAAAAGGAATTAGAAATTTAAAATAACTTTTAATAAGTCTTGCACGACCTGTAAGTCTTCGTTCATCCGATACAGTTTTATGTGCAGTTTTTGTTATAAGCAAAATCGCCATCATTCCACCAACCCACATCACAGCACTTATTACATGTAAAAAAATAACTTGGTTTGTATAATCAGTCATTATAATATAAATAAAATCTCTCATTTAAATTCCTTAATATATTAATAAACCAAATAATAGCTTCTAACATATTTAGAAGTTCTTAAAGTTTATATTTATTTTAAAGTTTCGATGCGCTGCAACATGGTTTTTTTATATTTTCAATACTTCCACCTGAACTACTTATTTTATAGTAATCGTATTGCTCATAGGCTTTAAATAAAGTCCATCCTCCGTATACAATTATAGTAATTGAAGCAAGTTGAAGCATAGTTTGGCGAAATCTATTTTGTGAAAAAAGTCCTACAATAAATGCAAAACTAAATAATGCGGGCACTGTAAAAATACCGAAAATAAACATAATCATTGCGCCAAGTAAGGCTGATTCTGTTGTCGTAGCCGATACAAGCATCGTGTAAACAAGTCCACATGGTAATAAACCATTTAAAAAACCTAAAATAAAAAAACTTTTTAAGCTTGCAGAATTCAACTGGGCTGTAAATACTCTTTTAAACCACTTGTGTTTACTTATTTGGTATTCGATGTGAGATAAGAATTTTAATTTACCTGCAAATGATAGACCCATAACTATCATCAAAATACCAGCAAATGTAAAAAGTATAGCTCTGCTTAAAGGTGTAGCATCCCATAAGGAACCAAAGTAACCAAACAATACGCCAAGAAGTGTGTAGGTAGTTACTCGTCCCATATTATAAAGAAAATGATATGTACTTTGAGAAAGTTTCGTTTGTCCTGGTTTTATCTTGGCAGTTGTATATGTAATTATAAATCCACCGCACATTCCTACGCAATGACCAATTGAACCTAAAAGAGCAAAACTAATAATTCCGAGAAGTTCAATATTTTCCATATTTAAAATTTACTCTTTTTATGTTAAATTGATGTTAATTTCTATTAGCTTTCATCAAATTTAAAAATTCGCCAAATATATATGCACTTTCTTTTGGTCCAGGACTCGCTTCTGGGTGATGTTGGACAGAAAAGATAGGTTCATTATTGTATTTTAAACCTTCAATTGTATTATCAAAAAGATTCGTATGTGTTACCTCTGCAATTTCTATAATATTATCAGGAACATTATAATTATGATTTTGTGCCGTAATCTCAACTAAACCAGTTTTTTCATTTTTTACAGGATGATTTCCACCATGATGACCAAACTTAAGTTTATATGTATCATAACCATGCGAGATACAAAGAAGTTGATGTCCAAGACAGATACCAAAAATTGGAATCTTCGCATCTATGAGCTTCTTAATCTGTTCTTGCTCTTTTTTAAGTACAAGTGGATCACCAGGACCATTTGATAAAAACACACCGTCAATAGATTTAGCCTTATAAGATTCTATTAAATCCTCAGCCTTAAAATCATTTGGAATTACATCGACTGCAATTTTAGCATTCACGATTTCATTTAAAATATTTCTTTTTACGCCAAAATCAATAACAGCTATCTTAGCTTCTGGAGTTGGTGGTTTTTTGTACTCAAATGCATCTTTTGAATTGTATGTTGCGCTTTCATGTTTATACACCACTTTTGTACTTACTTGTTCTATATAATTTATATCTTCTATTCTAGGTGCATTTTGGAGTATTTTTTTCAACGCTTCTTTATCGCTAATAACAGATGAAGCCACCATCATCATGGCACCTTCATCGCGAACCATCTTTGTTAAGTAACGCGTATCGATATCACAGATGCCCATAACATTATGTTTTGCTAAAAAAGCATCTAAAGATTCTTGGGCTCTAAAATTTGAATAGCGAGATTGATATTTTCGTACTATCATACCCTTGGCATGCGCCGATGTACTTTCCATATCTTCATCATTTACACCTACATTACCGATTTCTGGCATTGTAAAAGTTACAAATTGTCCTGCATATGAGGGGTCTGACATTATTTCTTGGTAACCACTGAGTGAAGTGTTAAAAACTATTTCTCCGACGCTTGTAGCATCCCCTCCAAAACTTTTCGCTTTTAAAAAAGTCCCATTTTCAAGATATATCCAAGCTGTTTTTAATTCCTTTACAGTTTGAGTCACTATTCCATACCTCTTTTTAACAACTCTTCTCTATAGATTTTTTCGTATAAAATATCAAACTCATCAGTCCCTGGGATATAGTGTTTTTTGTATGAACGGATTTTATCCATCACCGCGTCTTCGAGTTCTGAAGCTTGGGCGATAAAACTAGTAATAGAATTATAAATAATATTTTTGATTCTATTTTCTGTTACATCAAAGTGTATTAAGTCTTCTTCATAAAGTTCATCAAGTATTTTATGTGCAACATCCGAATATCTTTCTTCATAATTTAAAATTACACCAAATTCAGGAGCAAGTTTCTTTTTAATCATAAAGAACAATTGTCTTTCATCAGCAAGCATAAATTCAATCTCTTCTTCATTGTCCTCACAAATCTCATCTGCCTTATCTTCTAATGCCATTTCTTGGTGAATGTTGGTAATTAAAATCTTCTCAGCCTCGTGCGCGATAGGCTCAAGACCTTTTGTCATAGTGACGACACCACTTTTGTTTAGGTCAATAGAAATTTTACTTGCAATGTGCGGTATAGATTTAAGGGAAATTTTCATAATGTACGAGCCTATTTATTTAATTTAGACATTCTACAATAAGTTTAGTAAAAATATGTTTATATGCTTTAATACATTTATGATAAAATTAGAATTCAATCACTTAAAGGTATACAAAAATGAATTTTTTACTCAGTAATAAGAAATCTGTAATTTTAATTTTAATCGCAATTTTGGGAACTGTATTTCTCATGCAAGAAAAACAATATGATAATGATTTTTACAAGTCGTATCTTGACAAAAAGAACAAAGAGATGCAAGATTTTGACTTAAGTGAGAAGTTAATAGCCATCGCATATTCCTACTCACAAGATAATAATCTATCTAAAATATATAGAAACACAATGTACGATTGCTTAGGCTCTTCTATTTATAAGGGGAAAGAAAACTCTTTACTCTCTAGCACACTTCAAGCATGTAAAGAAGATTATATTAACTTAGATAAAAAAGCGATTTACTATAACCAAGCATGGCTTATGAGAGATTTCAGTCAATGGGATGGAAGTTATATTTTATTAGAGCGTATCATCAAAAAGCATATAAAAGCAAAAGAATCTTACAAGATGAGAAGTGTCTCTCATAAAATGGTCTTTGAAGATAAAAGACCTCATATGTATGTTCAAATAGACTACACAGCGGCAAACTTAGGTGGAAGAATGTATGAAAAGTCAATGTCTATCAAGGTAGATGCTAAAACGAAAGAGCTTTATGACTTAAGATAAAGTTCTTGTTATTTCGTCAAAATAAGTGTCAGTTGGGACGCTTTTTTAGCTTCCATCTTTGTTAAAATCTGTCCTACTGTTTTTGGTTTAAGTGCTCTTAGTATTGCTACGGCTTCTTGAGCATCCATTTTAGACAAAATGCCAGATGCAGCACCAGCTTTCATCTTTGCAAAAGTTTGAGCAATCTTGGTCATTTTTGTGCTTTTTAGTTCTTTTAAAGTAATTACATTTTTCTCAAGCATCTTTTTTGTAGCAGTTTCTTTTTGTGTAATCTCTAGGAGCTTATTATTTATCTCTTCTTCTTGAAGTGTCAACCTAGTTTCTTTTTTCTTAAGGAGTTCTTCTGTTGCTGATTTTAAAGCACTTAAGGCTTGTTGCTGTTCATCTATTCGCTCAAGTTCAACAAGGAGTTCGCCTTTTCTTTCTTTAAAAATTTCTGTACAGTCAAAAAGTCTATCACTCGTTTGAAGTGCATTCACAGAAGATAGAAACATCATAAGTATTAGTACTATTTTCATTTATTTTCCTTTTTTCTTGCATGTGTCATTAATGCAACTTCATCCAAGTCTTTAGCTTCTTTTCTCTTAATCTCTTGGAGCATTTTTTTAATCTCTTCGAGTTCAAGATAATTAAATTTCTCATACTCTATCATATCAAATTTTAATTTTTCTTTGGCAACTTCTACTTGTTTTTTTGTAAATGTAAGCCACTCTTTGTTATGCTCTATTAAGGCTCTTTGAGATTGGAGTAGTGTTCTAGATGCAAGCATCTCAGACATTGCACCTGATTGTGGAGTATCAACATCACCAAGAGAGTTGTAGGAAAGCTCTAGTGTTATACTTGCATTATTTAAATCAGCATTAGCGCCTTGAAGAACGCGTTCACTCTTTTGCATAGAACTTTTTTTCACAGTGAGCAAAGAGCTATAACGAGTCTTCATAAGATTGTCCCTTTAAAGGATTATTGTGTCATCTCGCTCAGGAGAAGTTGAAATAATTCCAACTTTTGTTTGTGAAATTTCTTCAATAATTTTAACATATTCTTGAGCAGTTTTTGGTAGGTCTTCAAATTTTCGAACACCTACTGAGTTATTCCAACCTTTAAAAGTTTTATAGATTGGTGTAATATCTTCAAGATTTGTTGGTAGGTAGTCTATAGTCTTACCGTTAAGCTTATAAGCTATACAAACCTTAACTTCATCAAAACCATCAAGCACATCAAGTTTCATAAGTGAAAGTTCATCACAACCATTTAAACGAGACGCATAACGCGTAGCAACTGCGTCAAACCAACCACAGCGTCTTGCACGCCCAGTTGTTGTTCCAAACTCATTTCCTTGCTCACCTAAACGCTGTCCATCTGCACCTAAGTCTTCAGTTGGAAATGGTCCATTACCAACACGCGTACAATAGGCTTTAACGATTCCAATAACTTTACCAATGTCCTTAGGATTAATCCCAAGACCAGTACATGCCCCTGCACTTACAGTCGCTGATGAAGTTACATAAGGGTATGTTCCATGGTCGATATCAAGCATAGTTCCTTGAGCACCTTCGAGTAAAATACGCTTGTCATCATCAAGTGCTTTCCAAACGAGTTGTGTAGTGTCTGTAATAAAAGGAGCAAGCTTAGTTTTGTAGCCTTCCAGCTCTGCAAGTAACTCAGATTCAGGAGGTGTAGGAATCTCATAAATATCAAAAATTGCTCTATTTTGCTCAAAATACTCAATGATAGATGCACATAACTTACTAGGATTTAAAAGCTCACCAACACGAAAGCCAGTACGATTAATTTTATCTGCATACGCAGGTCCAATCCCCTTTCCAGTTGTACCGATTGCCTTATCGCCTTTGAGTCTTTCTTTTGCTTGGTCGATTAAAGCATGGTAAGAAAGATTTAAATGTGCCTTGTCTGAGATAAAAAGACGACCTTTTAAACCTTCAAACTGAACCATCTCTTTGATGATAGATGAAGGCGATAAAACTACTCCATTACCAACAACATTTATAGCATGAGGGTTAAGAACTCCAGAAGGAATAAGATGAAGTGCAAATTTAACACCATCTACCCAAATAGTATGCCCAGCATTGTGACCACCTTGGCTTCTACAAACCATATCGTATTCACACGCTAATCTATCAACTATTTTACCTTTACCTTCGTCTCCCCATTGGATACCTACAATTAAATCTGCTTTCATTTGTTTTCCTATTTTCTAATTCTTATTTCTTTTTCTAGCTCTTATGAGCTTAGCTTTAGTGCCTTAGCGGCTAGCGTAGAGATATGAGCTTTGCTCAAATCTCGTTCTATACTAGCAGTTCGCATAAAGCGTCTGTATAAATGGCAAAACCAACTGATGTTAATTCTGAGCTTTTATATCTACCACCACGAGCATATACTTCATTATTTTCTATCACTCTAAAAAACAACTCATCATAATAAAGCATTTTTGCATAATACATTGGAGCTAAAACACTTTTTCTATAAGCTGTTTCTTCACAGAGTTCTTTCATTTTTTGAAGTTCATTTTTAATAGCATCGGGTGCTATTTTCATTACCTCATCAATCTGTTCTACATACTGTAAATAAACTAACTTCTCTAACCACTCTACTTTTAAATTTAAAAACTTTTCAATATTTATATGTTTAAAGTCATCGATACTTAGTTCATCAAACATTTCCACTAAAAGTTCTGGGATTTTTATATTTGATATTTGAATAAGTGCATTTACTTCGAGTTTACTAAAAATTTCAACAGCTACACTCATCACAGATGAGAGTTTTTTCTCACCCATAAATTCGGCACCTACTTGGTACTGCTCTTCAGTTGGAAAACGAAATACAGGTTGAATATAGAACCATTTTTTCTGTGTAGTGTTTTTACCCAATCTTTTTTCAATAATTCTAACAACATCTATCGTAGAATCAGCACGGAGCGTAAGTGAATTGTTCTGCGCATCATTAATACGAATAAGCTCTTTATCATCCGCAACACTCAAATGTTGATGGTATGAAAATACAGGAGTAACAATTTCAAGAAAACCATTGGCATCTAAAATAGTACTCGCAATATTCTCTATTTTTCTTTTGACCTTAGCGCTTTTGCCAAAGTATAATTTACTTCCGTTTGGAATCTCATGCTCTAAAATCATTACTTACTTGTTCCTTTTTTAAATCCATCTAATGTTCCAAGAAAAGCTTCATTAAAAACTCTATTTGCAGTACCATCGTATTTACGACGCCCTATTCTTGAAAGTGTAAGTTCAACTGCATTTACAACCCATGCCATCTCATACACCGGGATTAAGCCCATTTGGTTAATTCTAAAAATCTTCCCTTTTAAATGATCTTGACCACCGGCTACATTTACATCAAACTCTTCTTTAAGTAGCGTTCTTATTTGGCTTGCATCTGTGTCAATAACTGTGGACATTGATTTAGCAGGGGTTTTAGGATAAATCTCTAAACCTATAGCTTCTAATGCACGCTTAACTGCCTTAGAACGACATGCTGTATCGCCATAAAGTCTGCTTAAACCACCATTAGATTCTATAGTCTCTAATACTTCTAAAAGTCCAATAATTAAAGTCGTTGCTGCTGTATACGCAGTCGTATTTTCTTTTTGCTTTTTAATCTCAGATGCTAGGTTTAGGTAATAGCCTTTTCCCTTTCCTATAGTTTCTATAGCCTTATTACTAAGACCTAAAATAGAAAGTCCAGGAGGAAGCATAAGCGCTTTTTGACTTCCAGCTATTAAACAATCAATATTCTCTACATCAATTCGTTCAACACCAACAGCAGTAATACCATCTGCAATAATCATAATATTTGGATTAATTTCTTTTACAGACTTAGCTATCTCTTCAACAGGATGGCGAAGACCGCCAGCTGATTCACTTATTTGAACTGCAATTGCATCAATATTTGAATTGTTTTTCACAGTATCTATAATTGCTTCAACTGTTACAGGAGTGTTCCATTCATTTTTTATCTCAACTGAAGTGAGTCCATTTGCTACTGCGATTTTTCCAAATCTTTCACCAAATTTTCCGGAGTTTACATTTAAAAGTGTGTGTTTGCAAAGGTTTATAACGGCTGCTTCCATTGCACCTGTACCACTTGAAGCAAGCATAATTACCTCATCAGTCTTAAAAAGATTAAAAAGGTGTTTTCTTGTTTTTGCAAAAATTGCTTCAAATTCAGGTGTACGGTGGTGCATAGTTTCATCACTCATTGCATTACGAACATTTTGAGAAACTGGTGTTGGACCAGGAGTAAAAAGTAACATATTAGTTTCCTACAAAGTTTATTGTTTAGGTTTCATCTTAAGATGTACCAAAAATATGCTCACTAGCATATTTTCATAAAAACCTTGTATTATATCAAAAGTTATTTAAAATTTGTTTGCAAGAGAGGATTATTACTTAGGCATGCGTGCAGTAATCGTGTCTAATGTTTTAAAAATCGCTTCTTCATTAAAAGGTTTTACCATATAGCCATTAGCACCTTTTTTAATCATTTTGAGAACACTTTCTTTACTACCTTCAGTCGTAGCCATTATAATCCTTGTTTTCATCCATGCTTTATTTGCGCGAACGGCTTCTACAACTTCTTCGCCGTTCATATTTGGCATATTCCAATCAAGTAAAACAATGTCGATTTTTTCTTTTTCCATTTGCTCCATTGCTATGAGACCATCTTCTGCTTCAAAAAGATTAAGAACGGGCCACTCTGGTGCTTTAAAATATCGTTTCATTGTATTTGTTAAGACTCGTCTTACTATTTTACTGTCATCTACGATTAAAAGATTCATTTTTTCTTCTTTATCTGCTAAAATTTCATTTGTAAGGATTTTAGCATAAATAATTAAATTTTTTCTTTAATATTGTCTCTCCTTTGTGACTTTTATACTTCAAATACTTTTCAAGGATTACAATGACTCTCTTAGACTCCATCATATTAGGCATCATAGAAGGCTTTACTGAATTTCTTCCAATATCTTCAACTGGACACCTTATCGTAGCTAGTCAATTTTTAGGTATTGACCAAACAGCAGTCACCAAAGCATATCAAGTCATCATACAGTTTGGAGCTATTTTAGCTGTCGTTTTGAACTACAGAGATAAATTTAGCATAGAAAAAATAGATCTTTGGACAAAAGTATTTCTTGCATTTATTCCCATCGGTGCTGTAGGATTTTTATTTGCAGACCATATAAAAGAATTATTTTCAATAAAAATAGTCGCGATTATGTTTATTCTTGGAGGTATAGCTTTTTTAATTGTTGAAAAGTTTTTTATACATGAAGGAAAAGACACAATAGATGACATAGAAAATGTAAGCCTCAAACAAGCAATGATTATAGGATTCGCTCAAATCTTTGCCCTTATTCCGGGAACAAGTAGAGCAGGTTCAACAATCATTGGAGCATTACTCGTTGGTTTAAGCAGAAAAGCAAGTGCGGAGTTTAGTTTCTTGCTTGCTTTTCCTGTTATGTCCGCTGTAACTGTCTACGATTTACTTAAGCATTATAATGAATTTTCATCTGAAAATCTCACTGCTTTACTCGTTGGTTTTGTTGTTTCTTTTTTCGTTGCCTTTTTAACAATCAAGTTATTTCTCAAATTCTTAAATAACTTTACATTTGTTAGTTTTGGAATTTACAGAATTATATTTGGGGTGCTTCTTCTTTTAATGTTTGTAAAATAATCTTCGCTAAACTCAATCCTTTTGAACGATGTGACAACTTTCTTTTTGTTGCATCATCGAGCATACCTAAAGTTTTATCAAGTCCTAGAGGAACGAACATAGGGTCGTATCCAAAACCACCCTCCCCACTTACATAACTCATAGCCGTTCCATGCATCCAGCCATGAACACAAGACTCGGAATCTTTAGTCACTATAGCAATCGCTGCTGTGTAATGCGCAGGAGAACTCAGGGCTCCTTTTTCTTTTATAGCATCTAAAAGTTTATAAAGGTTGTCTTTGTCTGTTGCATCTAGCCCTGCATATCTTGCACTATAAATACCAGGTGCGCCATCAAGAACATCCACACTTATGCCCGAATCATCTGAAATAACAACTACCGAGTCATCATCTAAAGCCTTAAAAACTGCGCGTGCTTTTATCAGTGCATTTTCTTTAAAAGTATCTCCATCTTCAACTATCTCAAACTCTTCTATAATCTCACCATAGGGAATTACTTCCATCTCTTCAAACAATGCTTTTATCTCTCTAACTTTACCTTTATTAGATGTAGCTAAAACTAATTTCAAATTTCATTCCTTATAGTGTATATCTTGATATTATTGTATAATCGCACCATTATACTATAAAGGCTTCATTATGTTTAAAAAAGTGTTACCACTTTCTTCGATTATCTTTTTAAGATTTTTAGGATTATTTTTAGTTTTACCTGTTCTTTCTGTTTATGCACTAGATCTCGATGGTGCTACACCTTTTCTTGTTGGTGTTGTTGTTGGTGGATACGCACTTACTCAGGCAGTTTTTCAACTACCATTTGGTGCGATGAGTGACAAGATAGGGCGAAAGCCAACCATTCTTTTTGGACTTATAATCTTTTTTATTGGTTCACTTATTTGTGCCTTTTCAACAGATATATACACGCTTATGTTTGGTCGTTTCCTTCAAGGTGCTGGTGCTATTGGCTCTGTTGCAACAGCAATGGTTTCAGATTTAGTTGAAGAAGAAGTTCGTGGTAAGGCTATGGCTATCATGGGTGGTTTTATTGCTATTGCCTTTGCTCTATCTATGGGTCTTGGTCCAGTTTTAGCTTCAAACTATGGAATAAGTGCTATCTTTTTAATTACTTCTGGTTTAGTGATTCTTTCAATCATTATTCTTTTTACAAAGGTACCAACTCCGCCTAAAATAAGACATATTTATCATAATACATCAAGAACTATTGATATTATAAAAGATAACAATCTTCTTAATATGATTATAATTAACACGCTTCAAAAGGGTCTTATGACTGCAGCATTTGTTATTATCCCTATTATCTTAACACAAGAGCAATACGGTTTTAACTGGGCAAAATCTGATTTATGGATGGCGTACCTTCCTGCAATGGTAGCTGGCTTTTTTGCTATGGCTCCTGCAGCGATTTTAGGTGAAAAGAAAAACATCCCTAAAGAAATATTTTTAATTTCTATTGTTTTCTTTTTCGCTTCTTTTGCGATTATAGGCTTTACTAATTCAAGTACAGTATTTATATTTGGTGTTGTATTTTTCTTTATTGGATTTAATATGATGGAACCACTTGTTCAATCTATGATTAGTAAGTTTGCTAAAGTTCACCAAAAAGGAGCTGCTCTAGGAATCTCAAACTCAAGTGCTTATTTTGCAACATTTTTAGGTGGTACATTTGCAGGTCTTTATCTTAATGTTGGAGACAGAGCGACTCTAGCATCTGTTCTCCTTGTTATAATACTACTGTGGTTAGTTTGGACAGTCTTAAAACTTCAAAACCCTGTGCGACATTCTTTTCTTTACATAAAAATAGAAGAAGTCAACTTAGAAAAACTTGAAGCTTTAGAAAATGAAAATATTGCAGAATGGTACATCAACGAAACTGAAAACCTTGTAGTTATCAAGTATGTAAAAGATTCCATAGAAGAAGACGCATTAAAAGCGAAAGTTGCATAAATGGGACTTTCTAACAGAGAGATTCAACAACGCCAAACATGTAAGCTCTATGCCTATGTCCTAGCATCTCAAAACAAAGAGGTTCCATATCACTTAGAAGAGTGTGCTGCGTATCATCCAACGGATGAATACGATTCTCTTTTTGATTGCACTAAAGAATTATCTGATGAGATTAAAGCTTTTGACGATGCTACATTTGACAAAATAGTAAATAATAAAGATTCAGAAGATGCAAAAGAACTTACAAAATGGTGGAAGATGTACCAAATCTACATCCCAGTAAGTGATGTAACTTAATTTTTTTTAATTCTTTATTGATATGGAAATAATTACAAGAGTGATGGAGTTTCAAGGCGCATAGCGAGGAAGTGCACTAATGTGCATGACGAGTGTAGCAACGCAGAAAATGCATTGCTATTGTAATCTATTTCTGTGGAGTTACGTACATATTGAAGTATCTTCCTTCAAATCTTGGTGGTTTTTCCATTACACCAAGATCCTCAACCATTGGCCAAACGCGTAAAAGAACTTCTTTACCTGCTTCTGGATGCGCCATTTCACGACCACGCAAGAAAACACGGAACTTAACATGAAAACCTTTTTCTAAAAATTCTCTTGCATGTTTTACTTTGTAGTTCATATCGTTTTCTGCAATTTTTACAGAAAGCTTAATCTCTTTAACAACTATTTTAACTTGATTTTTACGTTGTTCTTTGAGTTTTTTCTCTTCTTGATATCTAAACTTACCGTAATCCATAATCTTTGCAACAGGTGGTTTTGCATCTGGAGCGATGAGAACTAAATCTTGTCCTAACTCATTTGCCTTATCCATAGCATCATCAAAAGAAATTATTCCTAAAGATTCGCCTCCATCAATGTTACATCTTAACTCTGTTGCACGAATGTCATCATTCATTATTACACGGTTTTTCTTCATACTCAAAAATTTACCTCGTTTACTTTAGTTTGTATAAGTGTAAGAAATTCATCTTCACTTAGGGTGTACTGCTCTCGTGTGCGTCTGTCACGAATAGCTACAGTTTTATTTTCAATCTCTTCATCACCGATAACAACAATCATCGGAACACGAGTTTTTTCTGCGATTCTGATACGCTTATTTAGCGAATCATTCTTTGCGTATATCTCACTATCGGCATTTATATCAATAAGTTTATCTGATAGAAGCTTAGCATAATCTTTATGAACTTCCGCAACAGGTACGATAGCTACCTGAGTAGGGGCAATAAACATAGGAAATTCACCTGCATAATGCTCAGTTAAAATCCCAATAAAACGCTCAAAAGAACCAAGAATCGCTCTGTGAATCATAACTGGCTGGATTTTTTCGTTATCTTCGCCGTTATATTCAAGCCCAAATCGCTCTGGCAAATTGTTGTCTAGCTGAATTGTTCCACACTGCCATTCACGACCAATAGCATCGAGAATCTTGATATCGATTTTAGGGCCATAAAAAGCTCCACCACCCTCATCTATCTCATAATCAAGGTTATGTTTTTCCATTGCAGAGATAAGTGCCGCTTCAGATTTTTCCCAAACCTCAGTATCACCAACCGCTTTTTCAGGTTTAGTAGAGATCATCATTCTATATTTAAAGTCAAATGCAGTCATAAGCTTATCAACAAAGTCCACAACTTCAATAATCTGTTCTTCTATTTGATCTACTGTACAAAAAATATGTGCATCATCTTGCGTAAATTCACGAACACGAAAAAGACCATGCAGCGCACCTGTCATTTCATGACGATGGACTACACCGTATTCAAAGTACTTTATAGGTAGGTCTCTATAAGAATGAAGTTCATCTTCATAGACTTTAATATGCCCAACGCAGTTCATAGGTTTTACACCAAACTCAATATCGTCAATCTGTGTGAAGTACATATTTTCACCATAATTTTGGTAGTGTCCTGAAGTTTTCCAAAGGTCAGAACGAAGCATCTCAGGTCCACGAACGGGCTGATAACCGCGTTTTCTATGTGCTTTAAAAAGTAAAGATTCTAAACGCGCACGAAGACGACCACCAGCTGGGAGCCAGATTGGAAAACCTGCTCCAACTTCTTCACGGAAAGTAAAAAGTTTCATCTCATTACCAATCTTACGGTGATCTCGTTTTTCAGCTTCTGCTAACATTTCCATATGTGCTTTAAGTGATTCTTTATCCGCAAAAGCAATTCCATAGATACGCGTTAGCATCTCATTTTTAGAATCACCTCCAAGATAAGCACCGGCAAGCTTTGTAAGTTTAAAATAACGGATAAGTCCAATGCTAGGAAGGTGTGGTCCACGGCATAAGTCTTCAAACTCACCTTGTTTGTAAATAGAAATCGTATCGTCTTTGATACGCTCCATTACAGAAAGCTTTAAATTGTCATCTTTAAACTTCTCTTTTGCTTCATCCATTGAAATTGAATATTTTTCAATTTTATACTTTTTCTTTGCAAAAGAAAGCATTTGTTTTTCAATTTTCTTTAAATCTCCAGAACCTATTTCAGATTCAGTTTTAAAGTCATAGTAAAAACCTTCTTTAACAGTTGGTCCAACATAAAAGAGAGCATCTGGGTAAAGTGACTTAATAGCCTGCGCCATCAAGTGTGCAGTCGAGTGGCGTAAAACATCTAAAGACTCAGGAGAATTATCTAAAACAATCTCCTCACCTTCAACTCCTCGTTCTTCTGCTGTAACAAGATCTAGTATTTCATCGTTATATTTTATTGCTATTGCGCTCAACATTTTTCCTTAAAGTTCAGTTTTGAGTATTGCACCACTTGATGCATTTGTTACGAGTAATCTATATCGCTTAAGCCATTTTGAGTTTACTTCGTTTACATGAGGCTTCCAAGCAGCTTTTCTTTTAGCAAGAGTAGCCTCATCAACATTAAGCTGCAAAAGGTGATTATCTGTGTCAAGTTCTATCTCGTCACCATCTTCTACAAGTGCAATTAAACCACCCTCAGCTGCTTCTGGAGAAATATGTCCAATAGATGCACCACGAGTTGCGCCACTAAATCTACCATCTGTAATAAGAGCAACACTCTCACCAAGTCCCATTCCCATAATAAGTGAGGTAGGAGCAAGCATCTCTTGCATACCTGGTCCACCTTTTGGTCCCTCATAACGAATAACTACAACATCACCAGCTTTTACTTTGTGTGCCATGATTCCAGCTAAGGCTTCAGTTTGGGAGTTAAAACAAACAGCGCTACCTTTAAACTGTTTCATATTTCCAGTGATTCCAGCAGTCTTGACAACCGCACCCTCTAAGGCGAGATTTCCAAAAAAGAATCGAAAGACCACCAACTTGAGAATAAGCATTTTCATTTGTATGAATTATATTTTCATCTAAAATTTTAGCATCTTCGATGCGTTCTGCTAATGTTTCACCCGTAATCATTAAAGAATCAAGATTTAAAAGACCACTACGACGAGAAACTTCTGCCATAACAGCATTTACTCCACCCGCTTTATCAACATCATCCATATGTACAGTACTTAAAGATGGAGATATTTTAGCGATATGTGCTACTTTATCTGCGATTTTATTAATGTTTTCTATTTTGTATTCGATATCTGATTCTCTTGCAATTGCTAGAAGATGTAAAACAGTGTTTGAACTTCCACCCATTGCCATATCTACTACAAATGCATTGTGAATTGCTTTTTCATTTAAAATATTTTTCATTTTAAATCGTGGGTCTTCAGATTTTGCCATTTCTACAACACGCCTTGCAGCTTGTTTGACAAGTGCTATTCTCTCAGGAGTCATCGCTAAAATCGTTCCATTTCCTGGAAGTGCAATACCCATTGCTTCACAAAGCGTGTTCATAGAGTTTGCTGTAAACATTCCTGAACATGAACCACCTGATGGACAAGCTTCACACTCTATCTCATATAGCTCTTCGTCAGTCATCTTACCCTCAGCATGTTTTCCAACAGCTTCAAATGCAGTCGCTAAGTCAATAGGCGTA
The DNA here is from genome assembly GCA_030949825.1 of Sulfurimonas sp. Lineage (GTDB taxonomy): Bacteria > Campylobacterota > Campylobacteria > Campylobacterales > Sulfurimonadaceae > Sulfurimonas. The sequence goes on from JAUZSC010000008.1 coordinate 169,094, forward strand.
CCATCTTTTTTATGCCCAGCAGCCATTGGACCACCTGAAACAAAGATAGTAGGAACATTAACGCGCAATGCACCCATAATCATCCCTGGAACGATTTTATCGCAGTTTGGAATACATATCATGGCATCTAACTGATGCGCGTTCATAACAGTCTCTATAGAGTCCGCGATAATCTCACGCGATGGTAAAGAATAAAGCATACCCTCGTGACCCATAGCTATTCCATCATCAACACCAATCGTGTTAAATACAAAAGGAACTCCACCAGCTTCACGGATAGCCTCTTTAACAATTTCTCCGTACTCATGTAAAAAGAAATGCCCTGGAATAATGTCTATATAGCTATTTGCTATCCCAATAAATGGTTTATCGAAGTCTTCATCCTTTAAACCTGTTGCGCGTAATAGTGAACGGTGTGGAGCTTTGTCAAAACCTTTTTTTATAATATCACTTCTCATTTTATTTCCTATCTCTTTAATTATTAATGTGATTATAGCACTTTTTTTGTAATTTAATCTAAATACTCTTTACAAACTAAAAACAATCGGCTATAATTCCGGCTCACTTACTAAGTTAGTAAGAGTCATGGAATGCGGGAGTAGCTCAGCGGTAGAGCATAACCTTGCCAAGGTTGGGGTCGCGAGTTCGAACCTCGTCTCCCGCTCCATTTTAAATTATAATTATAAACTGTGATTTTCATTCACTATGCCCGGGTGGCGAAATTGGTAGACGCAGGGGACTTAAAATCCCCCGGTAGCAATACTGTGCCGGTTCGAGTCCGGCCCCGGGCACCATTGATATGAAAGATAACTGGTGCCATCGCCAAGTGGTAAGGCCGTAGCCTGCAAAGCTACTATCCCCAGTTCAAATCTGGGTGGCACCTCCAGTTTTATGATATAATACTTATCGTTACAACACACACGTGGATCTTTGGCAGAGTTGGTCGAATGCACCGGCCTTGAAAGCCGGCGAGGAGTTAAATCCTCCCAGAGTTCGAATCTCTGAGGGTCCACCACTTATCTTTACAATCCCCTAAAGTACTTACTTTCAAGACACTCTTAATAATACTAATAGCTTTGATATGCACCGGTTGTATGACCGTAGTATGTGATAATTCTGTAAAATTAGTCGCAAAAAAGTCACACTTTTGACTTAAACTTTTCATAACAACCTTGATTAGAATTGCTTATTCAAATATCAAACTTTCAGATGTATCTGTTGACAATGCTTTAAATAATTGTATAACTCAGGTTTTATTTCCATAAACCTTCTCGCCAAATATAGTATCCGGCGAGGTAATCTCTACAAACTTAGCACTTAACTATGTTTCTAGCACTTAGCGTTTATTAGTCCGTCTAAAAGTGTGTCTTTTTTGAGACTTTTACTTGATAATCTGATGATGGAATATGATTTTTTTGACTTTGGGTGTTTCGGGTGTGAAAAAATGAAAAAAATATTTTATAGAAAAAAGCTACGCTAGTTCTACTCTAAACTTTTTTATTTTTTTTTGTAAAACTCACACCCGAAACACCCAAAAATTGAGAGTGGTAATTCTACAGAAAAAAAAATATAGTCTATAGTTTTTTACTCTTAAGTGAAGCTCGAAGTTTTTTGAGCAGTTTCTGTATGAATTTTGAGAGATTTTGTGTGTTTTTTTTTATTGAAGTATCACGGAGTTTTAGTTGAGAAAAAAGTGAGCAGATATTTCTATCTATTCACTTTGAGGTTTTGATATAAATTAAGCAGATAATGACTCCAACTGATTACGAATATCATCTTGATTGACTTTACCAAACTTAAGGTAATAGCGACTTGTTATCTCTGTAGATTTATGACCTAAACACTTTGAGACTGTAGATATTGGAATACCTTTTTCTATAGATATACTGGCAAATGTCGCTCTCGACTGATACATCACTATTTTTGGTAGATGTAGTCTCTCTAACATAGGTTTATAACTGATGTTACGATAATCTAAATTATAAAATTCTTAAGAATGCTACAATTTCACGCAACCATCAATTCCCCAACTTTTGCATAAGCTACTTTTAGAGCCTCAAGATAGATTTTTTCCTTAATAGCAAAGTGATTCATTTTATAATTTAAGCGAAGTTTTTCTAGTTTGATAAAACCACGTACTGCTAAGTGTATATGATTCCTTTGTGATGTTTCAACTTTTGTAGGAGAATGTTCTATTTTGAGGTTTTGCTTGAGTGATTTGTGATATTCCTCTACTTTCCACCGTCTTTTGTAGATTTTGAGTACTTCATTGAAAGATAAGTCTATATCATTTGTAACAAGATACAGATAAATAGATTCGCCATCATCGCCGTTTTTGACAACTTGCTTGATAAGTCTTAGAGGTTTCTTATAACCTTCAAGATATACCAAACGGCTACTACCACCCTCTATATCTATGCTTGAGATATTAACATATTTTCCATTATTTCTTTCTTCTAAAGTGAATGCTACTTTTCTATTACTTTTTATTGGACATACAAATTTCTTTTTGAGTTCTTCTTCTATAAACACCAAGTTCTTGGTGCTTGCAAACCATTTATCAAAGAGTATATATTTGAATTTGACTTCATTATGATAGTATAAAATATTTAGTTTGTCTTGCATTATTTCATTTTTTGTGTAGAGAGATTTCTTCACATGTTTTTGATATTCCTCATTCCATATCTCTTCTGTCTTTGTGATAATCTCATATCCCAAAGGTATAGATATACCACTAGCATCTGTATAATGAAAATTTAGCATCAAGATGCCTTTCTCCATTCTTTGGGATACATGATCATAGTGCCAGCAAACAATATCATTTATGTTTGTCTATGGCTTATGCATAAGCATATCATCTATTATAATGCAACCGCTATCTTCATTTTCATAAGTTCTTAAAAATGGTTTTATTGATTTCCACAATCGCTTGTCGTCATCGAGAGAGTCATTTAGTAATAAATGTTTAGTAAAGACATCGTGGCTCTTACCTGTAATCTTTGAAAGCTTGGTCATCTCTATTTTTCCAAATGAACTTAGTGTGAAATTGATGTATATATCTTGTAGTTGCTGCATGCCTTAGTTAAGCACTTTTAGTGCCTATAAAATTTTCAATGTTACTTTTTGTAAATTTATGAATTTTGATTATCGTAACATCAGTTTATAATATGTATCTGCTATTGACCTAGTATCACTGTAATAACTACCAGTTCTAGGGTTTATAAAAACATAGTCATAGCTTGATAGAGTTTTATATTTTAGTAAAACATCTGCTAACTCTTTAACCATAGGTACACTTCTCACTTCATCTGTTTTAGTAACATCAAGAACTCCCTTTCTAATAGAGGTTGCGAATGTTATCAAATTATTTTCAAAGTTTATGTTCTCCCAAGTTAGGCTAGCTATCTCCCCTACTCGTGCCCCTGCCCCCTGTGTCAGGATAATTCTCCGAGAGTTATGAGTATGAGGACATATCTACAATAGAACTAGGAGATATTTTAATTATACAAGTTAAAGACAGTGTTGTAGTTTCCTATCAAATCAAGGCGCTGATGTGAATCATAGTGAAAGTTTGAAGTTTACTTATACTTAGTAATCACAAAAACGACATGACCTTGCATTAGCATATATTACAATACTACTTCAAAGAGAAAAAAAGGAGTTAGAAATGAATAAGAAAAGCTTGATGGCAATGTGGAATGACATGAAATTAGTTGTGCTCATGTTGACAGATTACATAAGGGAAGATTATATAAATATTCCTACGAATACAGTTGCTGCTATTGCAGTGATGCTCATCTACATAATTAGCCCTATAGACTTTATACCGGATTTTATTCTTGGTCTTGGTTTTATAGATGATTTTATAGTTATAAAAATAGTTTTAATGTTCGTGAAAAAAGATTTAGAACAATACGAGCTATGGAGAAACAAACAAAAAAAAAGGAGCTACAAATGTTTAAAAAGTTTCTAGCAGATACACGGATCACACGTATTATGATATTTTCAATATTTGTAAAAGACTCTGACAAGTATATAGACAAAGAACTAGACAAAATACCTGCTAGTGAGTTGTTAAACTGGGTTGGTAGTGAGCTAAAGGAAACAATAAAAAGAAAGGAGTGATTTACAATAAGAGTTTTTAACTTGACAACAAACCTCACTATATCTTTACACGTATTATAGTATAATACTGAACTAAATTATAAGGACAACAAATGAACTTAACAAAAGAACAACTAGAGAAGGCTAAAAAACAGTTTGAAGAAGATATAAAGAATGTAGATGAAGATGATGTTCAATACGCATCAAAAAAAGGTACTACAAAAATTAATGGAATGGAAAATAGTATCCCCAGTGTTTTATTAAAAATGTGGGATGACATTAAACTTATGATTGAATTGTTAACAGATTATATCAAAGGTAATTACAAAGAAGTACCATGGAATATTATTGCTGCTATAACTGGGGCAATTATTTATTTTGTTTCACCAATAGATGTTATACCTGATTTTATTCCAGTTGTTGGGTATCTCGATGACGCAGCAGTAATTAAACTTGCTCTTAATTTTTCGCAGGATGATCTTAATAAATATGCAAAATGGAAAAATATTTAGTTTATAAGGGATATTTAATCTATAGCATGAATAAAATCAAATACTAGTATAGCAATATATAATATTTTTAGTCCTATGTTGAGATTAGTTTAAAGGATAAAAGAGATGAAAAAAATAATATTTGTAATAAATTTACTAATTGCTGTAGTATGTAGTGATAATACTATCTATCAAAGGGATGGAATTATATACAACAATTTTAGTGATTTAGACAAAGTCTCAAAAAACAACTTTAATGATCAAATGACAATAATAAAGAGAAAAGCTTGCGCAAGTTTAGTAAATCCAAGACTAAGCAGTATGAATGCTGAAATAAAAGCAATATGTATTTTCTTTAAAGATGAAACCCCAATTGTAACGGGGGGAGGAGGTTCATTATTACTTCTTGTGTTATCTGGCTTCACAGCTGTAATGGGCGATAAGAATGATGATAGTTGTATGAGTAGACCTGATGTCAAGTTAATAGTTGAAAAATATAAAGATGAATATGAGAAAGATATAGCTATTAACTTTACGACATGTAAAATGAGAGTGATAGATCTTGATATTGATGAATGGGATGAGAATACTTTCAGTTCTGGAAAATCGAGAGATATAGAAGTTAAAATGGTTGTCAATGAAAAAAAGATGACAATTGATGATGAAGAGTGTTCCAAAGAAAGATTCAATCCAGAAATAGAAGTTGAGGAGTGAAATACAAATTCATATTTATGATAGAAACAGTTGTAAAAGAATTAGGAATAGGAATGAAAAAAATTTAAACTTGAAACTAAGTACCATTCTAATGGCAAAGTATTTGTCGCTAAAGTAAAAAAAATATTAACAGACTAAAAGATACTTGTATACCTCAAACAGTTGCAAACATATACGAGATATTAAAATGTCATTTGGCTATAATTTAAAATTAAAGGAAAATATAAATGGAAAATATAAATTTATTTATTAAAGAGAATGTAAAAGACATAGGTGACTCTGTATATATTGCACCTAACATCCCAGAAAAGAAATTAAACAATGCAATTAAAGCTTTTAAGTGTGAAAATTTTTATGAATCAATTTTAGCTATTCAAGATGCTACTGTATTTGGAAGTGCAAAAGAAGGTTTTGTTTTTACCGGTAAAAAGATGATTCATCATGAATATGGTGAATTTATTTATTCTGAAATAGAATCAGTTGAGTATATTGCAGATAAAAAAGTTGACGATGATAATAATAAAGAAAAAGTAGAAAAACATATTGTTATATCAAAAGATAATAAAAAATATAAATTTGAATATCTTATTGGTATTGATGAAGAAAAATTAACAATTTTTTTAAATAGAATAATTACAGAATTTGAAGATTACAAAGAAGAAGACCAACTTAAAATAATATCTGAAATGTCTGATGAATTAAAGATATCGTATTTAAAAATTATAATAAATATGACATTTATTGATGATGAAAAAATTGATGAAAAAGAATTAGCTGAGTTATTTTTACTTATGACAAGACTTAACCTAGATAAAGAATCAAGATTTTCAGTAAGAGCATATATTACTGAAATATCAAAAGAAAATATACAGTCTATAAAAGGTTTACTAGAAATTATTAAAAATAATTCTGAAGCTAGCCATCATCGATCATTAATGATTTCACTTGCTAAAGATTTAATAAATGTTTACTTCAGTACCAAAGATACTACAAATAGAGATTTTAAATTTTTAGATGAAAATAAAAATTTATTTGAATTATCAGATGATGAAATTAATTTAGCTTATGAGACTGTAGAAAACGACTATAAACTGTTAACAGAAGATTTAGATGATGATGCTATAAAGAAAAATGCAAAAAAATTAGCATCGACAGCAGCAGCAGCAGGTGCACCATTAGCTGCTGTTTATATTTCAGGTTCAGTTATTGGAATGTCAGCAGCAGGAATGACATCTGGACTCGCAACTCTTGGTATGGGAATGGGGATGACTGGAGGTTTAGCTGTTATTGGTATTATTGGTGTTTTATCATACAAAGGTGTGCAACACATAACAGGAGCGAATGAATTAGATAAATATAAAACTAGAGAGTTAATGCTTCATGATGTAATAAAACAAACTCAAAAAACAATTTCATTAATCATTGATGATGTAAATTATATAGTTCAAAAATTAAATGATACTATGTTAAATCATAGTGACCAAACAGAAAAAATCAAAAAACTTACTTATATGATGGCTCAATTTCAAGGAGCTTTAAAAAGTGTTGATAATAAAGCAAGTATATATCAGAATACAGCTAATAGACTTCACAACCCTAAAGTTTTAGATGAAGAAAGGTTTAAATCTTTAACTGAAGAGCCAACAAAAAAACCATTATATGATTTTGTTATTGTAAATTATGAGTTAAAAATGATTGAAACCGACAATGAAAAAGTTGAAAATCTTGTTTTAAAAGAAGATGTGACAACAGAAGTATTAGATAAAATGTCAGAAATATTTAAAGCCTTAGGTTATTTTGACATGGATAATATTTTAAAATCAAAAGCTTCTGGAATGATAAAAGGTATCTTTGGATGAAACAAGATTATTTAAAAGATGAAGGAAATACTTTAAGAGTACAAAAGCATCAATTAAATAATACAGATGATAAATTATCTGAAGTTGACAGTATATTGTCAGGTTTACAAAAAGAGCAGTCAAGTAATAATGAATCTCTTGACGATATGATGGCTAGTATGGAAAGTTTATTGCAAAATAGTTCATCTGTAGTTTCAGCTGAAACTGCAGATGAAAATATAATGCTTATTGAAAATGAATTAAATTGTAATATGGATAGACAAAATATATCATTAGTATCTGAAATAGACCATATACAATTAAATGAAAATTCAACTTGGGAAGACTATACAAAGGCAATAGAAGATTATGGCTTTAAGCATAATTTAGATTTAAAAGAAGACCCATTTAAACACTTAATGACAAAATCTCAACAAGTAGAACTTCAAAAACGAATAAAAGATGACTTTACTCTTAAAAATGCTAATTGTGACAAATATGATTATATGATGGCTGGAACATGTGGGGTAATTGGTGGGCTAATTGATATTTTATTTGTGGGTGCTCCAGGAGATAGTAAACTAGGTGATATTGCAGATAATCAAGTAAATGAAATAACAGAAAAATTTGCAGAATTTGTAGGGTGGAATAAAGACAAAGCAGTTGAAAAAGGAAAAAATACAACAGCAAGTGCGATAGGATATTTAGAGGGTAAGTTTAAAATTAACTATGACCAAGCAACAACACATGCAACAGATGGTGCAGTTAATAATTTATCTTTAAAGAACCATCATTTGAAAAGCTTAGGACACTCTCCTGACTTAATAGGCTTATTTTTCTCAATATTAAATCAATTTACAAGTACATCAACTTTTGTAAGCAATGGAAAAATAATAACTATTGATACAAAAACATTTGATTTACAAGGTAATGATTTTGTATCTAAAGTTTTTTGTGGTTTTGCTAATTGGTTTGGACATATCATGTCTGATTGGTCTGGTTCATCAGGAACAGTAGGACAAGGTGGAAGAGGAACAGGAGTGCCAATACCATTTTTTAATTTATTCCAATTAATGAATTTTGGAGAATTTGGACAAAATAAACAAACTTTTGCAACAGTAACAGCAAAAGTTTTTGAAAATGGTTATGATACAAGACATGCAATGGCAATGGCAATACCAGTTCTAACCACAGAACTATTAATTAGATTTATGTACACAATGAAAGCACACTTTTATCATGAAAAAGATTGGAAAGATTCCATTCCTAATGCTAATATTCCAGAATTGAGAAGAATGTTATTGGTTGGTCATGGAACACTTTGTTTAATTGATGGTGTTGATACTTATATCCGTTCGGGTGGAGAAATGGTTACATTTTTATCAAGAACAAATTTACTAGCATGGGCTAGATTTGGACAACTTGGATTAAAAGAGCTGAATGCTTGGTACAATTTAGGTGGTGTTGATGCTGATGCCATTGATATGTATTTAGATAAAGAGTATAAAAAAATACTAAATAAATATTAATAATGAAGATTTAAATCTAAAGTTATTAGTAAATTCAAAAGAAAAGTTAAAATGAAAGATTTTAAGAATAGTACATAAGGCTCTAAATGAAAAACCACGACACAATAGCAACAAGACTAGCCCAAATTCTAAACAAACTAAACTCAGGTGAAAGACTTGATGTCGAAGAGTTGGTAGAAGAGTTTGGAGTAACCAAGAGAACTATTCAAAGAGACCTCAATGAAAGACTATCTTATCTACCTCTAAAAAAGCAAAATAATCTCTATTTCTTAGAAGAGTATTACTTAGGTAAGCTTAACTTTGATGACATGAAGAACTTTGCAGCTCTTAGTGGTATAAGGGAGTTATTTCCCTCCCTCCAAGAAAACTTCATTAAAGATATACTAGATGCTACCGTAAGTAAAGCCTACCTTATTAAAGGGCATAACTATGAAGATATGAGTGACAAGACTTCAGAGTTTGAACTTACACAGAGTGCTATTCTCTTAAACAAACTCCTAGAGTTCACTTATAAAGATAAACCTAGAGTTATCAAACCCTATAAGCTTATCAACTCTAAAGGTATTTGGTATCTTGCTGGTGTAGAGGGAGAGATACTTAAAACATTTTCATTTAGTAAAATAACTAAGCTTGTAGCTACGGAGATAGTATTTGATAGTGATGATAATATATTAGAAACTATTAAAGATGATGACAACATTTGGTTTAGTTCTAAGCAGATAGAAGTTGTTTTAAAAGTAGACTATGATGTAGCTGGTTACTTTACTAGAAGAAATATTCTACCAAATCAATTCATAATCAAAAAACTAGCAGATGGTGGACTACTTGTATCTACTAAAGTGTCTTACGATGAAGAGATACTAAAGCTTGTACGATACTGGATTCCAAATGTAAGCATAGTTTCTCCAACTTATCTACAAGAAAAGCTAGAAGATGGTTTGAGAAAGTATCTGAAGTAATGAAGAGAGCAAATGAGTTTAATCCAAAGTTCCTAAAACTTTTCAACGAGATAGAACTAAGAGACATAGTTAAATCAGCTTCAGCCTACGGTAATGATTGTCTTGTTGTCACAACTGAGGACTACTTCTTTGAATTAAGTGCAGATATAGGTAATGAAGTAGAAATATATTGTGAAAATAACACTAGCTTTGAAGCGAACAAACTTTCAAAAGAGGAGTTTCTTCACTTGTACAAGACTAGCCCCTTGAGCAAATTATCTTGTTTGAGTGTTAAAGAATAAATAAACGACACCACCACGCCACTCAAAACGCTACACTTCAATAATTAAAATAAACCACATATACAAAGGAAATACAATGTTTATGAACTTTAGAAGCTGTAGTTCTGATACTACATCATACCAAGAGACCGAAGAAAGACGAAAAGAGAGAGAAGCTCTCAAGCAAGAAAAAAAGGCAATGACTCGTAGAGAGAAGAAAGCTAAATACGGCTGGAGTTCCTACCATGCTAAGGCTGAGAAATTTGATATAAATCAAGAAGATAGCCTAATCTATAGAAGAAGAAAATCACATAAGAATAACACTACGAAATCTAAACATAAAAGAGATATGAAATATTTTTATAAGTTTGAGGGAATATTTAAAAGATGGCTTAAAGAGAATATTGATAGATTTAACTATAAACCTATTCCCAAGGAAGGTGGAGGTTATCACTTAGAAGGAATCATTAAAAACATTGAGTTTGGAGTTAGCGACTATGAGGTTTATCTTTCTTTTCTTTATTTTGGAGAGCCTGACTACTATGGAGATGATAATTGTTTTGATTTTTGCTATATGGCATATATCGGTAAAGAAAAGTACCATCCTCAAAAAGGTTTTTATGATGGAGATAGACCGGATGGCATATACACATATTTTCCAACGAGAGAAGCCTTATATATAAATGAAGTCTTTGAGTATGCGATTAGCTATTGTAATGAAATGCTTGTGCCAGAAAATAGTTTATATCTAAATAGTTCATGTGGAATTACAAGTGCCATGATATATGCAAGCGATGAAAGCGACAAGAAAAACAAGCGTGTTTACAGTGAAGAAGATGACTATATAAAAGAGCTAAGTCAAGAAGAGTGTCTTAAACTCTATAAAGATGACAAAGCCTATAAATATATAAAATATGATTTGTTTGATAGGGCTAAAGAGCCTTTAATAAAATACAGAAGGAAGTAAAAACCATGTTTAAAGATACAATAGAAATACTAAACTTTACACTTGAGCTTATAAAAAACAAGCAAGTTAAACAGAAACCTGCTAAAGAGATTTATGACCTTTACACACATTTAAATGAGATGAAGAAAAAAATGAACTTACTTATCCACTTTATGCAAAGGGATTGGAGAGAATACAATGAAGATACGCAACATGGCTCTCGTATGAAAAAGTGGGTAGTGTTTGTAAATCAAGAATTGTATGATTATGTTGATAGTAAGTATATGATGTTTTGTAAGGTACTCAAACTTGAAAGAACTCCATTTCCATATGAAGGAGTGCTAACTATGAACTTCTTTAACAAGCGTCTCAATTGTAAGCTAAATAAATATTTGGATTTACCTGTATTTGATGATGAAATGACATTAACACTCTATAGTTTTAACTTTGTAGCACTAGAGCAAACAGACTATGCTTCTGTAGACTACGAAATCCCCCTGTGTCAGGATAGTTGTCCGAAACTTATGATATAAATCTTAATAAGGAACAAGACAATGAGATATAGTAAAGCATACAAAGAAAAAGCAGTAAAAAAAGTGTTGGAAATGAGAGACACCCAAACTATGGGAACAATAGCAAAAGGCTTAAATATCTCAAAAGCCACCCTGCACATATGGCTAAAAAATACTAAGGATACTCAAACAACAGATGGAGTGATAACACTTTCTGATAAGCTCCAAATCCTAAAAGAAAGCTACAGCATGAACGATGAAGCACTCAGTGCTTACTGCAGAGAGAAAGGTCTATTTAAACATCAACTCCAAGAGTGGGAGAAGGACTTCCTTAAAGTCCATAAACCTGAAGACTCTACCGCTAAGAAAGCCCTAGAGGAGGAGAGAAGTAAGAGTAAAGCCTTAGCCAAGGAGTTGCGACGAAAGGAAAAGGCTCTAGCAGAGACAGCAACACTCTTAGTATTGCAAAAAGTTTCAAGCACTGTTGGAGGGAGAGGAAGTATGATACCTCTAGCAGTGCGAAAAGATATCTTAATCCTTGTTACACAAGCACATACAGATGGAGCACCTTTTTATAAAATAGCCCCTATCGTAGGATGTTGCACGAGAACACTCAAAAGATGGCAAGCTAATGAGCAGGATAAGCAGAACCCAGCGAATAAACTTCGAACCAACTAACAAACTCTCTCAAGAGGAGAGAGAGCAGCTGATAAGCGTTGCTAACAATGAGAGCTATAAAAACCTATCCTCGCATCAAATAGTGCCTAAGCTTGCAGACAAAGGAATTTACCTTGCATCTGAATCAACATTTTACAGAGTACTCAAAGAGCATAAGCAACTGACCCATAGACATAAACAAAAAGAAGGGAGTAGACATAAGCCAACTCCTTTGGTAGCCTCAGAGCCTAATCAAATATACAGTTGGGATATTACTTATCTACCAACAACAGTGCAAGGTGTATTTTATTACCTTTACCTCTTTATGGATATATATAGTCGCAAGATAGTCGGATGGCAAATCTATACCAAACAGAGCAGCGAGTTGGCTTCTGAAGTTATTAAAGATATAGCTATTAATGAAAACATCAAAGTAGATACAGTAACACTGCACTCAGACAATGGCTCCCCTATGAAAGGAGCTACATTTTTAACAACACTTCAAAAGCTAGGCATTATGCCCACCTTTAGTAGACCTAGCGTGAGTAACGATAATCCTTACTCAGAGTCCATGTTTAAAACACTCAAATATACACCCTCCTATCCTAGTAAGCCATTTGATAGTGTAGTTGAGGCAAGAATATGGTGTGAAACATTTGTGACTTGGTATAACCATCAACACTGTCATAGTAGTATTGGGTTTGTCACACCAGTTCAAAGACACTTGCTTCAAGATAAGGAGATTTTAGAGAAAAGACATCGAGTATATGAGAAGGCTAAAGCAGCCAACCCTCGTAGATGGAGTGGTAGTACTCGTAACTGGTATTTCACAAAAGAAGTACATTTAAACCCCAATAAAGCAAAGGTAAACAATATAGCTGATAAAGTTTCAGCTGAAAGACATTCGGGTTAGACAAAGGTGGTACTTTCTAGGTACTTAATTTGGACAACTAGACTGACATCTACCGAAATGCAAAGAGAAAGTGTTTTCACAAAGAGTACGATAGTTCTTTGTGATGATGGTGTAAGAAAAAAATTCATAGATGCTATGCAAAGTGACTTAGATAAAATGGAAAACTTCATTATAAACTTAGAAAACATACTACTTCAAGAATATACACTTAAAGATATACTGATTCAAGAAGATAAGTATAAGATATCTGAGGGCTTTGCGTTTAGGAGTAATAAATTATGATGATAGAAAAGCTTGGAGGAAGTATAGGCGTGTTATACGATGGTTTAAAACAGATTAGAGATAAGGATGGTGAATCTGAAGGAGGAGTTGAAGCATTCACTAGTGTTGAACTTCAAAAGTTTAGAAGATTAAATACTAAACTCATGGACTACGAGAAAATAATGCGTAAAGAGACAGAGAAGCTATTTAGTTATGCACAAACAAGAGTTGAAGATAAGCATGATATTGTTAGTGATTTTGAGTTAACAGTAGACGTGTATTTTTATCTTGATGAAAATGATTCTGTATACATTAAAGATGATTTTGGAAATAGTGATAATATAATGACTATATTGAGGACATGGAAGCAAGGTACTCTAAAGTGGGATTGGGGCTACGGAGATAATAAGTGTCATAATACCATTCCAATGAGACAAGGAACAGCTATGGAGTATGACAAACATTGTGCAACTTTTCATGCGCTCTACGACCATACAAAGTTGAGCTATAAAGAGATACTCAAGATAGGTGCATTTGAGTTGGATATTAAGGTGCATTTTGAATACTCTTAGTGAATGCTCATTATTTTATTCTACTAAAATTAAAAGGAAAAATCTATGAAAAGTTATATTTTAATGATATTAATATTTACATCGCTGTGCTCTAATGAACCACCAAAGTATTGTAATTCAGATACAACACATACTATTGATATATGGCTAGCAAAAGAAATGAAAAAGCTAGATTCCAACCCTATGACTTTACATTGGAAGTATAATGATCTTGTATCAGAATCTTTTACTAAGTGGGATGCTCAACTCAATAGAACGTACAAGCTATTTAGAGGAAAGTTAAACTCTACTGACAAAAGAGCTTTGCTTATTGCTCAAAGAGCATGGTTGAAGTTTTATAGTGCAGAGCTGGCTTTAGAAGGGAGTCTCAGTAGAAATAGTGGACAGATGGGCGCACTTAATGTTCTTTTAAAAAGTATTAAACTTACGAGGAAGAGGAATTGTCAATTGTTGAAGTATAGTGAGGAATGGGATCTTTTTTATTAGACTCATATCTATAAGTATGCCTTAAACTCCATTCTTGATATTGTGTTCGGGCGTGGGAGGTAGCTTTTATATTTCTTTTTTTGTTATAATATACAATAATAAATGAACGAGGAATATTCTATGAGCAATGCACAGATACTACAAGAAGCCTTACAACTAAATCCTCAAGAACGATATATAGTCGTTGAAAGCTTACTTAAAAGCTTGGATAAACCTGATGATAGTGTTGATGATATTTGGGCTAATGAAGCAGAGAAAAGACTTCAAAACTATAGAGACAATAAAGTACAAACTATTCGATTTGAAGAAGTTTTCAATTAATGAAAATTGAGTTTTTACCTGAAGCAAAATCTGAACTAGATGAAGCAGTTGAATACTATGAACTTCAAGCAAAAGGTTTAGGAGCAACATTTAAAAGTTTCGCTAAAGAAACTATAAAAAGGGTTGCTACATTTCCAACAGCATGGACAACTATTAAACCAAATATACGAAGATGTATAATGCATAAATTTCCATATAATGTTCTCTATTCTATAGAAGAAGACTGTATATTAATAATAGCAATAGCACACCATCATAGATATCCAAATTATTGGGATAAAAGAGTCAAAAGCTAATCTTTTTTATTCAGAGAATTTTAAATAATAATGCCTCAAGCATTCCCTATTGAATTGCCCATAAACACCATGAGAAAGGACAGAAATAAGACTTATTTTAGACTGATTGATAATCCTAAAACTACGATGTCAGTGGGTTCTACTAGCAGTAATGGTGCTATTCTAGACTATCTTGAAAGCCGGCGAGGAGTTAAATCCTCCCAGAGTTCGAATCTCTGAGGGTCCACCACTTCTTAATAATCACAAACCTTTGAAACCCTTACAACCCCTTGCTTAACAGCTATTTTACTGTTTTGAACGATTTAGAGGGAGACACAAAAGGCGATACAAAACACACCGAGTTTAATGCTTGGATTACCTATGAGTATCTCTTTATCCACCAACAAAAACGAATATTATTGCTTACGATTTCGTGTCCATAAGAGATTAATCCCCTACTTCAAGAAACCACTCATCCGAAAATCACTTTACACCAAAAATAAGAGACAAGCTCAACTAAAAGCAGATAAGATTTATGATCCCTATCAACAGATATTGAATACTGTATCAATCATAACTACTGAACAAACTCAACAGCTTGTAGATAAATTCATTGAAGAACAATTAGAACAAAATACGATGAAAACATTTACGATAGACTCAACCAAATACAAAGCTCTATCATCCATTACAATTGAAGATGCTTATAACAAATTCTGTGTCTGGTATAAACAACAAAGGATAGGCGAAAAGCAATACTCACTTACTACCAAGAAAATACACAATATTATTATCCCATTTATCGGTATGAACACTAATGTAGATGATATTACTCTTGAAACGATTGAAGAGTTTAGGGAGTTTCTGCTTACTATGCCTAATGTCAACAAATTCATATACAAACATTTATCTTTCACTCAACTCATACATTTATCTGATACACCACAAGAAGACTTAATTACCGTTAGCACTCAAATTAAATATCTGAAAATAGTAAAACAGTTTTTCCTCTACATGATTAAAGCTAATCTAATCAAATATAATCCATGCAGCTTACTCACTATGCCAAATAATACCATTCCAAACAGAGAACCATTTGATGATGCAGATATGCAGAAGTTATTCAAGATATTTGATGACTTAGATGACAGAAAATATATTTACTATATCCTTGCATATACGGGCATGAGACCTTCTGAACTATGGAAGTGTAAAATCTCAGTTAGCGATACAAATATAGTGTATTTTGATTTGACCGAAAAAACGATACAATTAAAAACACTCTCAAGTAATCGGGCTATACCACTTCACAACAAATTATTAGAGATGGGTATAGACAAAAAACTATCTTCATTACAATCTTGTTTTACTCAAACTGCTATCAGTATCTACTTCAACAAAGTCATTAAAAATATGATTACCGATGAAAAAAATAAGATTATGTACTCTTTTAGACATACGGTCGCAACTGAACTAAAAAGAGCTGAAGTTCATATGGATAAAGTTTCTGAACTGTTAGGTCATAGTTATACCAATAGTTCAATGACAAAAGAAGTTTATGCCCAAGGATATACCCTTGAACAGCTTCAAGTAGCAATCAATCATCTAAACTTTTAACACCTATCATTTAAGTCTTTGCATTGATGGCATAAATTACTTTATCTGTAATAATTTTTACAGTTTCATCATCAGGTAATTGACCTTCTAATGCAGATGTTTTTAATATCTTTTTTACTATTTTGTCCGCTTGTTTTAGAATCTCTTTATCAGTAGTAGGGTTATACCCTTCTATTTGACTTGATATAGTTGCTGCCTTAACAGCTTCTTCATATGAAAATGGTGGTTTATTCATGGTTATCGCCTTTTGTGTCTCCCTCTAAATCGTTCAAAACAGTAAAATAGCTGTTAAGCAAGGGGTTGTAAGGGTTTCAAAGGTTTGTGATTATTAAGAAGTGGTGGACCCTCAGCTTAAAATAAAATCATTACATACACACTTGTAAGCACCATTCTATCTTTTGTGTCTCCCTCTAAATCGTTCAAAACAGTAAAATAGCTGTTAAGCAAGGGGTTGTAAGGGTTTCAAAGGTTTGTGATTATTAAGAAGTGGTGGACCCTCAGCTTAAAATAAAATCATTACATACACACTTGTAAGCACCATTCTATCGGGATTTGTCTGTCACAAACATAAATGTGTCCCCTTTTGTGTCTCCCTTTTTATACATTAACAATTTCAATTTCAAAGAACGATATATGTATCATATACATAGCTCTCTACACAAATATTTTACGCTTTAAAAGCCTATTTTGAGCACTTTAAGGAAATTATTAAGTTAAATATTGATATTTTCAATATCAATGTATTGTTTTTTTAAGCCTTTTTCTTATAAATGGATGGAAATATAAACTTTATGGTAAAAACAACTGTAGTATTTGAGTTCAATTGACTTGATTAGCCGTTATTTCCTAACTTATATTTTTACAACCCCAT
Organism: Sulfurimonas sp.; assembly: GCA_030949825.1. Taxonomy (GTDB): domain Bacteria; phylum Campylobacterota; class Campylobacteria; order Campylobacterales; family Sulfurimonadaceae; genus Sulfurimonas. The sequence goes on from JAUZSC010000008.1 coordinate 186,420, forward strand.
AAACAAGGGGTTCTGTCCTTTTGAGTTGTGTAGAGAGGTATGATCATATATGGTATACATTTTACATTCTTTTGCTCTATTATAGGAGCTTATCTGAAAGAATGTCAAAGGTTCTAAACCCCTTTATTCTTATGGATAAAGAAGAGGATTTATGCTGCTTCTTGAAGCTTCTTATATGAAGATATATATCTCAATAATGTGCTTCTTCCAATCTCAAATTCATCAGCAATCTGTTGTGCTGTCATCCCTTGTTTTTGAAGCTCAATTGCTTGAATTGTTTTCTCTTCATTGAATTTAGCTTGGGGACCGAATTTTACACCACACTTCTTTGCAGATAAAATTCCATCAGCTTGTCTCTCAGCCCTCAAATCGGTTTCGAATGCGGATACAATTGATAGTAGACCAATCATGAGTCTTCCTGCTGAACTTGATGTATCTAAATCTTGTTCAGTAGCTTGGAACGAAACACCTTTTTCATTTAATGTATCAATAATCTGATGCAAATCTTTCACAGAACGAGAACATCTGTCTAATCTCGTTACATAGAATTCATCTCTATCTCTTACGAAGTCTAATGCTTCTTGAAGTTCAATTCTATTGAATTGTTGCTTACCGCTCATCTTCTCAGTAAATATCTTCTCACATCCTATTAATTCTAATGCTTCAATCTGACTATTTAGGTTCTGACCTGAACTGGAGACACGTGCATATCCTACTCTCATGATAATTCCTTAATTCCTTTATATGGTGTACCATAACCCCCTGTGTCAGGATAGTTGTCCGAAACTTATGATATAAATCTTAATAAGGAACAAGACAATGAGATATAGTAAAGCATACAAAGAAAAAGCAGTAAAAAAAGTGTTGGAAATGAGAGACACCCAAACTATGGGAACAATAGCAAAAGGCTTAAATATCTCAAAAGCCACCCTGCACATATGGCTAAAAAATACTAAGGATACTCAAACAACAGATGGAGTGATAACACTTTCTGATAAGCTCCAAATCCTAAAAGAAAGCTACAGCATGAACGATGAAGCACTCAGTGCTTACTGCAGAGAGAAAGGTCTATTTAAACATCAACTCCAAGAGTGGGAGAAGGACTTCCTTAAAGCCCATAAACCTGAAGACTCTACCGCTAAGAAAGCCCTAGAGGAGGAGAGAAGTAAGAGTAAAGCCTTAGCCAAGGAGTTGCGACGAAAGGAAAAGGCTCTAGCAGAGACAGCAACACTCTTAGTATTGCAAAAAAGTTTCAAGCACTGTTGGAGGGAGAGGAAGTATGATACCTCTAGCAGTGCGAAAAGATATCTTAATCCTTGTTACACAAGCACATACAGATGGAGCACCTTTTTATAAAATAGCCCCTATCGTAGGATGTTGCACGAGAACACTCAAAAGATGGCAAGCTAATGAGCAGGATAAGCAGAACCCAGCGAATAAACTTCGAACCAACTAACAAACTCTCTCAAGAGGAGAGAGAGCAGCTGATAAGCGTTGCTAACAATGAGAGCTATAAAAACCTATCCTCGCATCAAATAGTGCCTAAGCTTGCAGACAAAGGAATTTACCTTGCATCTGAATCAACATTTTACAGAGTACTCAAAGAGCATAAGCAACTGACCCATAGACATAAACAAAAAGAAGGGAGTAGACATAAGCCAACTCCTTTGGTAGCCTCAGAGCCTAATCAAATCTACAGTTGGGATATTACTTATCTACCAACAACAGTGCAAGGTGTATTTTATTACCTTTACCTCTTTATGGATATATATAGTCGCAAGATAGTCGGATGGCAAATCTATACCAAACAGAGCAGCGAGTTGGCTTCTGAAGTTATTAAAGATATAGCTATTAATGAAAACATCAAAGTAGATACAGTAACACTGCACTCAGACAATGGCTCCCCTATGAAAGGAGCTACATTTTTAACAACACTTCAAAAGCTAGGCATTATGCCCACCTTTAGTAGACCTAGCGTGAGTAACGATAATCCTTACTCAGAGTCCATGTTTAAAACACTCAAATATACACCCTCCTATCCTAGTAAGCCATTTGATAGTGTAGTTGAGGCAAGAATATGGTGTGAAACATTTGTGACTTGGTATAACCATCAACACTGTCATAGTAGTATTGGGTTTGTCACACCAGTTCAAAGACACTTGCTTCAAGATAAGGAGATTTTAGAGAAAAGACATCGAGTATATGAGAAGGCTAAAGCAGCCAACCCTCATAGATGGAGTGGTAGTACTCGTAACTGGTATTTCACAAAAGAAGTACATTTAAACCCCAATAAAGCAAAGGTAAACAATATAGCTGATAAAGTTTCAGCTGAAAGACATTCGGGTTAGACAAAGGTGGTACTTTCTAGGTACTTAATTTGGACAACTAGACTGACATCTACCGAAGGTGGTACTTTCTAGGTACTTAATTTGGACAACTAGACTGACATCTACCGCTTGATAAAAGTGTATTCAACAAAAAAAATCATTAGTAGATGTTCCAAATTATAGAAGTTCTCATATCGTACCAATTCCTCATGGAGGTGGTATTGCTGTAGGCACGCTATCTTCAATTAAATATTTAGACAATTGTAATATTTAATTATTTATTTTTAACTTGTTCTATAACTCTTTGAATATTGCTATTGAACTGAATCTTATCTATTTCATTTTCTCTTACATGTTTGCTTAACCCAACTTCATCATCCAAAATTAAAAAAGACCTATATTCGGGGCTTTAAAGCCTTTTCAAATATTTTACCTGTACCACATCTATATTATTCTATAAAAGTTTTAGTAACATCTCCTGCGGTAGATGTCAGTCTAGTTGTCCAAATTAAGTACCTAGAAAGTACCACCTTTGTCTAACGCGAATGTCTTTCAGCTGAAACTTTATCAGCTATATTGTTTACCTTTGCTTTATTGGGGTTTAAATGTACTTCTTTTGTGAAATACCAGTTACGAGTACTACCACTCCATCTACGAGGGTTGGCTGCTTTAGCCTTCTCATATACTCGATGTCTTTTCTCTAAAATCTCCTTATCTTGAAGCAAGTGTCTTTGAACTGGTGTGACAAACCCAATCACTACTATGACAGTGTTGATGGTTATACCAAGTCACAAATGTTTCACACCATATTCTTGCCTCAACTACACTATCAAATGGCTTACTAGGATAGGAGGGTGTATATTTGAGTGTTTTAAACATGGACTCTGAGTAAGGATTATCGTTACTCACGCTAGGTCTACTAAAGGTGGGCATAATGCCTAGCTTTTGAAGTGTTGTTAAAAATGTAGCTCCTTTCATAGGGAGCCATTGTCTGAGTGCAGTGTTACTGTATCTACTTTGATGTTTTCATTAATAGCTATATCTTTAATAACTTCAGAAGCCAACTCGTTGCTCTGTTTGGTATAGATTTGCCATCCGACTATCTTGCGACTATATATATCCATAAAGAGGTAAAGGTAATAAAATACACCTTGCACTGTTGTTGGTAGATAAGTAATATCCCAACTGTAGATTTGATTAGGCTCTGAGGCTACCAAAGGAGTTGGCTTATGTCTACTCCCTTCTTTTTGTTTATGTCTATGGGTCAGTTGCTTATGCTCTTTGAGTACTCTGTAAAATGTTGATTCAGATGCAAGGTAAATTCCTTTGTCTGCAAGCTTAGGCACTATTTGATGCGAGGATAGGTTTTTATAGCTCTCATTGTTAGCAACGCTTATAAGCTGCTCTCTCTCCTCTTGAGAGAGTTTGTTAGTTGGTTCGAAGTTTATTCGCTGGGTCTGCTTATCCTGCTCATTAGCTTGCCATCTTTTGAGTGTTCTCGTGCAACATCCTACGATAGGGGCTATTTTATAAAAAGGTGCTCCATCTGTATGTGCTTGTGTAACAAGGATTAAGATATCTTTTCGCACTGCTAGAGGTATCATACTTCCTCTCCTCCAACAGTGCTTGAAACTTTTTTGCAATACTAAGAGTGTTGCTGTCTCTGCTAGAGCCTTTTCCTTTCGTCGCAACTCCTTGGCTAAGGCTTTACTCTTACTTCTCTCCTCCTCTAGGGCTTTCTTAGCGGTAGAGTCTTCAGGTTTATGGGCTTTAAGGAAGTCCTTCTCCCACTCTTGGAGTTGATGTTTAAATAGACCTTTCTCCTCTGCAGTAAGCACTGAGTGCTTCATCGTTCATGCTGTAGCTTTCTTTTAGGATTTGGAGCTTATCAGAAAGTGTTATCACTCCATCTGTTGTTTGAGTATCCTTAGTATTTTTAGCCATATGTGCAGGGTGGCTTTTGAGATATTAGACTTCTCCTAAAACAATCAATCACTAATCCTTTCCAGAGTCTGTATTTAAGGGTATTAAATCAAGGTTAATAATGGCACAAATAAGGTTCATCCTTAATCCGAACCTTTTTCGTCTATTTCTATACGGATATTTTGTAATTTTAAATACCTTGATTTTTGCATTTATATTTTCAATTATGATACGATTAGATGATAATTTATGATTCTCTTTTTTTCTCTTCTTTTGTAAGAGGTTTCTTTTTTGTTTTTTTTATTTGGAATTGTAGCATTTGGACATATTTTATCTATACCTAAATAGCCTAAATCAGCAAGAACTCTACTCATCAATATCTTTTAGTTGGATTACTATTTTTAAAAAGACGGAAGTCGTGCATCTTTCCTTTAGCAATAGTTACTGCAAGTATTTTACCTTTGATATTTGTAATTATTTGTGCTTTTTGAGTATGCTTTTTCTTTTTACCTGAATAGTACTTTTTTGCTTTTTTGGTCTTTCACATTCGCTCTCAGTCACATCTACAACAGTTATTTTGATATTATTTAAATCTTCTGTTGGTACTATATGTTTTAGAGTCTCAAGATGGAATTGTGGCTCTTTTATCAGTATCTTTTCAATTTTAGTAACTGTATAATGAGCTGTTGATTCACTCACTCCATAATCAATTCCTAAATGTGCAAATGTTCTGTACTCTCGGTAGTATTCAAGCATCAGTAATACTTCATCATTTGCTGAAAGTGATTTGTTTGTTCCACCTTTTGATTTTCTATCACGATAATGTTTTCTAATTACTTTTACCATATCTTTAAAAGTATCTTTATTGACACCAACAATGCGTTTAAAATCTTTGTTTTCTAACTTATTTACTTTATAATATTTTCTTGTTTTTGCCATACTAACTTATAAGCAAATTTTACTCCAATTTTATTTGGGGTTTTAGGAGAAGTCTAATAATGATTTATGAGAGGATAAAAGGTTTTTTTCTTTTTGAGGAACTTTCAATTTATCTAACATCTCTTTAAATGTTGTAGCTTCACCAATATTCCCATCAAATATCTCACTCTGTCTTACAAACCCACTACTATCAAGCATTACTGCTAGAGTAATGATTTTAGCATCACTTCTTTTTTCCTTACTTCTTCCTCTTTTAGCTTTCTCTACTCCCTCAACACCACCTTCAAAGTATGTGTTAGTAAGGTCATAAAGAGTTATTGTTTCATCATACTCAAATATTGCTTTTTGGGTAGTATATAGATGCTTTTCTAAGTCATCTTTATGAGCTAAAAGCTTATCGGATATTCTATAGATACTATTAGAAGATATCTTATTATAATCACACCCTATAAGCTCATTAATAGCACTTGTATTACATAAGTAATCATAAGCTTTAGCTTCACTACTAGGATTAGCAATCTTTGCTATTAGAGTGCCTATAGCACTATTGTATTGAATATTTGTAAAACCTAACTCTTTTAGTTTAGCATCTAGTTTTAACTCTTTGATTGTTTCATAAAGTATATTCTCTATACCTATATCTTTTATATCACTATTTTTTATTGTAGTTGTATCTATCTCTTTGTATCTATCTTCATCATTAAGAGTTGTATCTACTACTGCTTGTGCTGATATGATTTTTAGAGCATAGTGTTGTGCGATTGTTTCTAAATCTTTATCTAGTGTAAACAGACTTGGAGCCTGTTTGATAATCTCATCTACTCTTTTGGATAAAGTAGCCCAATCTTCTTGTTCTACATTAAAATCACTTCCTAAATTAAGGAGAGTTCTTTTCTTCACCTTTTTACCAACTCTTATGGATTCCATTAATCTATAAGTGTAATAGTTCTGAGTTGAGTCTTTTTTGCTCTTAGAGATTGTTTTAATTATGTACATGCGAAGATTGTAGCAAATTAAGCATTAATATAAACTTAAATAATATTATATTCGGGTACCACATTAGTATATTTGAAAGGTGATTTCCCTAAAACAAGTGGTTTAATATCCAAAAGAATTGTCAAATTTGAGGATTTAGTGGATTTCTGCTTGGAAAATGATGAAGTTGGGTTAGTGGATTAGAAAGTTATTTAGCAACATTAGACTTATTACGGCAATTTAGTGTTGAGGATATTTTTAAAATGAGAGATGAATTAGTTGAAATTATTGGGATTGAGATTTAGATGATAGTTGTGTAGAGAGGTATGATTATATCATAGATATAGGTATTCTATTACCTTAATCATCACCCATAAGTGCCAACTCTAAACTTCCACTCACATAGTTAGCAAAAAAAGTAAGTGTTTCTAAGTCCTTATCATCAAAGTCAAAGCGTGATTTATTGAGGAGTTGAATAATTCCGACTATATCTCTTTTTGAATCATAAATAGGCGCTGTGATTATATTTTTTGTTACATAGCCTGATTTTTTATCTATGTTTGGAAGAAACCTTGCATCATCATAGGGTAATTTACTATTTGTGGTTTTTGAGTTTGGTAGGTTTCTCCTACTATTCCAGCATCTAAGGAAATAACTATTTTCCCTAGCCCATCGCTAATCTTTGTCCAAAGGATTTTGTCTTCTTTATCGACTATAAAAATAGAACATCGTTCTGTTTTTAAAAGACTTTTAGCTTCACTAGCGATAAGTTCCAAAACATTATCTACTGAGTCAAGAAGCATAAGCTTTTGACCAAATGCTGCTATTTGTTTTGTCTTAGTCATATAAGTACCTCTTCATTAATTTTATACCAATGATTATAGTGTAAAATGTCAAAAAAAAAGGCAGACAATGCAAACAATCAGTATATGGCACAACCCACGATGCACAAAATCACGAGAAGGCGTTAAAATAGTTGAAGATTCAGAGTATGAGTCAAATGTTATCAAGTACTTAGACAAAGAGATTTCTGTAGTGGAGATGAAAAATATTTTACAGTCTCTTGGTATGACTGCTAGAGAATTGATGCGAACTACAGAGGCTGTTTATAAAGAGCTGAAACTTAAAGAAGAGATGGATGAAGACAAACTTATAGAGGCGCTTGTAAGCAACCCTAAGCTTATTCAAAGACCTATTATCATTAAAGGTGACAAGGCTATCATTGGTAGACCTGCATCTAGCATTTTAGAATTTTTAAACACTTAGTTTTTCTATACTCACACCATTGTCTTTAAGAAATTTTGAGATCGTCTCTGAATGTGTATGTTCATACTCTTTTGCATACACAATTCTCTTAATCCCACTTGCAATAAGATTTTTACTGCACTCACTACAAGGCTCTAAAGTTACATAAATCGTAGCACCTGCTATAGATATACCCTGCCGTGCCGCCCAAATAATAGCGTTCATCTCAGCATGAATTTCATAAGTCTTCGACCATTCATGATGTTGTGAAGTGTATTCACCCTTCCAATGCTCATTACAGTTTGTATAGCCTGCTGGAGTTCCGTTGTAACCCGTACTTAAAATCCGTCCATCTTTAACGATGACTGCACCAACTTGTTTTGAAACGCACTTTGAAGCACTTGCTAATTCAGTTGCTATCTTTATAAAATTTGTATCACTAAGCATTGTTATGTCCATCTATGTATTTTAGTAATTCTTTTTCAGCTAAGGGTTTGGCATAGTAGTAACCTTGAACGATATCGCAGTCAAAGGTTTTTAAAAGCTCTACCTCAGCCTTTGTTTCAGCACCCTCTGCAACGATTGTATACCCTAGTGTATGTCCCATTAAGATAATTGCTTGGACAATCGTTCTGTCATCTTTGTCTTCAAGCATATCCTTAATGAACTCTCTATCTATTTTAAGCGTAGAGATTTGTAAAGACTTTAAGTAAGAAAGTGAGGAATATCCTGTTCCAAAGTCATCTATAGAAAACTTAATCCCCATCTCTTTAAATACTTCTATATTGGAGATTGTACTTTCTAAGTTAGCGATTAATGTAGTCTCGGTAATCTCTATCTCAAGCCACTCAGGATCAAAGTCTAAAACATCTAAAATAGTTTGTATATTTTTAATACACGAGGGACATTGAAGTTGTTTTGTAGACATATTAACAGCAATATACTCTAAGTCACTTCCATTATCTTTCCAGTTTTTAAAAGTCTTACATGCCTCATAAGTGACCCAGTAGCCTAAGTCTAAAATCAAAGTACTTTCTTCGGCAATAGGAATAAAATCATTGGGCATCACAAGTCCATCTTTAGGATGGTTCCACCGCACAAGTGCTTCAACTCCAATAACTTTAGAATTTTGAATATTTACCTGCGGTTGGTAATGCAAAACTAATTGGTTTGAGCTAATAGCATCTGTTAATTCACTCTCAACCCGAGCAATTTGAAGTGATTTTTCAGTCATCTCTTTTGAGTAGTAGGTAAAGCCATTTCTTCCATTGTCTTTAGTATTAAACATTGCTGTATCTGCAAACTGCAAGAGTTCTACTGCATTTAAACTGTCATTTGGAAATGTTGCAATACCTATACTGATGCCTACCTTATAAGACTTATCCCCATCTTCTATAGGTTGCGAGATTGTATCTATTATTTTGTTGCAAAGTGTGTCGATTCCATTCAGTGTTTCATACTGATTTAGCACTAAAATAAACTCATCCCCACCAAGTCGTGCGATAAGGTCTTCATCTCTTAACAGATCTTTTAATCTCCTTGCAATCTCAACAAGAACTCTGTCCCCTGCCTTATGCCCATAACTATCATTAATAATTTTAAATTTATCCAAATCTAAAAATAAAACTGCACCCTTATTTTTCTTACGCTTAACATTTGCAACCATAAAAGCTAAGTACTCTAAGGCGAACTTTCTGTTTGGCAAACCCGTAAGCGCATCATGTGTAGCCGTGTGCTGTACTTTTTTATCTTGTTTTTTCTTCTGGTTTGTGATGATGAACATTACTATAAGTGCTACAAGAGAAGATATAAAAACAAAAAGAAGTATATTTGTTTTTAAACCCCTTAGCATCAACTCAACTTCTTTTTCATCAACCTCACTCACTATAGTCCACTTAAAATCATCGTATTCTATGTTGATAAAACTCGATAAAACTCGAATACCTCTATAATCTTGGAAAATCTCTTGTTGTGAGACAGATGAAGCATGTTTAACAGCATATGTTTCGAGTAAAATATTGTTTTTAAATGCGTTTTCTACGGTATGTATCAAAGGGGAAAGGTAGGTGTCTGAACGAAGTTTTTTGTCTTCTCCTATTAAGTAGGTTTCATAAGTGTCATAAATTCCTTTGTTTGCTTGAAGTATTGCGTTGAGAGTATACAGATTTATTTCTATCACCACTATGGACTGAATACTTCCATCTTTACGCACGATTGGCAAAAGTGCAAATTGGCTTACTTCTTCATCAGATGCTTTATAACTTACAATATCTGTTAATCTAAATTCCTTATCTTCAAATACTTTTGTTACCGCTACTGCCAAATCAGAGGAAGCATACTTTCCAGTGAGAATATTTGTTTTATAATCATCACCTTTAGTAATCGAATAAAAAATCTCCCCTTGAGGTCCTATAAGCATAATATTGCTATACTCATAATCTTTAATAAACTGCTCAAAATAATCAGAACCATTGATAGTGGGAGATATTATCTCTGTGTATGCCACCGTTGTTTGCATGCTCAATGTCATATTTTTTATTTTGACAGGCATATACCCGACAAGTTCTATGGCTCCTAAACTTCCGTGTTTTATGTCCGTTCCAGACTCTGTAAAACCTTTTTCCACATAGATGCCATTTTTCTCATCACCTATTTTCCCTGATTTTTTTTCTCTATCTGAAGCAAGATATGTTTTACCTTTATGCCTATACACCAAATAAGTCTCAGCAGTATCTCCTAAAGAAGAAACATTTTGAATGATTTTATGAATCTCTTCGAGATTGATTTCAATCGCAATATATCCATCTACATCCTTAAAAGGTGCTACTGCGTACTGTTTGTATTTACCTAGTTTTGCATTATAACTTGTAGTTACAAAAGATGCTTCTATTTTTCTGATTTCTGATTTCTTTAAGATGCTGCATGTTTTTTCAAATGCTTCCGTTAAATCGTTTGCGTTACTACCAAGTAAACCAGGGTCATCACTTGAATAAACGATATTTCCATCCACATCCATCATCAAAAGACTACTAATACCGAGTTCTTCTTTGTAGGTAAAAATCTCATCTATATAAACTTGATCAACTTTCTTAGAACGATTTAAAAAGCTGTATATGTACTGAAATACATCTTTTTTTGCTAAAGAAACAATATCATTTTCAACACCTTCATAATAGTTTATAATATTATCTTTTTGAAGATTCTGAATATTTACAATATTTCGAGTAGCTTGTTCTTGTAAAAAAGAAACTGTTTTTGTAAGTGCATGTGTATTAAACTTTACATTTTCAAAGTACTCCAATACATTCGCTTTGTTATGCAGATTTAAACTCTCTATATGTTCAAAAGTACTCTGCATTCTTTCTTGTTTGGAGTTGTAATAAGTTAAAAAACCAAAAACAACAATAGGCACTACAGATGCTAAAAGAATAATATTTTGGTATGAACTAATCTTCTTATTTTTTAAATACATTCTATGTCCTTAAGTTAAAAATTCTTAATTTTCTCGTAAAACTGTAATATCAGCATTATGTCTGAGGCGTGCAAAGTACTCAGAGAGAACCTTTTCTCGTAACTCAGTCATAAGTGTATTTTGTATTTGCCCTTTCATTTTTTCAAAGCCTACTTCCTCTGCTGTTTGGACATCTTTTACATAAAAACTCATATGTCCACCTTTTCCATCTGGAATAATTGGACTAAAAGTATTCACTTTTGTTCGTGTTAAAAGTTTTGCTAATTCTGGAGAGATTCTGTCATAGGGTAAAACTTGTTCATTTGTTACGATAGATGGTGAATAAAACATTGGACTATTTATCTTTTCTTGAAGTGCTGTCTTGTTTTGTGTCTGGTAAATAATAGTCGTAAATGCAGCTGGATGCACAAATGTTGCTTTATTTAGTTCATAATATTCTTTAAGCGTTTCATCACTTGGTTGTTTTACCTTAGAATAAGCAATGGCACTATAAAGCTTCTTTGCAAGTAATTTGTTTTTTGTTTTTTCTTTTACTTCTCTTGAACTAAGTCCTCTTGCATTTAGAGCTGCTTCATAAAAGTCATTTACACTCATGTTATTTCGTTTAGCCGTTGCTTTAATATCGTCATAAACTTCACCACTCGTTACTGTGATCTTTCGCTCAGTAACTTCAACTTTTTCAAGTTTTTGACGAATAAGAGCATTTGTTGCTCGCTCTCTAGAAACATTTGAAGAGCTCATCTCTTTTTGAATATCTTTTAGCGTTATGGCCTTATCTTTTACAACAATCGCTACACCACCTATCATTTGGGCACTTAAGCTTGCTACACACACTATACTTAGAAGAAATTTATACATATGAATCCATTATCATTAAAATTTATTACTTTATTTTACCCTCTTTTAACAAAATTTTGCCTAAAATTGCATTACTTAAATAAAAGGCTTTTTTATGCTCGTAACTCGTTTTGCTCCCTCTCCTACTGGATACCTTCACATTGGTGGTTTACGAACTGCTTTATTTTCTTACCTCTGGGCTAAAAAAAATGGTGGGAACTTTGTTCTTAGAATCGAAGACACTGATAAGGCTAGAAACTCGCAAGAAGCGACAGATGCTATACTTAAAGCCTTCAAATGGCTAGGACTCGAGCATGATGGTGAGATTACTTATCAGTCACAGCGTGATGATATTTATACTAAATATATAAAGCAACTTCTTGATGAGGGAAAAGCTTATAAATGCTACATGAGCAAAGAAGAACTTACAGAGCTTCGTGAATCTCAAATGGCAAAAAAAGAACGTACAATGTACGATGGTCGCTACCGTGATTTCACAGGAATTCCTCCAGAGGGTGTAGAGCCAGTCATAAGAATAAAAGCACCTTTAACAGGTGAGATTTTAGTTCGAGATGGCGTTAAAGGCGATGTTTCATTTCAGGCAGAAGATATCTTAGATGACTTTGTAATAGCACGAACTGATGGCGCTCCAACATATAACTTTGTAGTAGCAGTTGATGATCATTTAATGGGTATAACTGAAGTAATTCGTGGGGATGACCATTTATCAAACACACCTAAACAAATTGTAGTCTATGAAGCTTTAGGATTTGATTTACCAAAATTTTTCCATGTTCCTATGATTCATAATTCTGCAGGTAAAAAGCTCTCCAAACGCGACGGAGCTACTGATGTTATGGCTTATAAAGAGATGGGTTATACACCTCAAGCACTTCTAAACTTTTTAGTACGCCTAGGTTGGAGTCATGGAGATCAAGAGATATTTTCAATGGCTGAGATGCAAACACTTTTCGACCCTAAAGATATTAATAAATCTGCATCTATCTACTCTACAGATAAGCTTGACTGGTTAAACGCGCATTACATCAAAAACACTTCAAACGATGAGCTTGCACAGCTTTTGACAGACTACAATTTAGTCTTAACTTCACACGATAAAAAAGAGATTTTACTCGACGCGCTTAAAGAGCGAGCCAAAACTTTAAAAGAGTTAGCAACACTCACACGCGAGATTTTAGATACACCAAGTTCTTATGATGAAAAAGCTGTAAAAAAAGCCTTTAAAGGCAATGCTATTGAAGTTTTAAATGCTTTTGGAGCAAAAATTGCGGGGGCAGATGCCTTGCATCTACCAATCGATTATCATACATTAATGGAAGAAGTTGTAAACGAAATGGAAATCGGATTTGGTAAAATCGGTCAACCTTTACGTGTTGCACTTTTAGGGAAAATGAGCGGTCCAGGACTCGATAGCGTGATGGCAATTTTAGGACGCGATGAAGTAATGCTTAGAATTGCAAATGCGATTGCTGCTCATTCTTAAGGCTTATTATATAAAAATTAATATAAAAAGTTATGTAAAAATCAATAGTAGACTTTTTTAGATAAAAATGTACCCTATTACCTAAACTTATAGAAGGAATAATATGGAATTTATCACACTCTTTTTTACAGCACTCTTAGAACTCTCTCATGCCATGAGTCCTTATATACTCTTTGGTCTTATCTTTGCAGGAATTTTACATGAGATTATTCCTGAGTCTATTGTTACAAAACATCTTGGAAAAGAAAATGTTTTATCTGTTATAAAATCAACACTTTTTGGGATTCCTCTTCCTGTATGTTCATGTGGCGTTATTCCCATTGCTACGAGCATCAAAAAATCGGGTGCTAGTAAGGGTGCGACACTTTCATTTTTAATCTCTACGCCCATAACTGGAGTCGATTCCATACTTGCAACTTACGGAATGTTTGGTTGGATTTTCACACTTTATAGAGTTTTTACTTCTATGATAATCGCTACGATTGCAGGAATACTGGCAAATATTTTCGACAAAGAAGAAGTAAAACCTGCCTTTAGTGCATTTACCCAAAATAAACCTAGTTTTAGTATGCAAGCGCCACAGCCAAAAGAAGAAACTCCTAGCTGTTGTTCCAATACAGGAGCATCTACGAAAAAAAGTTTTTCAATAAAAAAAGTCTTTTCTTATTCTTTTGGAACACTTCTAAAAGACATTGCGAAACCTCTTTTTATAGGTCTTCTTTTAGGCGCTTTAATCACCATCGCCATTCCTCAAAACCTAAGTGAAATTTTGATGGAATACTCTTTACTTTCTTACCTTGTAGCCATTAGTATTGCCGTTCCTATGTATGTATGCGCAACCGCTTCACTTCCAATAGCCGCTGCTTTAATGGTAGCAGGGGTCTCACCGGGTGCTGCCTTTGTGTTTTTAACAGCAGGTCCAGCTACAAACACCGTTACCATCGGTGTTGTAAAAACTATGCTTGGAACTAAGTCTTTGTATATTTATTTAGGAAGTATCATTGTAGGAAGCATTGTCTTTGGACTAGGGCTTGATTATATATTTAACATCAATGAAATCGATGCTCAAAAACTCCTTCACATCCATGAAGAAGTAGGAATTATCGAGATTGTAAGTACGAGTATACTTTGGGCTTCAATTATTTATTATTTACTCAAACCTTACTACATCAAAGCTTTTCGTTCATAGATGCAAGAAAACAAGATAACACTAAAGAGTATTTTTAAACTTGTTTTAGACAAAAGACCTGCGCTTATTTATGGGCAGGTACTCACGCTTTTTGCTATTTTAGTGAGTGTCCCAATTCCTCTCATTTTACCAATGATGGTAGATGAAGTTTTACTTGATAAACCTGCGAACTTTATAGCGACTATCAATGCTGTTTTAGGTGAGGGCTCTGCCTTTTACTATGTGGCTATTGTTACTTTAGCTGTTATCTCTTTACGAGTCACCTACTACTTACTTAATGCTGTCATCATAAAAATCTTTACTAAGATTTCAAAATACGTTACTTTTATGATTCGAAAACAACTCGTTGAGCATCTACAAATAACCTCTATGAATGAGTACGAAACCTTAGGTTCTGGAGCGATTACAGCGAACCTTATTACAGATGTAAACACCTTTGATGCCTTCATCATTACCACTTCAAGTAAGTTAGTCTCAGCCACACTTACACTTGTTGCTGTTGCGGCTGTAATGATTTTTATGAATCCTATACTGGGACTTATGATTCTTATTATTCAACCGCTTAATGTACTCATATCTAAGAAAATGTCTAGGGCGGTTGGCGCGCTTAAAAAAGACGAAAATGAGGCTATCGCATCTTTTCAAGAAAACATTGGTGAGACATTAGAACTCTACGGTCAAATAAAAGCTTCAAACAAGGAACAATACTTTTTCTCACAAGCCATAACAAAAGCAAAAAAAGTTCAATCTACCTCAAATGCATACAGTTTTAAAAGTGTGATTTACGAGAAACTTTCAAATACAATCTCGCTTTCAATGTTTGAAGTCCTTCGTGCATCTGGCTTTTTACTTGTTGCCTACAGCGATTTAAGCATAGGTATGATGTTTGCGATGTTTGGTTACATTTGGTTTATCATGACTCCCATTCAAGAGATTTTATCTATGCAGTACAGTTATGCTGCGGCAATGGGAGCACTCGAGAGAATCAACAAAGTACTTGCCTTAAAAATAGAAAAAACTGGGACAGAAGTTTTAAATTCAAATACAGTAAATATAAAACTCAAAGACTTAAACTTCGCCTATTCAAATAAAAAACCAATTTTAAAAAATATAAATATGGACATCCAACAAGGCTGTAAAATCGCGCTCATCGGTGCAAGTGGAAGTGGAAAAACAACGCTTGCACAAATACTTTCAGGCTTTTACGAAAAAGACTCCGGAGAACTCCAATACAACGACATTGAGGTTGAGGCATTAGATAAAACTTCTCTAAGAGAGAAAATATTTCTAGTCTTACAGATGCCAATACTTTTTAACGCAAGTCTACGCTTCAACATTACAATGGGCGATGAAAACATTACAGATGCAAACATCAACAAAGCACTTAAAATCGCCCAACTTGATGAGACTATTTCACAGATGCAAGATGGACTCGACACGATTGTAGGACATCATGGCATCAGGCTCTCAGGAGGGCAAAGACAAAGACTTAGCATTGCTAGAATGGTCATTGCAAATCCTAGCATAGTGATTTTCGATGAGTCTACCTCAGCACTCGATGTTTTAACAGAAGCAAAACTCTACACAGCACTCGTACCCATACTCAAAGATAAAACTGTCATAACCATAGCACATAGGTTAAGTACTGTAAAAAATGCTGATATTATTTATGTTTTAGAATCAGGGAGTATTATTCAAAGTGGTTCGCATGAGGAGTTAGAAGTTCAAGAAGGTCATTATAATGAGTTTGTAAAGAATCAGCTTTTATAAAAAAACTGTGGACATCCATTTCCACAATACTTTTTTTATGCTTGTAAAAGACTAGCTAAAGGCTCGTTCTGCTCTTTATTTTGCTTTGCAAAATCTATCTGAGAGATATTTCCCACCTGTCCATCTTCATAAAGAAAAATTCCAGAGCTTTTCATTTCACCAAGTGTTTGGTTTGTTTGTGTTTTGTAAGTAAATTCGCTCTCTTGTGAACTTAAAAAAATAGCTCCTATCCCAACTTCACCCAATCCAACTAACTCTTTTTCATCAGAGTTTTCATTTCTCAACCAAACCTGTAAAGAATCATAAATAGAATCATTTTCATCTATCCAATTGTTATTGTCTTCATCGTATGCGCTTAACTCACCAAATCCATTTCCTGTGAGTGTACCAAAAAGCTCGCTTCCTTCGTTGATTTTTCCATCATTATTTTTGTCTAATGCTAAAAATCCACTTCCTGCATCGAGTCTTGAAATCTGCTCTTTTTTACCATCATTATCTAAGTCAAAAGAAAATGTGTCTGTCTGTAATTCAGGTACACGACCTTCAAGGTTAATAACTAAAGGGTCAAATGAGGTATATAAATCTATACGGTTTTCAACTGCGAAACTTCGAGTCATTGAGAAGTTTACATTTATATCTAAAGTACTATCATCGGTGACAATACGCCCTGAAGTTGAAAAATCTAGGCTTTCATGTTCTTCATACTTTTCATAAGAAGACATCTTTACATAGCCATTTACATTGTCTTCATCTACTACTTGCTCCTTACCTGAAGCAACTCTTTGTTGAAGCATTTGAATCAGACTTTGTATAATCCCGCTGAGTGTTTGTTGCTGATTGTCTAAGTAAGAATGCATAGATGATTTTTCAGTATTGATTTGTTTTTCTTGTGCATCTTCGAGATCAATACCATCTGGTAACTTTGTAAAATAAGTCTCAAAACTCAACTTCGATTCTATCAAACTTTTGTACTCTGTGTGTTGTGAGCTCATGCTCAACTCTTGTGATTGTATTCTCATAATTTTGCCTTTGGCATGGACGGTTGCTCCTATCTCTGATTCGTCCTAAATATAGGGATTTTTTCACCCTTATAAAGAATAGAGCAAGATTAATTCCTAAATGTCATATTTGAAATACTATATAATGATATAATATTGATATAAGGAAATCCTATGAACAGTAAGCTTAGCCTACTCTATATTGAAGATAATTTAGAAGTTTTAGAAAATGTTACTTTTCTTTTTGAGCGCTATGTAGATACAGTTTACACAGCTACAGATGGCGAAGAAGCACTTGAACAATACTTTGAGCATAAGCCAGATATCGTGGTATCAGATATATCCCTTCCTAAAATGAGTGGCTCAGAAGTTGCAAAAAGAATAAGAGAGGACAATTTAGATATTCCTATAATAATGATGACTGCCTGTAATGATTCCACACAACTTGCAAAAGCTATAGATATAGGAGTTAGCTCTTATATTACAAAACCTTTTACACTGGAGATACTTAAGAGTTCTATTAGTAAAGCCATCGAAGAATGTAATCAACTTCACCAAAGAAAACACCTTGAGGAAAAATATGAGCTTATCAACAAAAATGTACTTGTTTTAAATACTAACACAAAATTTATCATTACTGAAGTGACAGATGCTCTAATAGATTTAACAGGGTACTCAAAAGAAGAACTCATCGGTAGTAATGCTTCTATAGTCAAAAGCGGAGAGACACCATCAAATGTCTATGAAAACTTATTTCAAACCATTGCTTCGGGTCATATTTGGAATGGTGAACTAAAAAACAAAAAGAAAAATGGTGACTTTTACTGGATTTCACTTTCTATCACTCCTCTTTTTGATCGAGATGTAAATATCAAAGGCTATACATCTATTCAAGCAAACATAAGTAAAGAAAAAGAAACTGAGCTAAAAGTAAATATTGATTCGCTTACATCCATTAATAATCGAACACTTCTTAATAAAATCACAGAAAATTCTATTAACATAGCTAGACGCCATAACACAGAGCTCACCTATATGATGATAGATATAGACCATTTCAAAGCCTTTAATGACACTTATGGGCATCAAAATGGGGACGAAGTCTTAAGGCGTGTTGCCCAATCACTGAAAATAAATACAAAAAGAGAGCAAGACCATGCTTTTAGAGTTGGTGGAGAAGAGTTTACCCTTATTTTACTTGGACTTAATCCTGAAGAATCTATAAAGTTTGCAAATAAGATTAAAGAAGATATTTTAAAACTACAAATAACCCATGAAAGAAATAGCGCACATAAATATTTAAGTGTTTCTGTTGGTATTTATGTTGCCAAAGGCGATGCAATTAGTTCTAAAGAAGAGATGTATGCGCTTGCAGATAAAGCACTCTATAAAGCAAAAGCAAATGGAAGAAATCAAGTGAGCTTATTTGGCTAATGTTTCCATTGTAAAATAAAACGACTTCCTTTATCGAGTTCAGATTCTACTCGAAGCTCTATCTTAAACGCATCACAAATCTGCTTAACGATGCTTAAACCCACTCCAAACCCTCCTGCAAGATTTGAGCTTCTCTCATAGAGTTTAAAAATATCTTGAAGTTTATCTTTTGCAATTCCGACACCCTCATCTTCTATACTAAAGTAGCCTTCTCTCAAGCTCATAGTGATAGTTGTGTTTGGCATCGAGTATTTGATAGCATTTGAAATAAGATTAGAGAAAAGAAGTTCTATTCGTGATTCTACTGCATCGAGATATGCACTTTGCAAATCTACTTCGATTTTAATATTTTTTGCCATGCTAAGTTCTGTGTAATACTCTACACTTTGAGTAAGTACAGGTTTTAAGTCCATAGATACAAGTTCTTGTTTTTGAGATGAAAAGTTCAAATAAGCAAGCGATTGGTAGATGCTATAGAGTTGTTTTGTGCTTATAGATATATTTCTCAAAATATTTTCATCATAGACCTTCTTTTGTAAGGCTCTTTTTGAACTCATCTTCAAGGCAGTAATGGGCGTATTAAGTTCATGAGAAATATCTTGAATAAACTGCTCAATATGAATCATTTTATCGCGGATAGGGCGCATAAATAGCTTTGAGAGCAGCCACGAGATAAGACCTATGCTTAAAAACACTACTAACATTGTACTTATGACTTTTAGCTTTAGAGATTCTAAACCCTTATGCAGGGTATCTGTTTTAGCTACTACATACTCTATACTTAAGTGTTTTTGCGGTGCACTTGAAACGAGAACAGTAAAAGTATTTTCTTTAAAATATTTACGCGTATATACTTTTTGCTCCGAACTAGGAATCATCATATACTCAAACCCTGTATCTGCGATGGGAAGTTCAAGCTTTTCATCCATCATATGTGCATTGATAATAAGCGCTGAAACCTTATCTGTGAGATGCTGTAGCTTATAGTAAGTTGCACTTTGTAAAGCTGTTTTTTGTGCGCTAAAGTACCAAAAACCGGAGAGAAGCACAAAAATAAAAGAAGAACCAAGATAAAGAAACAAAAAAGAGGAGAATGATTTTTTTTCTAAACTATTCAAAACGGTAACCCTCCCCACGAACATTTATAATATGTTCTTTTCCTAAAGCCTTTCGAAGATTTTTAACAATGGTACGAATAGCATCACCAGAAGGCATCTCTTCGTATTCCCAAAAGTTTTGAAGTAACTCATCCCCGCTCACAACACGATGTCGGTTTTTATATAAGTAATGCAAACATTCACTCTCTCTTGCACTTAAGATATGCGTAGCATCTAGACTTTTAAGCGCATGTGTTTGCGTATCTAACTCCACACCTTCGCAAAGCTTCACAAGCGAGTTTAATCCAAAATGCCTTTTTATATTCTCTATTCTTTGTGCCAACTCTTCTAAATCAAAAGGTTTTTTTATAAAGTCATTCGCCCCTGCTTCAAATGCACTCTTAAGATACTTGGTATCATGAAAAGCAGTTATAAAAACAGTAGGTGTCGCATCACTAAACTCACGAAGCGATTTTAATAAAGAGATACCATCTCCATCAGGAACATTAATGTCAAAGATATATAAATCATAAACATTATCTTGAGCTAGATGCAGTGCTTCTTTCATACTGTATGTGTGCTTAACTTCATACTCTTCTGAAAGAAAGTCTACTAAGATATTTGCTAGGACGGTGTCGTCTTCAAGGAGTAATATTTTCATTCAAGCATTATAACACATCATATTTCTCACAAACCCCACACAAACAATAAGTATACTTCTCCTACAACAACAAAAAAGGATACAAAATGAATACTTTAACAAAATTAATGATGACGCTTCTTTTAGGGGCTACTTTACTTCAAGGTGCTGCTTTTGAAAAAGTTGCTAAGTCTCGTGCTACACAGGTAATGATGAGTTCTGAGAAACCACTTTCAACTGGGAACAATACAATTATGCTAGAAGTTGGACATAAGAACTACAAAGATGCAACAGTAAGTATCAAAGTATTTATGCCAGCGATGCCAGGTATGCCTTACATGGAAAGTAAAAGCGAAGCTAAAAGCTTAGGAAATGGAAAATTTACAGTTGATGTAAATATTGCAATGAGTGGAACATGGCAAGTACATATCTTTTTAGCACCTAAGACTGGTAAAAAAGTTAGAGCTAAAACATCGTTCAATATCTAATACTATAAAGGCTACACCTATGAAACGCTTTACTTTACTTCTTTTACCCGCATGGCTCGCTGCCATGCCCCTTCAAACACTTATTGAGCATGCAAAGAACAACCATACTTCACTTAAATCTATAGAGCAAAGAGTCTCTGCCATAGATAATGAATATGAAAGAAGCAGAAATTTTGCTGACCCTGTACTCTCTTTAACTATGAGTGATATTCAGCTAGATGACATCACAAACCGCTCCATTGAGCGTATGCAATATACTGCTTTAAATGTTCAACAGCGTATTCCTTATTTTGGAAAACGCGATGCACGCGCAAACAAAATAAAAGCCAAACAAGAAAAAGTCGCTCTGAGTATAGATGCTATGAAGGTAAAGATAGTAAAAGAGATAAAAATCACAGCTTACAGCATCTGGGAGCGAGAAGAAGAACTTAAAATCACGGGTGAATATGTAAAACTAACCAAACAAAACATAGAACTTTACTCGGCTGTAAGTATCTCAGATGCTAAGGCACATATGAGTATCATGTCTGCTGAAATGTCACTCTCTGAGCTTCGTATTAAACAAAGCCGATTAAAAAGTTTACTCAAAGGGCTTTATAAAAAAATCTCTTATTTGAGCGAGATGGAAGTTGATTCTGTAGAAGTTACTATGACGCTCCATAAACCACAATCACTTGACGCATACATAGATGCAAACAAAAGAAATATATCCTACAAAATCAAAGAAGCAACACTTAAAGAGGCAAACTTAGACATAAAAGTAAAAGACTTAGAAGCCTATGTAGACCCTGTTGTAAAAGTAGGCTACTTCAAGCGTGAAGCCTTTAATGACTATATAAATATCGGAGTAGCTTTTAGTATTCCTCTTTACGGTACACAAGAGTCAAAAACTGAACAATCAAGAAAACTAGCACTTGCAAGTCAAAGTGAGATTTTAGATTTAGATAATCTTATTCGTTCTCAGATGCAAGCTATCCATGCAAATCTTGAAGATGCTTACACCGTTCATACAATCATAATGCATGAGAGTATGCCTCAAATCGAGCATATGTTTGAGCTGAGTTCTTCGTCTATTAAAAGTGGTGAAGAGCTTTTTATTTATATAGATTTACTAGAGAAAAAGCTTTCTTTAGATGAAAAAAATATCGTTGCTGTTGCGCGTTATCATAAAAGTCAAGCCCGTCTTGATGCACTTATTGGAGAGATGAAATGAAAAAAATATTTTTAGGATTATTCCTTACATTAACACTTGTTCATTCGCAAACTGCGACTGTTGAGCAATTATTTAATATCCAAACTGTCAAGGTAAAAGAAGCATCTCATAGTAAATCTATGAAAAGTTTTGGCTTTGTAAAAGTCGATGAGTCGAGAGTTTACGATGTAGCGCCTCGTTTTGGTGGCTTTGTAGAAATTCTTTACGCAGATAAACTTTACAAAAAAGTGACTAAAAATCAAGCCCTTGCAAAAGTATACTCTCCAGAAGTTTTACAAGCAAAAGATGAGTATATAAACTCTTTAGCGTACTCGAAAAACAAGGGGATGATACAGAGTTCAATGGCAAAACTCAAACTTTTAAATATACCAAACTATGAAATAAAGTCTATAAAAAAGGACAGAACTTTCACAACAATTCTCTCTCCTGCTAGTGGATATGTTTTTAAAAAATCTATCAATAACGATGCTGCTTTTAATGCTAAAAAAGTTCTTTTTGAGATTGTAAATCTTGATAGCGTTTGGGTTGAGATTAACATCCATCAAAACCAATTACAAACACTTCAAATCTATAGACACATTTGAACTTACTACGCCTGCATATACAGAAAAATTCACTGCTAAAAATGCTGGAATTTACCCAATGCTTGATGCTAAAGAAGAAAGTTTCACACTTCGCCTTGAAGTAAAAAATGAAAATCATAAACTCAAACCTGGAATGTATATGCGTGTTCAAATGAGCCAAAAAGAACAAAGTTACTTAACACTTCCTACAACTGCTGTCATCCGAAAAAATGGTGTTTTTTATGCCTTTGTTGTTGGAGAATACGAGGGAGAATATGAACCACTTCAAGTAGAAGTAGAGGTCTTAAACCCAAATGTTTACATTGTTAAAAGCGGTTTATCCGCAGGCGATGAAGTAGTAAATAACGCTCTGTTTATGATGGACAGTGACGCGCAAGTTAACGGCTTATACTAAAGGTTACATGATGATTGAAAAGATAATAGACTTTAGTATAAAAAACCGTTTTCTTGTTTTAATGGCAACATTATTTTTAACTTTTGCATCGGTGTGGGCTTTAAAAAATACACCGCTAGATGCTATACCTGACCTTTCTCCTCCGCAGGTCATCGTTCAACTTAACTGGGCAGGACAATCTCCTGAGATTATTGAAGATCAAGGAACATATCCGCTTGTTTCTCAGTTTTTAGCTATTGCAAATATCGAGACTGTTCGTGGATTTTCTACCTATGAGAATGCCCTTATTTATATAATATTTAAAGAAGGAACTGACCTTTACTGGGCGAGAACGCGTGTTCTTGAGCAGTTAGCATCTATCCAATCAGGACTTCCAGATTCTATGGAAGTAAACCTTGGTCCAGATGCCAGTGGTGTTGGTTGGGTTTATGAGTACGCGCTTACTTCAAAAACAAAAAATCTAAGTGAGCTTAGAACGCTTCAAGATTACTACTACAAGTACGCACTTTTAGGTGTAGATGGAGTAAGTGAAGTAGCAAGCATCGGTGGTTTTGTTCCGACCTACCAAGTGAGTGTTAAAAATGATACGCTTGTTCGTTACAACTTAAGCATCCAAGACATTGCCAAAACTTTAAAAAACAATAACAATGACACCGGCGGAAGAATCGTCATTCAAAACGGATACGAATGGATGGTTCAAGCTAAAGGTTATGTCAAAAATCTTGATGATATTCGCGCACTTACAGTAACAACAAAGGCAAACACACCCGTAACTATTGGAGATATTGCAAGAGTTGAGTTAGTTCCTGCTGCGCGTCGTGGTATTGCAGACTTAAACGGAGAGGGTGAAGTTGTCGGGGGAATCGTTATGGTTCGTTACGGCGAAGATGTTTACTCTACCATCAAACGCATCGAGAAAAAGATGGATGAGCTTAAAGTTGATGATGTTGAAGTTATCGAGACTTACAACCGTTCTGAGCTAATAGAAGCTGCGGTTGATACACTCAAATATACACTTGTTGAAGAGAGTATTATTGTCATCGTAATTATCGCTTTGTTTTTGATGCACTTACGCTCTTCTTTTATAGTTGTTATCATCTTACCTCTGACGATTGCTACAACTTTTTTACTGATGAAGTTTTTTGGAATTGATTCAAACATTATGAGCTTAGGCGGAATCGCTATTGCCATTGGTGCGATGGTAGATGCTACTATAGTTATGATTGAAAATGCCCATAAAACTATAATTAAACGAGAAGAAAAAAAAGGTGAAGCATTAAGTAAACAAGAAAGATTTGACG
This sequence comes from Sulfurimonas sp., assembly GCA_030949825.1. GTDB lineage: Bacteria > Campylobacterota > Campylobacteria > Campylobacterales > Sulfurimonadaceae > Sulfurimonas. The sequence goes on from JAUZSC010000008.1 coordinate 210,750, forward strand.
CGATTGTTTCATCATCTAAAGTTGTAGGTCGTCCGATATTTTTCGCCCTCTCTCTTGTTGTAGTTTCATTTTTACCTATCTTTGCACTCTCGGGTCAAGAGGGACTTTTATTTACTCCACTTGCCTATACAAAAACCTTTGCAATGATGGCAGGCGCGATTCTTTCTATTACACTTGTTCCTATTTTAATGCTTTATTTTGTAAAGGGGAAAATCCTTAGTGAATCAAAAAATCCATTAAACAGGTTTTTTATCTGGCTCTATAGCCCTTTTCTTGTGTATGGATTAAAACTAAAGTATATTATTATGGTAGCAGTTCTAGTTTCTCTAGGCTATATGTATCCACTTTACAAGGGCTTAAAATGGGAGTTTATGCCTCCTCTGAATGAACAAACAGTTATGTATATGCCTGTTACGCCTTATGGCATATCGGTTGATCAAAGCAAGATGCTCACCCAAAAGACAGATGCTATCATCAAGTCTTTCCCTGAGGTTGACATAGTCTTTGGAAAAGGTGGACGCGCTTCAAGTGCGACTGACCCTGCTCCACTAGGGATGATTGAGACTATAATCACCTTTAAACCTAAAGAAGAATGGAGAGAGGGCTTAACGCATGAGGCATTAATGCAAGAACTCGAAGAAGCTCTACAAGTTCCAGGTCTTATAAACTCATGGACATATCCAATTCGTGGTCGAATCGACATGCTTTTAAGTGGAATCAGAACACCACTTGGCATCAAGCTTTACGGTAAAGATGCAGCAGGACTTCAAAAGTATGGACAAGAAATAGAGTCCGTTCTACGCGACTACGACAAAACTTTATCCGTCTTTGCAGATCAAGCAAGTGCTGGGTATTATCTTGACATTAACATCAACGAGGAACAAATCGCACGCTACAAAATAAGTAAAAACTATCTTTTAGAATATGTTTCTTCTGCTGTTGGTGGGATGAAAGTATCTACGATGTACAAAGGAATTGAGCGTTATCCTATCGCGCTTCGCTTTGAAGAAGAAGAAAGAAGAAGTATAGATTCTATAAAAAACATTATGATAAAAACACCTCTTGGATTTATTCCATTAGAGAATTTCGCAGAGATTGCGTATAGAGAAAGTGCCTCGGTGATTAAAAGTGAAATGGCTTCACCTGTTACTTTTGTGTACATTACTCCACAGGTCGGTATCTCAGCTACTGAGTATAAAGAAGAAGCAAAAGAGCTACTCAAAAGCATCGATTTCCCTGCTGGATACTATGTAGAATGGGCAGGACAAAGCGAGTACCTTGATTCTGCAATGGCTAAAATAGTTTGGATTGTTCCTGCTGTTTTAGTTGTTATTTTAGTGCTCATATATTTCGCACTCAAAGAGATGGTTCCAACTTTAATAGTATTTTTCACCCTGCCTTTCGCTCTTTTAGGTGGACTTCTTTATATTGATATGTTAAATTTCAATATGTCCATAGCAGTTGTAGTAGGCTTTTTAGCCCTGCTCGGAGTAGCATCTGAGACCGCCATAGTAATGATAGTTTACCTGCAAGAAGCAGTCGATGAAGCAAAAGAAAAATTTAAAGACAAGTTTGGAAAAAAAGAGCTTACAGATGCTATTTATGAGGGTGCAGTTGCCCGTGTACGACCAAAACTCATGACAGTTTTCGCCATCCTCGCAGGACTTCTTCCCATCATGTACACACACGGAGTAGGAAGCGAAGTTATGCAAAGAATTGCTGCTCCTATGATAGGTGGAGTTGTGAGTTCTGCCGTTCTTAGTTTGATTATTATTCCGATTTTGTTTGATACATATATTCGCAGAAGGCTAAAGTAGTTTCAATTTTTGTTCTACTTCTGCAAGCTCAACAAAAGTAATATCTTGGGGAGCTGTAATGTAAGAACTTGATGCTATTGTTATCATAATAAAATCCTTTTTTTGTCAGTATATATTGTACTACTATAAGGCACTAATATCAAATATTAAATCTTTATATTAAGTCCTTTTTAATCACATCCGCCACCCTAAATGAGTTCGCATAAATCGTCCAAGTATAAGGGACACTCCCTCCCGTTGGCATAAAGCTTGCATCTGTTACATAAAGATTATCCAGCTCATGTACCTTACAATTTTTGTCTAATACTGATGTTTTTGCGTCATTACCAAAGCGGCATCCACCTGCTACTAAATTTGGAGGAGGAGCGGATGAGATACTATAAGAAATATCTTTTGCACCCATCTCTTTTAAAACTTTTACTGCATTTTTTGCTAGATGCTCACCTACTTCTAAATCATGTGGATGTCCCCAAAGGTTTATTGCGCCAACAGCAACTCCAAACTTGTCTTTAGCCTTTGCATCTACACTTACAAAGCACTCATCTGTTGGAAGCCAATCATTAAAAACTTCAAAACTTAAAACCTTGGATGTAGTCAGTGTTTTATGTATTTTTTTTTGAAGTTCTTCACCCCAAATAAGTTCTCCCTCATCATTTATGAACTCTCTGCTTGCCCGTGAAATTACATTTGCATGTTCAAATAAGAAGTCTATGGTTCCACCTTTAAAGGCTTGATTATTGTCTTCATACTCGTACCAGTCTTGCAAGCTTCTATTAAAAAACAAGCCCCTTTGCATAAGCTCTTTTTGTTCGTCCTCATTCAAGTCTTCAAAGTTAAATCGACCTTGCCCACTTCCACCTGCTGAAAAAATCAAGTTCTTTCCAACTTGTCCGTTATTGTTTGCCATTCCATTTGGGAAAAATTCATTTTTAGAGTTTAAAAGCAAACGGGAACTCTCAATAGCTTGGGCAGATAAAACAAATATCTTAGCATCTACAGTATGTGATTTTAAGTCACTGTCATAGTAATGTACTTGTGTGATTTTTTTTGCATCACTCTCTAGCTTATACACAAAAGCGTCAGTTACTATCTCTGCATCACACTTTTGTAAAAGAGCAGCTCTTGCACTCCCTTTTGCCCCAGTAGCACAAGCATAACTTCCGCAAAAGTTACTGTATGAACAAGTGTTCCTATCAAGTCCATTACGCGACAAAACTGCCCTTGGAGTAGGAATACTCTCAAAACCAAGTGCATCACAAGCCTTGTCAAACCAAACTGTTACACCGTTCTCTTCAAGCTTTGGGTAGGGGAACTTTGAAGTTGAACGGGGCTCTAAAAACTTATGTTTTTTCACCTCGCCTGACACTCCAATAAGCCGTTCTACTTTTTCGTAGTAAGGTTCTAAGTCTTCATAACTTATGCACCAATCAACTACATTCGCGCCTTTAATCTCTCCAAAAACAGACTTAAGTTTAAAGTCATTAGGCTTCATTCTATGAAAATACCCACTCATTAAGTTTGATGAACCACCGACCATAGAGCCATTCCAAAAACTCCAAGAATACTCTGCCCCATCATAACGCGTGACACTTCCATCTTTATTTCTATCGTTAATAATATGCCGTTGTTCTTGCAGTTTTGGAGTGAACATATCGCGTCTTGAAACCGCAAGTTCATCTTTGTTTACATCTTTTTCTTTAAGGTCTTTTCCTTTTTCTAAAACAAGAACTTTAAAACCTGCGTTTGAAAGTTCATAGGCTATGGGTGAGCCACCTGCTCCACTTCCTATTATGCATACATCGTACATTTTACTCATAACAGGGCCTCTTTTGGTCGTGGTAATCCGCTTTCATGATTCAGCCATTTCCAACCTGATTCATTTTTGTTGATTCCATAGATTGGGTCGCCTAATGTTGATTCCATTATGTAACCTAAAACTGTTTTTATCCAGCCTCGTCCCCATGATTCTTTTGCTATTATTTTTAAGAGTTTTTGTCTTTGATTTTTACTGAGTTGCGTATAATTTTTATTATATTGTTTAAGCGACTCCTCATTCAACCAACGCGTTCCATTTCTCAAATAATCTTTATCTTCTTGTGTCACACGAGAGTGCTTTAAAATAAGGCTTAGGTAAGCAAAGGCATTAGCATTGCTAATCATATTTTGTGGGAATAAATCCACTTGAACAACTTCGAGTATTTCTAATGGTGTGGTGAGAGCAAGAACTTCTTTACATGTTAAAGCAAGAAGACTTGTAGCTAAAAATGTTGTTTTGAAAAAGCTTCTACGGGACTGCATTTTTTACTCAAAAAGGGAAGAGAAAAATGTTTCTTTTTTCTTAGGATGATAATGACTTGTACGCTCATCTATAAAATCAGGATCACCTTTTTCAAACTCTGCATCTGAGATTCTTTTTATATGTTTTTTTGCTTTGTCAACTTTCTCAAATCCATTACTTTTGCCACCAGAGGCTCCATGAGGAATACACATAATATCTCCTTTATTTATAGGTTTTATAGTATGATTATATCAAGTTTGTGTGTAATGTTTGTGTAGGGGATTCATAAAGATATAGATTTTTTTACTATACTCCAATTTTCCATATTCACTCAGATGAGAGAACTCCATATATGTTGCTTTACATTTCATAATAAACTCCTTAAATTTACCAAATTATAGATGTATAGTGTGCAGTCTTTGTGTACGAGTTTCACACACAATCCCTACTCCATTATGCTATACTTTGAAGATACAATATACAAGGATATATAAATGTTCCAAAAGCGTAGCTGTAATCTTCATCCTGCAGATTCACTCATTAGAATAAGCTTAGCAACTATCATTTTAACTTACGCTATTTATAGCTCTTATCTTTTACTTATACTTATTAGTCTTCCTCTTTATTATACGGGACTTACTAAATTTTGTTTTGCCTATTACTTTTTAAAAATCAATGAGCGCTTTAGTAAAAAAAACTATTATCTTCAGTTTTTACCAAAGTATAATCCATCTTCTGTATTTATTTTTGATTTAAATGGAGCATTAGTTTTTAAAAACCATGCAGCCACAAGTGAATTTGCAGAAGTTGTTTCATCTAAGTGTATTGGTGTAGCAAAGTATAAAGATATTATTTTAAACGCTTCGAATGAGAATGTTATGCTTGAGCATAAAGATAAATTTTACCAAATAGAGTTAAAAGGCGTCAAAGAGGAAGAAATTCTTTTGGCTTACCTGACTGATGTAACAGAAGTGATAGAACTCAACGACGAGATAGAAGATACCCAAAGAGAAATAATCTACGCTATGGGTGAAATAGGTGAAACACGCTCAAAAGAAACAGGGAACCATGTCAAACGAGTCGCCCTCTATTCAAAAGAATTAGCACTTTTATACGGTCTAAGTCAAGAAGAAGCCGACAAACTCCAAATGGCATCACCTATGCATGATATTGGAAAAGTCGGTATCCCAGATGCTGTTTTAAATGCTCCAAGAAAACTCACTATGGATGAGTGGAAGATTATGCAAACACATGCACATTTAGGCTACGACATGCTTAAAAGCTCTAGCAAGCCAATTCTTCAAGCTGCCGCGATTGTAGCAAATGAGCACCATGAAAAGTTTGATGGCTCGGGCTATCCAAACGCTACTGTGGGAGAAAATATCCATATCTATGGTCGGATTACTGCGGTTGCTGATGTTTTTGATGCGCTTGGAAGTGAGCGGGTTTATAAAAAAGCTTGGGAGTTAGAAAAGATTCTAGAACTTTTTAAAGAAGAAAGTGGGAAACACTTTGACCCCAAACTTATAAAACTATTTATTGACAATCTCGATGTATTTTTAAAAATACGCGATACATTCAAAGACTAAAATGAAAATACAAAAAATGCAAAAAGCCGAACTTTCTCTTTTAGCAGATGCAATGCTTGGGGAAAAATGGTTTATCAATTACAAAGAACTTGAACTACTCTATGAAGTATTTTTTGATGATTTTTTTGTACTCTACAAAGATGAAAAGCCTATAGGTTTTATCTCAGCACTCCGCTACACAGATACATTTGCGATGATAAGTAACTTTATTATCTTAAAAGAATTTCGCTCTCTTGGATTTGGTCAAAAACTTTTCTCTTTTGCTTTGGAGCATCTTAAAAATCATCAGACAGCCTTAGATGCAGACCTTGACAACAAACAACTTTATCTAGACAATGGATTTATTCCTTACTTTGAATCTGTTTATTACAACTTTCAGATCACTAAAGAATTTAAAGACTCTGAACCTGTAAAAAAGACCTTAGTCAAAGAAGATTTTTTATATTTTCAGGACAAGGATAAGAGTACAAAATTAAGTTACTACTTATATGCAATTGCGAATGAATCAAGTACAAAATATAGAGTGATTTATAAGAAAAATAAAATCTCTTCGTATGGTTTATGTATTAGCTATAAGGACGGTTATAAATTAGTTGTTGCATCTACTAAGCATGAAGAAGCCCTACGGATTATTTCAAGTTTACTAAGTGAGTTTAATGTAGGTACAGTTATTTATATGGAAGTTACAAAACTTGAAGAAGTGCTACTTGATATTGTAAGGGTGCTTAAAATGAAAAAATATTCTAAAAAAATAAAAATGTATAACAAGGTTTTAGAATCCTAAGGATTCTAAAATTTACTTATTTACCGCCACACTTTCCTGAACCACATTTCATTGCTTCTTTAGGAGCTTTTTTCTCAGCTTTCATCTCACAACATGCAGGTTTTTTCATCTCACCCGCTTTTATTTCGCAACACGCTGGTTTTTTCATAGCGTGACATGCTGGTTTTTTCATAGCAGGTGCTTTCATGCTAGCTCCACACTTTCCAGCTCCACATTTCATTGCTGGTGCTTTTTTCAGCCGGTGCTTTCATGCTAGCTCCACACTTTCCTGCTCCACATTTCATATCGGATGCATTAAGAGATGTCATACTCATTGCAGCAAAAAACACTGCTCCAAGACCTAATGTAATTAGTTTTTTCATTGAGTTTCCTTTTAAATTAAAATTCCTCTAAGTATATACTAAAAATATGTAGTGTTTGTAAATACAATTCATTTTCTTTTCTCTACACACTCTTTACACATTAAATATGCTACACTCACTTCATGAAAATATTCCTTATGGAAGACGACCCAGTCCTATCCGATATACTACTCGATTTTTTACGTGAATCTTATGAGCTTGACTATTTGAACTTACAGAACTAAAAATTCGTATACAAAATACACAAAAAAAATTTAACATTGAAACTAAACAAGAGGTACAAATATCAGATAACATTTCTTTTATTGCACAGGAAAGACAAGTCATAAAAAACAATATTCAAATCTCTCTTAGCAACAAAGATGCAGAAATTCTCCTCTACCTTCTTAAAAATAAGTCACATGTTGTTAGCAATGATGAGTTGACACAAAATATATGGGATTATGAGAACATCCCAAGCGATGCAACTCTTCGTTCTCACATAAGAACACTCAGAGAACTCATAGGGAAAGAAAAAAAAATCAAATACGGTGCTATGTTCAAAAGTGTTGATTTTACAAAAGATTATTATAAAAATATCATTACAAATATTTCTATCAGTACAAAAGAAAAATCTTAAACTCTCATTTGAAAAAAAAGAATGCAAACTTTTTATAGCGCCAAATAAAGCTAAGATGCTTGTAAACAATCTCCTGAGTAATGCTATAAAATCACGATAGACTCCAAAGAAAATGAAGGAACTAAAGTGAAAATTACTTTTATCTAGAATTTATTTTTTTAGAAATCGAATATGTTTTTGGAAAGTCTTTTGCTATTTTAGTAGCTGCTTCAGAACATGCAGGATGTCCCCAACCACCAGCACTTGTACCATTATCAATATCATTAACTATATTATCATCAGAAGTAGTACTAACTCCAGCTGGAACATAATCTAATCCAAGAGTTTTTCTTAATTTCCATGCGATGTTGTGGTCTGCACATGAGCTATCGCCACTTACACCTAAGGCACCTATAAGCGTTCCGTCCTTAGTATAAAGTGCTAATCCACCACCAAATACATTGACACCTCCGATTTTCTTACCTAGCATTGGATCTTTTTTAGTTCCAATATTTGAACTTTTTCCACCATAAGCAACAGATGTATCTACTGGATTGCTAAACTGTAAACCAAAAAGACTTCCACCAGGTTGTGTAGCAGTAAAAAGATTCGCAGTTGAAAGCGCTAAACCAGGTAAACTAAAAGCATTCGCTGTATTTGCTTTTTGAGCTGAAATAACACGACTCCCTGGCCATTGAGCACCTCTATCTGAACCAGAAAAAGCAACTACTTTAACTACTCCATCTCTATCTACGATAGTAGCCCACATATTTAAGCCAAAGCCACCATTTTTTTGTGCGACAATTTTAGTAAGAGATGTTTTAACCTCAGAGTAGCTTGGTAAATTTTTATCCGCAGCAAATGCTGAAACTACTACTATGCTTGACAATGTAAGAAGTATTTTTTTAATCATTAAAGATTCCTTGTGGTATGATGTTGTTTCAATAAGAGATGAAATCTAGTACGGATAATAACCAAATAGACAAGTCATTTCAAGAAGTTTCCTTTTAGTAGGGTAGTAACCAAAAGGTGTCAATCACCGACTTTACGCAATAAATAATCATAATATAAAGATATTAAAATGCCAAATATTAGAAAAAACAAAGTTAGTTGTCAGGACTATAACTCAGAAATGGAGATAACCGTAGAAATCCTAAGTGGAAAATGGGTAGTTTTACTCCTCTCGCTTCTATCAGAAGAAAAAGTTGTGCGTTTCAACCAATTTAAAAAAGTATTTCCAGAGATTACGCAGAAGATGCTTTCCCAGCAGCTAAAGAAACTCGAAGAGTCCAAAATTATACAAAAAAAGATATATAATGAAATGCCTCCAAAAGTTGAATATAGCTTAACATTTGATGGTGAACACTTAATACCAGTTTTAGAACAGATGCAAAAATGGGGACAAGAGTACTTAAATAAAAAGAGAGTATAATTTTACTATGATATTAAGCACACAAACACTCTTAGAACAATTCCAATCATTTTATAAAGATAACAAAGTCCAAGACATGGCAGATGCAATAGAAAAATTTGCACTCTTTGGTGGCGTGGCATGGGATACCATCGACACTTCAAAAGATTCTTTTGCTCTTATAGAGAAACTTATACTTCCTGACTATCGTTACATTCGTAATGACATCAGTGAAATCTCTACTGGTATGCCACTGTACCATTTGATTTTAACGGGGATTGCTCAAGGTGATGGACAAACACATACTGCATACAGACGAGCAAATGTCTCACAAGAAGTTGGCGATAATGCTATTGCCTCACTGTGCGAACTCGGCATTATAAAAATTAAAAAGTCTAAAAAAGCTTCTGTTTCAAACAAGCTTTATTTTAACTCTCCTTTTTTAAGATTTTGGTTTGCTTTTGTTTCTCCTCTTTTTAAAGGGATAAAAGAGCAAAACTACAAAGAGATTCAAGAAAAGTTTGCAAACAACAAAAGTGAATTTATAAACCTTATTTTTGAGCAACTTTCTTTAGAATTAGTAAAAGTTTCTTTTGATGAGTCTTTTGTAGATTTATCGAGCTACTGGGATGAAGAAATTAGTTTAGATATTTACGCCAAAACAAAATCACAAAAGTTAATTGTTGGTTCATGTAAGTACACAAATGCTAAAGTGAAAAAAAGTGAACTTACTAAACTTCAAGAAAAGTGTGCAAAAGCGAACATAAAAGCAGATATATTTGTAATCGTTTCAAAGTCTGGCTTTTCAAATGAACTTAAAGCTCTCAAAGGCAATACACTCAAACTACTTTCACTCAAAAACTTTAAAAACTTACTTTAAAAAGTTTTTCACATCTTTAGCTAAAATCGGTTTGGAGTAAAAGTAGCCTTGGGCTATGTCGCACTCTGCTTCTTTTAAGAATGTTATATGTTCTTGCGTTTCTGGTCCTTCTGCAATTATTTTTAGATCCAATGCTTTAGCAAGACTTACAATAGCATTTGTAATCGCTATGTCATCTTTGTCCCCTGGAATATCTTTAATAAACTCTCTGTCAATTTTCAACTTATCGATAGGAAGTTTTTTCAAATAACTCAAAGATGAATACCCAGTACCAAAATCATCAATTGCAATACTCAGTCCAAGCGTTTTTAAATCTTCTAAGATTTGTATAGTTTCATCTATGTTTTCCATAATTACACTTTCTGTAATCTCTAACTCTAAAAGAGATGCATCTATATCTGCCTTTGAGATAGCCTTGCGAATATAAGTAAATAAATCTTGATGCATAATTTGCTTAGCAGATATATTTATAGATATACTTATCTCTTTCATATCCGTGTCTTTCCACTGTGCAAGTTGCGTACACGCCTCATCAATAATCCACGCACCAATAGGAATAATCAGACCATCTTTTTCTGCAATAGGAATAAAAACTACTGGCGAGATAAGTCCTTGCGTTGGATGGTTCCAGCGGATGAGCGCTTCAACCCCTAGTATTTTTTCATCTATTAAAGAAATTTGCGGTTGGTAGAGTAAAAAAAAAGTTCATCCCGCTCGAGGGCTTTTCTTAGACTACCCTCTAATACTAAGCTCTCCTGTAGCTTTTCGCTCATCTCATCAATATAAAAAACATATTTGTTTTTTCCTGCATTTTTAGCATAATACATCGCAATATCAGCATTTTTTAGTAATGCATCTGCGCTCATTGCATTCTGTGGATACGATGCTATACCAATAGATGCAGAAGTATATACATCGTAAGATTCCAATGCAAAGCTCTCTTGGAAAACTTTATGTATATTTTTTGCTATATTTTCTATTTTAGCTCGCTTTACTATATTTACAAAAATAAAAACAAATTCATCTCCACCAAAACGGGCTAAGGTATCAAACTCTGGGACTGAGTTTTTAAGTCGCGCAGCAACACTTTGAAGTAATATATCTCCTACGGTATGTCCTAAAGTATCGTTAATTTTTTTAAAATCATCAAGGTCCATAAATATAATGGAGATATTATTTACCTTATTATCAGCCATTAAGTCATCAAGTCTTCTGTTATAAGCATGTCTATTTGCTAAACTTGTGAGACTATCATGATTTGCGATATAGTCTAAATCATCTGCTATCTTTTGTTTTTTTCTATAAATGTACTCAATAAAAATCAGACCAATGACTAAAAGAAAAAGATGTATCAAAGCGATAACTGTAAATGACTTTATTCCTAAGGCTTTAATTTCTTCTACCGGAAGACTCACACTCACCCCGCCAACTCTTTTTGTGTTGTAATAGGATTTTTGATGTGCATGACATCTTAAACAATCCATAGAAGCATTCATAGGGCGCATTAAACGAATACTCGCTTCTCCGTCTATATCTGCAAACTCAACAACTTCTTTAAGTGAACTGTCATTTTTTAGAGTTTTTAAAGCTTTAAGTTCCCACTCGTCTGGAGCATTATGTGGATTTAAAGTCTCTATAGCAGTTATAAATACATCTACTCCATACAAACCTATGCTTTCGTCATTTATCTGTCGTAACATATAGGAGGGATGCATAAGCGTAAGCTTTTTACCCGAGGGTGTTTGAATATCTCTGTCTAAGACATCAGCCAGATAAGGGCTAGGAGGTGTTCTTTTCATATCTACTGGGACATAAACACCTCCATGCGAAGTTGCCCATTTCCCCAATGCTCTGTTGTTATTAAAATTTGCATCTAAAACATCTTTTGCAGTTTGCACACTATGTTTATACTGTGTATATCCAGCTAATGCTAGAGATATAAATAAGATAAGTATCCAAGCAGCCATTGTTGCTAGTTTTAAATTTAAAAATTGTTTCATCCAATATCTTAGTCACAATTAACTTAAAGAAACTATAAATTATTATTATAACTTGCTATACTCTCTTTTATGAATAAAAAAATATTATTAGTCCATGGTTGGGGCGGAAGTGATTTTCCGCATTGGCAATCTTGGCTTGCTGGTGAATTAGCAAAAGAGTATGGAAAAGTTAGTTTTTTAAAACTGAGTGATTTTGATTTTCCTGACTTAGAATCTTGGAAAAAAGAATTAAAAGATGAACTGGCATCTTTTAAACCAGATATAGTTATCTGTCATTCTTTGGCAAATACTTTATGGTTTCATCTTATAGACGAAATAGATGCAGTTGAAAAACTCTACCTTGTAGCAGCACCTAGTTTTGAGTGTAAAATAGAAGAACTTAAGAGCTTTTTTCCATTAACGCTTCCGACACAAACAAAGGCTAAAGAAGCATTTCTTATAAGTTCAACTAATGACCCCTACATGACATTAGAAGAAGCCAAAGAGCTCCAAAAATCACTCGGTATACAGATGAAAGTTTTAGAAAATGCTGGACATATCAATACAGAGAGCGGCTACGGTGAATGGCCTTGGATTTTAGAAGAACTTAAAAATAATATGATAGAATAACTAAGAAGGAACTTTCAATGAAATATTTATTAATTTTACTTATAAGTTTTAGCATGCTTTTTTCAAATCAAGAGATGAAAATAGAAGATGACTTTCTTCAAAGCCTTGAAGAGGTAAGTGAGATAGCCACGAAGACTAAACTCAACATTGACGACTCACCTTCTTTTGTTACTGTTTTACACAATGAAAAACTACAAAGACTCGGGATTACCACTGTTTACGATGCACTAGGTCTTGTTCCAGGAGTTCAACTTACGCGTGAGGCTACGGGAGTTCCCGTAGTTATATTTCGTGGAGTTTCTCAAAAATCTGAAATAAAGCTCATGATAGATGGAGTGACAATTAACAATACTTATAGAGGATCGATTTATCATTATTTAGATTTTCCTATAGAACTTGTTCAACGCATAGAAGTTATTCGTGGTTCAGGTTCAGTTCTTTATGGATCAGGAGCTATAAGCGGTGTGGTCAATATAATAACTAAAACAGGAAGCGGTGCTCCAACAAATATCACCTATATAGCAGGAAGTGCCAATAGCAAAGAAATAGGAACATATCTCAAAACTAAACAAGGAGATGTTAATATAGCACTCGATGCTTATTATCAAGATAATAATAATAAAATCGATGCAACAGATAGACATCTACACGATTATTCAGTAGGTCTTAAACTAACAAAAGGCTCTTTTGGAGTCATCGCAAGACTTAAAAAATCTGATCAAGGAAATGCTTATGGAGTTTTTGGACTTAACGATATTGATCATGACAGTTACAGCAACATTAATGATACATCATTTTTACAATTTTCATACAAAGACGCACTCAATAAAGACAATAAAATAGAAGTTCTCGCTGGATATGGCCAATACGGACAAAAAGTCGAAGCCCTCCATCCTGTAGTAAGCCTAGGCACACTTCAATCAATTTATAAAGAAGCTACTTATTTTGCACAAACAGATTTTATTTCAACATCTATAAATTCGCATAGAATTTTAGTAGGTGCGAGATACGAATCTACAAAAACAAAACAAAGTGAATTAACGAGTAACGCAGGTCCAATAACCCCTTTGTCAAAACCAGGATTAACAAGAGAAATATTCTCTTTACATATAGTTGATACCTTTTCTGCTTTTAAAGACATTGATATTACAGCAGGCTTACGGTACGATAATTATTCTGACTATGGAACCTCCTACTCTCCTAACCTTGGCATAGTATACAGACTCAATAAAACAATTAAATTAAAAGCACTTTTTTCGCATGCATACCGTGCGCCTTCGTGGATTGAGCTTACATCCAACCCTGATTTAAAGGCAGAAACATCTGATTCTTTTGAAGCGGGAATTATTTATAAAAACAATCACAATCACACATTACGATTAAATGCATATACATTCCATATAGACGATATGATTACACAATCAACAACATATATCCAAACATCCAAAAACACCTTCACCGGAAGTGAGATAGAGTACTCGTATACTCCAAATAACAATCTTGAGTTAAATCTTTTTGCGAGCTATGTAGATGCAAGAGACGAGAATAACAAAGAACTTGTTGACATAGCCAATACTTTAGCATCTACAACACTCATCTATACAACAAACTCAGGTATTAGTTTTGCATCTTACTTAAAATATGTTTCAAGTTCTTCAAGAAGTGAAGCAGATACTCGTGGCGATAAGCCTAGTAGTTTAATCTTTGATGAGACTGTATCTTATACTTTGAAAAATTTTACTGCTAGCTTAATTGTCAAGGATCTCTTTAACAATGGAAGCTATTACGCTTTGCCTCAAAGTAGAGGATATGACTTTAATGATGGTGGCAGAAGTATTATACTTCGTGCTACGCTGGAATTTTAATGAAAGTATTTTTATTTCTTTTAAGCTTAGCCCTTCCTGTATTTGCAACGAGTATTAATGAGTCACTCCTTAAAGTTCACTCTATTTTAGTACCTAAACTTTACCTCATGGACTATCAGTATAAAGGTAAGATTACAAACAACACAATTAAAATTGCTATCATCTATAAAAAAAGTGATTACCAAGCAGCAAAAACCTTAGAAAATCTCATACATAAAAAATACACAAAGGGGATACAGTCTTTTGCTATCAAAGCCTTTTTGATCAATTATGAAAATATCACTAACACGGATGCAAATATTTACTATCTCTTTCCTTCAAGTGAAAGTGATATTAATAAAGCCATTGGATATGCCAATGGCGAAGATGCATTAACATTTTCATATCAAAGTTCCGATTTACAATACGGTGTAATGATTTCTGTAAATGTTGAGCATAAAATAAAACCCATCCTAAATCTTCTAGCGATACAAACAAGTCGAATCAATTTAAGACCTGTTCTTATGCGTATATCGAATATTTACTATGATTAATTTTAACTCTCTTGTTTTTAAAACAATATTTTCCATCTTTGTATTTTCTGTATTATTTATTTATTTCATAATGTTTGTAGTTAAGGACATATTTATAGCATCGTATATTGATTTAGAAAAAAATAAAGTCAAACTCATCACGCAACATATGACACCTTCACTTTGTCTGAGCCTCAGTTACGAATTTAAAGAAACAACACAAGAGATTATCAACAATGCCTTACTCGATGAGAATGTTTTACTTATAGAAATACAACACACAGCTTCAAAACAAAAAGATACATTTACAAAACACCAAAAAACTCTACAAGAGTATTCCCTTCAGGGAGAACTCTTTAACAGTGTAAAGATGATTGATCCAGCAACACAAGAAGAGATTGCGCAAATGACCCTTGTGTACTCTAAAAAAACACTTCAAAAAAGTATAGACACCTTTGAAATGTGGATTATTTATGGCGTTATTGGTTTCGCTCTGTCGATTTTAGCCCTTGCATTTCTTTTATATAGATCTTTGAAAAATTTAAAAATTCTAGATACTTCTTTGCAAAATTTCAACCCACAAAAGCCTCAAAAACTTTCCTTGAAAATTACTTCAAATGACGAAGTTGCATCTATATCTAAGTCTGCAAATATTATGATTGACAATATCATTAAGTTTATAAACATCTCCAAAGACTTAAATACACAACTCTTTCAAAATCAAGAACACCTCAAAGAAGCACAGGAGATAGCTAGTGTTGGAAGTTTAAATTATAACTTTGATGATGATACTTTAATCTTGAGTGATGAGTACTACCGTTTACTCGAACTTGAGAAAGGAGCATGCTTAACTTGGGCGCAATTTTTGTCTTTTATTGGTGACGATGATTATGCACGCGTAAAAGAGACATTTCATAGCGCTATAAAAATGAGCACAAACTTTAACATCCAATACATGCTCAAACTTCCAAGCAATAAAAATGTATATGTCAAAACAAAAGGAAGCATCGATAAAGACGATTCTAAACAATTAACTGCTGTTAGTATGGATATTACTCAAGATGTTCAAAATAAAAAGACTATAGAAAAACTTGCCTATTTTGATCCGCTCACAGGACTCGCAAATCGCGTTCTTCTTAAAGACAGGATAGAAAAAGCATTACAAAATGCCAAAAGAAACAAAGAAAGTTTAGCCATCTTATTTCTAGACCTTGATCACTTTAAACTTATTAACGATACGCTTGGACACGGTATTGGAGATGACTTATTGGTCTATATATCAAATGTTCTTCAAAAAGAGATTAGAGTATCTGACACCCTAGCGAGAATAGGTGGAGATGAATTCGTAATACTTTTATCATCCATAAAAAATGAAGACAATGTTCATGCTATTGCTAAAAAAATATTAGAATCTTTACAAGAAAAGCACATAATTGGAGTACATGAACTTTATATAAGTTCAAGTATTGGTATAGCCCTTTACCCTCAAGATGGAATAAACCATGAGACCCTTGTTCGTAATGCAGATACAGCAATGTATGAGGCAAAAAACAATGGACGAAATAAGTATGAACTGTATACTCAAAGTATGGGAGACTTTACAGACAAACAATTAGACCTCGAACAAGCATTATCAGAAGCCGTAAAAAGTAAAAGCCAAATCGAAGTGTACTACCAAGTGAAACTAAATGCACAAACAAATTCTATCGCAGGAGCAGAAGCACTTGTGCGATGGAATCATCCTAGTCTTGGTTTAGTTTTCCCAGATGATTTCATTCCTATGGCTGAGAGTACAGGGCTGATGGTAGAACTTGGAAATATAATTACAGAGCAGGCTATTGCAAGTATAAAAGAGTTTAATTTACTTGGATACCCTGCCTTTAAAATAGCGATTAATCTCTCCGCACGACAATTTGGAGATGCAAATCTTATAAGCTATGTCCAGAGTCTCTTGGTAAAATATGATGTGCATCCTAAGTATATAGAATTTGAAATTACAGAAACTATTTCGATGACAAACACACTTCAAACACTTAAAATTTTGGAAGATTTAAAAGCTCTTGGAGTTTCAATCGCAATAGATGACTTTGGAACAGGACATTCATCGCTTTCTTATTTGAAAAAATTTCCTATCGATATACTTAAAATTGACCAATCTTTTGTAAGGCAAATAACAAGCGATGAAGATGACAGAACCATAGCTAAAACCATTATAAATATGGCACATTCACTTGGTCTAAAAACAGTAGCTGAGGGTGTTGAAACGCAAGAACACTCGGAGCTCTTAAAAAGTATGGACTGTGATTTACTGCAAGGTTATCTTTACTCAAAACCAATAAGTAAAGATAATTTTATTAAGTTTTTAAAAGAATCTAAAAAAGACTAAGCGTAAACATCTAAGAGTTGATTTGAAATCACTGTTGGATTGAGATTCTCCACCGTATTAGCCGTATTTGGACTTAAAATCTCTCCAGCAGTTTTTGCTTGAAGACTTTGCTCTGGAGATGTCTTTTTAGATGAAGTGTCTTCTTCTTTAGAAGATGGGTCAAGTCGTCCAACTTGGACTGAACTTGTTGAAGGTGATTGAAATAAATATTGAGCTACTTGCATACTATCCTCCTTTTAACCTGCTAAACCTCTTGCGAGGTTATTTACAGGTGCATTTTGATTCGTTTGGTAAGTGGCGTAAGCTTCTACAGCATTGTTTTGTTTTTGAACATCGCGTAAAGATTCTATAATACTTGCTGTTTCATTCTCGACAGGACTATAATTTCCATCTGTCGCTACTGCTAAATAAATTTCAACCTGCGATTGATTAGACTTTCTCGCTAAAACATCAACTGCACTTTCTCTTTGTGAATCTTTATTTGCTTGAGTCTCTGCTGCGCTTTGAGCTGCTGCATCAGATTGTCTATTGTTAATATTTGTTTCACCCTGAGGTGTTATTGCAAGTTCACCTTGTCCATTTCTGTGTATGTTTCCTTGGCTTGCTTTATATACTTCGCCATCAGTATATTTAGGTTCTTGTGGTCTAACTGGTTGAATCGATGCTTGAAGCTGATTTAAAGCTTGAGAATTATTTGAAATTTCCATAATATTTGTTTTTACACAAATAAATGATTTTTAGATTAAGCCCCGATTTATCAATCATCGCTACAATTTGTTTATGAAAATTATATTTTATATTATGTGTATTGTTGCTATCACACATCTAAACGCTGCTGCAACTAATGAACAAAGAACGACTTTTGAGAAAGACTGTAAGGCTGGACAAAGCATATCTTGTCACAATATGGGGCTTATGCATGCAAGTGGAGATGGCGTAAAAAAAGATGATTCTAAAGCCCTAGAGTTTTTTACAAAAGCCTGTGATAAAAACTATTATGAGAGTTGTTCTAAGGCGGCTGTTCTTTATGAGGAAAGCTCTACAATCAAACAAGACAGTAAAAAAAGCTCTTGCCCTTTACTCAAAAGCTTGTGGAGGAAACGATGCCTTTGCCTGTCATAATGTAGCTGTCTTTTATGGAAAAAGAGACTCTAAAATTATGAAAAATATTTCTTTAAAACTTTATGATAAAGCTTGTAATGCTGGATATGCTAACGCTTGCATCTTTTTGGGTAGATACTACAGAGATTCCAAAGGACTAATGCGAGACTATAAAAAAGCACAAGAAAAATTTAAAATTGCTTGTGATTTAAACAATCGCCAAGGCTGTAAAGAGGTACGAATACTCCAAGGGACAGAGTATGATTATAATCATTAATCGTTCAAGCTTTCAATGAAAGACTTACTGCTAACACTCACACAAAAAACGAGCCTAAAACAAGAACATATAACAAACATTTTAAAACTTCTTGATGAGGGTTCTACGATTCCCTTTATCGCTAGGTACCGCAAAGAAATGACAGGTGGAGCGGACGATGAAGTACTTCGTGACTTTGAGCTAATTTATCTCAGTAGTAAAAAACTTCTTGAGCGTAAAGTCGAAGTATCTCGCCTTATCGTCCAGAGAGCAACTTTAAGCGATGCTATAAAAAGAAGCATTGACGAGGCAGATACTTTGAGAATACTCGAAGATATTTATAGACCTTTTAAAGAAAAAAAGAACACTCGCGCGACAAGTGCTGTTGCCAATGGACTAACAAGTTTAGCTAACACACTCCAAACTGCACGACTAACAAAAAGTGAGTTTCAAATAGAAGCTAAAAAGTTTGTAAAAAAAAGATGTGGAATCGTATCTCGATGCCATTAAAGGCGCGCAAGATATTTTAGCCGAGCGCTATGCAGAACTTCCACGCGAAAGAGAAGCTATTCGTAGTTCCATACTACGCTTTGGAAACCTTGAGACTAAAAAAACTAAAACATTTAATGAAAATGGAACATTTAAAAATCTTGCTGGAAAAAGCGAGAAAGTTGCTTACATTCCATCACATAGATACCTCGCCATTATGCGTGGAGTGTCAGAAAAAGAGTTAAGTGTAAAAATCACTACTGATAAAGAAAGAATTTTAGAAAATATTAAACAATACAAAATTCCAAAGTCAGCATCTACTTCAAAGGAGTTTTTACTAGAAGCCTATCAAGATGGACTCAAAAGACTTTTACTTCCTTCACTCGAGCGAGAAGTTCATGCTGAGTTAAAAGAAAAGGCAGATGCCGCGGCTATATCTGTTTTTGGAAAAAAATCTGCAACAACTTCTTATGACACCACCTGTAACAAAGATGATTCTTTTAGGTGTCGACCCTGCCTTTGTTAGTGGCTGCAAGCTAGCGCTTATTGATGAAAATGGAAATTATTTAGAATCGGCTGTAATCTATCCAACTGCTCCAAAAAATGATTATGAAAACTCTAAAAAGAAGATTTTACAGCTTTGTAAAAAATATAATATCGCAGGTGTTGCCATAGGAAATGGTACAGGTTCCAGAGAAACTCAAGAGTTTTTTTCCCGTCTCAACACTGAAGAAAACGCTAATCTAAACTATACAGTTGTAAGCGAAGCAGGAGCATCTGTATACTCAGCATCTCAGATTGCACAAGATGAGTATCCAAACCTTGATGTAACGATTCGAGGGGCAATCTCCATCGCTCAAAGACTCCGTGATCCAATGGCGGCACTTGTAAAAATCGACCCAAAATCACTAGGAATCGGTCAGTATCAACATGATGTAAACCAAAAACTTTTACTAAAAAGACTTGATGATGTTACCTGTGATTTGGTAAACCGCGTAGGTGTTGATATAAACTCCGCATCTGCCTCACTTTTGAGTCATGTAGCTGGAATCGGGATGAAAATTGCAAAAAATATTATCGAGTATCGAGATGCTAACGGAAACTTTACAACAAAAAATCAACTTCTAAGAGTAAAAGGTTTAGGAAAAAAAGCGTATGAGCAAGCAGCAGGTTTTATACGAATAAAAGATGGAAAAAATGAATTTGACAACAGCGGAATTCACCCTGAGAGTTATGAACTTGCTAAGAAAATTATAAAACTTGACCTAGCATCTGCGCATCTAGAATCAAAAGCCAAAGAACTTCAAGTTGGAATGCATACACTTCAAGACATCATAAAAGAACTTTCTAAGCCAGGATTTGACCCTCGAGAAGACTTACCTCCCATCCCATTTAAAGCAGGAATCACAGATATAAAAATGCTCAAAGAAGGGAGTTTTGTCTCAGGGCTTGTGCGAAATATCACAGATTTTGGTGCTTTTGTGGACATTGGTCTTAAAAACGATGGGATGATTCATATCTCTAAAATGAGTGCAAAACGGATTAAACATCCCTTAGAAGTGCTGTCCCTAAACCAGTATCTTCCTCAAATTCAAGTCCTTTCTATAGACTTTGAAAAAGGCAAAATTGGGCTTAGTTTGGTATAATAAAATATTTAAAATCCAATAAGGAAATCTGCTTGTTCAAAATATCACAAAGAAGATACTTAGGTAATAAAAATAGTATTTTGCCATTTATTGAAAGTATCATTCAAAGTGAGATTGGGCATTTTGATTCCTTATGTGATATCTTCTCAGGCACAGGAACTGTAGGCAATTACTTCAATACAAAAGACAATAAAATAATTCTTAATGACCTACTTTATCATAATTTTGTTTCCCTCAATGCCTTCTTAAATCAAGATGATTTTAATAAAGATGCCTTGTTAAAAATTATCAACGATTTCAATAAACTAAGCACAGAAAAAGAAAATTATTTTTCAAATCATTTTGCAGGTACATACTTTTCTAAGAAAAATGCAATTAAAATCGGCTTTATACGAGAAGAAATTAGAAACTTGTTTATCTCGGGAAAAATAAATTTAAAAGAAAAGTTTATTCTTTTGACCTCATTAAATTATTCTATTGATAGGATTGCTAACACCGTTGGACACTACGATGCTTTTATTAAAAAAGCTTTTAAAGACACAGCTATTGAAATGAAGCTCATTGACACAAGTATTGAAAAAAATGCAAGCAATGAAATCTACAATAAGGACGCAAACCTTTTAATAAGAGATATTGAATGTGATATTTTATATCTTGACCCACCTTATAACTCAAGACAATACAGTGACGCGTACCACCTACTCGAGAACTTATCTTTATGGCAAAAACCAGAAGTTTTTGGGCTTGCTAAGAAGTTTGATAGAAGTAAAATAAAAAGTGAATACTGCAAGGTGAATGCATCTGTACTCTTTGATGATTTGATTCAAAATGCAAAATGCAAATATATACTTTTGTCCTACAACAACATGGGTAACAGCGGCAACGGAAGAAGTAATGCAAAGATAAGTGATGAGCAAATAATGAGTAGCTTGTCAAAAAGAGGTAAGGTTAAAGTATTTGAGCAAGATTACAAAGAGTTCAATACGGGTACAGAAAAACGCAATCACAACAAAGAAAGAGTGTTTTTTGTGAAACTTGAACAATAATTTACTACAAATAAGGAATATTTTCAAAATGATTCAACTAACAAATATATCTAAAAATTTCTCAAGTCAAGAACTCTTTAACAAGCTTAGTTTTAAACTCAACTCCGGAAATAGAATCGGACTCGTTGGGAGAAATGGAAGTGGCAAGTCAACACTTTTTAAAATCATTTTAGGTGAAGAAACTCCTGATGATGGTGATGTTATCATTCCAAAAAACTATAAGATAGGCACGCTTAAACAGCATCTAACCTTTAGTGAACCCACTCTTCGAGAAGAAGCGGCACTTGCACTCACAGACGAGATGAAGTACGATACTTACAGAGTTGAGAAAATTCTTTTTGGTCTTGGCTTTGTGCTTGAGGACTTAGAAAAAGATCCACTTTCATTTTCTGGTGGTTTTCAGATACGCATAAACCTGGCTAAGCTTCTTGTGACTGAACCAAATCTACTCCTCTTAGATGAGCCTACCAATTACCTTGACATCGTTTCTCTGCGTTGGCTTAAGGCTTTTTTACGAGCCTTTGATGGTGAGCTTATTCTCATTACCCACGATAGAAACTTTATGGATGCGGTTACGACACATACGATGGGACTTGTACGAAAAAAACTTGAACTCATTGCAGGAGATACGCATAAATTTTATGCACAGTTATCTGCTAACGATGAACTTCATGCTAAACAAAAAGTAGCCCAAGATAAAAAAGTCAAAGAGCTTGAAGAGTTTATAGCGAGAAATAAAGCTCGAGCATCTACCGCCTCGCTTGCTCAATCAAAAGTTAAACAACTTGAAAAAATGGATAGGCTTGATGACCTTGGCCTTGATAACACGCTAAGCTTTGACTTTAACTTTAAAGACACTCCCGCAAAAGTTTTACTTGATGTAAAAGATTTAAGTTTTGGGTATACACCTGAGAATATCTTGTTTAAGGATATTTCTTTTACCTTGCAAAAAGGTGAATGCCTTGGAATTATAGGAAAAAATGGGAAAGGTAAATCAACACTTTTAAATACTATTGCCAAAGAATTAAAAGCATTAAGCGGTGAAGCGCAGTACCATTCAAGTACATCTTTCGCACATTTTGGACAAACAAATATCGCGCATCTAAGTGATAAAAATACGGTTATGGATGAGATTTATGTAGGTAATGCTAAGCTCAGTGAAGCACAGGTAAGAAGCATCTGCGGTGGTATGATGTTTAGTGGTGACAGTGCTAAAAAGAAAATCTCCCTACTTTCAGGTGGTGAAAAATCGCGTGTAATGCTAGGTCAAATCATCGCCAGAAATGTAAACTTACTTTTTCTCGACGAGCCTACAAATCACCTCGATATGGACTCCATAGAAGCACTTACAAAGGCTATTCAAAACTTTGAGGGCTCTGTTATCATCGTAACCCACTCCGAAGAATTACTCCGTCGAGTTTGTGATAGACTTATCATCTTTGCTAAAGAGGGTGCTGAGTACTTTGATGGTGGCTATGATGCTTTTCTTAGTAAAATTGGTTGGGAAGATCAAGGGGAATCGGACAAGGCCCGAGAGAGGGACCACCTGGGTGGAGATACTGAAGCCTCCGTGAAAATTGCTCCTAAATCAAATACTAAAGAAAACAAAAAACTCAAAGCCGAACTAGTTCGTGAGAGAAATAAAACAACTTCTTCACTTAAGAAAAAAGTTGAAAAACTAGAAAATAAGATTATGGAACTTGAAGATTTAGTAGCATCTCAACATAAGGAACTTATTGAAGTTTCAAATGCGGGAGATAGTTCAGCACTTATGGAACTTTCAAAACTCGTAGCAGCAAATGAGAAAGAAGTTGAAACACTTTTTGAATCACTTGAAACATCACAAACAGAGTTAGATGAAATAAACGATGCCTATGACATAAAAATAGAGGAACTATCATGAGTAGAGACCTATATTTTTTACGCTCATCTGAGCAAAAAATCATTGAAACATTAGTAAGTATTGCCCATCCAAAGGACAATGAAGACTTAGAAAAATACACAAAGTTTTATGGACTTACGACAAAGGACTTAGGTCTTTATGCACTTGTGAATAACAAAGTAGCCGGTGCTATTTGGTCACGAAAGGGTGTGATGAGTGTTGCCATAGTTCCTGAGTTTAAAGGTACTGGAATTGGCTCTTATATGATGGAACAATTTTTACTCGAAGCTGCTACAATGCACTCAGAACTTAGTATCGACATTAGCCACAAAGCTAAGTCTTTGAAGTTTTATGAGAAATTCGGTTTTGAGATGCAAGAAAATTCTACCTCACTTATCTTAATAAAAAAATTAGAAAGAAAAGAGATTATAAGACCAACAGATGGTTATGATCCTAGTCGCTGGATGGATTAATATAATTTCTCTGTATTTGAGTCTATAAAAGTAAGATAAAGTCTCAAATCAAACTCCACTTGGTGGTAGGAGTCTTGCATATACTCACAAAGTTTATAAAAGGCTTTATTGTGTTCTTTTTCTTTAAAGTGTGCGAGTTCATGGACTACAATCATTTCTAAAAACTCTTGAGGGACATTTTTAAACATAGATGCAATTCTGATTTCATTTTTTGCTTTTAACTTACTCCCCTGAACACGCGAGATAAAATGATGCGTGCCGAGTGCATTATGAATAACATTTATTTTTCCATCGTAGACAACCTTGCTTAAAGGTGCAGACTTTTTCATGTACTGGTTTTTAAGATCCATTGCGTAGCTAAAGAGCGCTTTATCGTTTGAATATGTATGTGGCTTAGGATATTTTTTCAACAAGTATTTTTTGAGTCCATCATTTTGAATTAAACCATGAACTTGCTCCTGTACTGTTTGAGAGTAGCCCTTAAGGTACTTTAGTTCTTTCATTTATTAAGTAGTTTTATGATGTCTTTTTCTATAGTTTTTGGCTTAGTACTCGAGCCATATCTTTTTATAACTTTTCCATTTGCATCCACTAAAAATTTTGTAAAGTTCCATTTTATTGAGTCAAAGCCTAAAAATCCACCCTTCTCTTTTTTAAGATAAGTATACAAAGGGGCTTCATTATCTCCATTTACATCAATTTTTGCAAACATATCAAAGTGTACATCGTACTTGCTATGACAAAAAAACTTTATCTCTTTGTTTGTTCCGGGTTCTTGCTTTGAGAATTGATTTGAGGGAAAAGCTAAAACCATAAAACCTTCAGTTTTATGCGCCTGATAAAGTTTTTCTAAGCCCTCGTACTGCGGTGTAAAGCCACATTCACTCGCTACATTTACTATGAGTAAAACTTTCCCCTTGTACGCTTTAAGCGAAACTTCTTTTGCATCTATATCTTGCACAGAAAAATCATAAATTTCCATCTTTTTATCCTTTGCCATCATAAGTGTTACCAATAAAAGTAATCCTAAAATATATTTCATTATATCTCCATCAATAAAAAAAATTATGCTAACATAATACTCTTAATAACTAAATAGCGGAGTAACACAATGAACTTAGACAAGGTAGTAGCAGGCTTTTTTATAATCCTAGCTATGACATTAAACTTCGGTTTTTGGTACGGGGATGCACTCGATGTAAATATGCATTCAAAATATGAACTTTTTGCAGCGATTGTAGTGAACCTTATTGCAACCATTCTTAAACTTGGTGACAAAACACAGATTGGTTCTGTTTTAATTGCTACAAGTTTAGTTGCTAACTTACAGCTTATTTTAGCAGCAAGTATTTGGACAGTATACGGCACAGAACAATCAATAGATCCACATATATTCGGGATGATAGTTTCTTTAAGTGGTGGCGCTTTACTTGCAAATATCACTTCGGTTATATTGTACATTGGCGATACGCTTAAATCAAAAAGATAAGTAATGAATGAAAGCTCACTTTGGATAATTCTTCAAAGAATGCGACTCCCATTTGTCGTTATACTTATAACTTACAGTATCGCGATAACGGGTCTAGTTCTTATTCCAGGAGAGGACTTAAGCGGTAATGTTTACCATATGAGTATCTTTGACGCTTTTTATTTTGTGACATACACTGCCACAACTATTGGCTTTGGGGAACTTCCTTTTCCTTTTACTTATTATCAAAAAATCTGGGTTTCAATCTCCATTTATCTTACCGTACTTGGTTGGTTTTATGGCATCGGTACACTCGTAGCCCTTGTTCAAGATAAACTCTTCATTAGTGAAATTGCAATCGCTCGTTTTCGACGCTCGGTTAAAAATATAAAAGAAGATTTTGTCATCATTTTAGGCTATAACGAGACAACAAAAGAGGTTATAACCCGAATGTTAGCTGCCAAAATTCGGGTTGTAGTCATAGAAAGAAACCCAGAGAGAGCAGCCTATGTAAGTATGGAAGGCTTTATTCCTCATGTTCCTGTTCTCATCAAAGATGCACATAATCCTTATTCACTCGAAGATGCAGGCATCAAACTTCTCTACTGCAAAGGCATAATCTCTCTTTTTAAAGACAATGCGCTCAACCTTAGGATTACCCTTGCTTCTAAACTCCTCAACCCCAGAGTCAATGTAGTTGTAAAATCAAGTACGCATGATGAGACAAAAAACCTCCTCGATGCAGGAGCTGACACGGTGGATAATCCCTTCGCTATCATCTCCTCGCATCTACAAATGGCACTTGTCGCCCCAAGTCTTTTTAAGCTTGAAAACTGGTTATATAAAATCAACAATCTTGAATCTAAAACCTTTTCCATTCCAAATGAAAATATTATCATCTGCGGCTACGGTCGATTAGGCTCCAACCTTTATGATATGTTTCTCAAAAATAGTGTGCATCCAACAATCATAGAAATTGACCCAGATAAGGTTGAAGCAGCAAAGCATCATGGTGTTAGAAATATTTTACTCGGAGATGCTGACAAGCATTATATACTCCAAGAAGCGAGGATAGAAGAAGCAGAGTTAGTGATAATCGCAACTGATAATGACACAACAAATCTTTCCATTCTTTCTACTGTTAAAAAAGTAAATAAAACGGCCTTAATTGTTGCTAGAGAAAACGAGATAACAGACTTTTCCATCTTTTCTCACGCTAAAATAGACAAGCTTTATATTCCAGAAAAAATTCTTATCCATCAAATAACAAATGCATTATCAAACCCTCTTAGTGATGTGCTCATCAGGATTATGATAGATAAAGATGAAGACTGGGGGCAACAACTTTTAGTCCAGCTTATTCAAAATATAGGGGTTGATCCGCTTGCCTATGAGCTCAACATAACAAAAAATGCATCGCTAGAGATTTATAAGTACTTAAAAGATGCAGATAATATCCTCACGCTTGGAGTTTTAAAAGCATCTCGAAGAGACAGAGAACAAAAGAACAATATAATTGCCTTACTTATTAAAAGAGATGAAGAAGAGATACTGCTTCCAAGCGATGATACAGAGATTAAAATTGGAGATAAAATACTCCTAGCTTGTGATGAAAATGCGATAGAAGACTTAGAATATATTGCAAATAATTACTATGAATTTGAATATATTATAAGTGGAGAAGAGAAGAAGTTTTTCTTTAGGTAGACTTTTTATAAAGTCCAAACAGAAAACTTCTTATTTTTTATTTTTCCTTGTGAAAGTTTTTTATGTGCTGTGTCGATAAGTTCTCTTTTGATTGCGACATAAGCCTGTCTGTCATAAATGTCTATCTTACCAATAGCACTCCCATCAAGTCCAGCATCTCCGGTTAATGCACCGAGTAAATCTCCAGCACGAAGTTTGTCTTTTTTTCCACCCTCAATTACGAGTGTAACAAACTGTGGTTTCATCTCAAAAGTATTTGATTTTTTCAACATCCCTGCATCTTCGAATGTTCGCGTATCATTTTTGTACTCCAGCGCATTTTGGATTTCATCCTCAGCATAAAGTGTAATGGCGATGCCATCATGTCCCGCTCTACCTGTTCTTCCGATTCTATGTGTATATGTTTCAAGTGTATGAGGTAAATCTAAGTTTACAACCATAGACAATTCTTTTATGTCTAAACCACGCGCGGCAACATCAGTAGCGATTAAAACAGGGCAAGACTTGTTAGCAAACTGCACTAAAACATCATTGCGTTCATACTGTTCTAAATCTCCGTGAATAGCGAGTGCATCTACCTTGTTTTTTGCCAAGTTCTCGGCTAATTCTTTTGCCGCTATTTTTGTGTTTGTAAAAACAATGATATTTTCAGGTTTAAAATGTGAAAATACATTGATAAGCGTTTGTGTTTTGTCTCTCTCGTGTACCTCATAAAATCGCTCATCAATAGTGTTGGCAACTTCAGTTGTAACAGTTTTTACACTTACTGGATTATTTTGGATTCGCTTACTTATAAAAGTAATCTCATTTGTGTAGGTCGCTGAAAAAAGTAATGTTTGTTTTTCTTTTGGAGTGTACTCTAAAACCTTGTCAATCTCTTCAATGAAACCCATATCTAACATTCTATCGGCTTCATCAAGCACAAGTGTTTCTAAGTTTTCAAGACTGAGTGTTTCTTTAGCTAGATGCTTTAAAATACGCCCAGGAGTACCAACAATTATATGCGCTCCATGACGAAGAGAACCGAGTTGTGGACCAAATGCAGCACCACCACAAAGTGTTAAAATCTTAATGTTATGTGCAAATTTCGCGATGATTCGTAACTCTTTAGCTACTTGGTCTGCGAGTTCTCTGGTTGGACAAAGTACAAGCGCTTGGACTCGAAACTTCTTCACTTGAAGTTTTTGTAAAAGTCCTATTCCAAAAGCTGCTGTTTTTCCACTTCCTGTTTTTGCTTGGGCGATTACATCTTTGTTTTCTAAAATAAGAGGAAGTGTATCTGCTTGAACAGGAGTCATTTGTGTATAACCTATCTTATCTAGGTTTTGAACCATCTCATCACAGAGGGCTAGCTGCGAAAATTTTGACATTAGTAAATCTCCTTTACACGACCAACTTCACCACTCATCAAACGAACTTTGATTCCATGAGGATGCGAAGGCGAATTTGTTAAAATATCACGGACAGTTCCATCTGTTAGAAGTCCTGTATCTTGATCTTGTTTTAAAACTATGGCTACTGTTGTACCATGCTTAATATTTTTTCTTAGTTGTCCGTCCATTTTTATTTACCTTTAATTTCGTATCTATTAAGCAATTTTAAGAGCATTCGTTAAAAACATTTTTATAAGAGATTGATAAGGAACATCCATCGCATTTGCTTTTACTTTTAACTCTTCTATCATATCAACTGGTAGCCGCAAAGATATACTCTTGGTTGTTTTTTTTAAATTAGAGAATCGTACCGGCTTTGCTTTTTGCATATCGAAATACTCAGTCACATCATGTTCATCCCAAAAAGAAGATTCTTCTCTTTCATCTTTAAATGGAGGTACTTCTTTAAGCTTTATCATAAACTATCCTTTCTTTTTTACTCATGTCTCTTACTGAAATAACTCTAATCTGCTTATTTCTTATTGTAAAAATCACAGTCACTAAATCATTGAAATCATTTTTACCTAAGGCGACGCATCTACACTCATTGAGTGAATGTTTAAAGTCTTCTACTATCAGTAAGGGTTCATTAAAAAAAAATTCTTCATTTTTATGGATATTTCCATCATCCCAGTCAAAGCCAACAATAGATTCTAAGTCTAAACAATCAAATGTCATTCTCTTCCTTGTATATTGCTATTATATACAATATACTTTTTATTGTCAATTTTTATTTTTAAACTGGTACATTATAAGTGAAGCCGCAACTGCGACATTGAAGCTTTTTACTCCCGCTTGCATCTCGATACTTACGACCTCATCGCAAATATCTAAAATCTCTTTAGCTATGCCTTTGCCCTCGTGACCCATCAGTAAAACCCATTTACTTGATACTTTTACATCTTGTAAAAACCTTGCATCTGGCGTGAGTTCAGCAGCGTAAATTTTATAGCCTCTTTGTTTTAACTCTTTGATACATGAAAATATATCAGTATATATATGGTATTTAAGCCTACTCATATACCCCATAGAAACACGCAAAGCCCGTCTGCCATAGGGGTGAGGAGAAGTGCTTGGAAGAAGATACGAAGCGATACCTATACCTGCCATACTTCTCGCAATAGAACCTACATTTTCAGTCGATGTTATAGCATCTAGCATTAAGATCTGATCGTCTAACTCGTCTAGTCTATGAGGCTTTGGTCGTACACCGTGAGCCATGCAATTATGATGAATCTTATGCCCGACTATGCCTTGCATTAAAGCTTTATCTACTACAAATAATTTTTCTATATTTTTACTTTTCACTAAGTCTTTATTCTCATCGTAGTACGCTTGTGTCGCTAAAATACTTTTAATCTTGATGTCACTTTCTAAAAGTAAATTAACCACTTTTGGAGAGTCTGCTATGAAACTATCTTCATCATCAAAAGCATTATCTCGAAGCGTTTTGTATACTTTTAAATCTTTAACATCTATATCTACTACTTTAATCAGCTTCTTAACTCGCTCGTAAAGAAGACTCAAGAGCGTTTACATCTTCGATACTTTGCATAATAACATTTTGAACATCTTCTTCGGCTACCTTATGTCTTTTAGAAAAAGCTACTATTTCGGCTACATCAAATACTTCTATCGCCCGAACAAGCTTGAACAGCATTCCTAAGGTTCCCTCATCATGTAAAAGCGCTTGTTTTGCAATGTCTGAGATATGAATATGCTCTAAAATGTCGCTTAATTTTGCGTGAAATATCGTGTCCACTAAAGAAAGAGCACCTATTAAATAGGCCTCACCTAAGGCATTACTTTTTACATCTGGCTTAAGTATTCTAAGTAAGTTTTGCATAAGTTGCGTTCTATTTTGAACCATGAGCATTAAAGGAGGTGCTTTGTCATTTTTTGTAAGCGACTTGGAGTAAATCATAAGCATTAACCACTCAGACAATGGTTTCCTCCCAACAAGTGTGAGAATATGGTGCACGGAAGAAATCTTCGCTTGAAAGTGAAAGTGTGCAGAATTTATAAACTGTAACAACTGAAAAGTAAGTGCATGGTTGTTTTCAAACTCAGCAGTAATCTCATCAATATTAGTGTCGCTAATAAGCATATTGTAAATTTTAAGGACATTAAATTGTGCCGGATCAAATTTTTCATTTTCTAAAATCTGTGGTTTAGCAAACCAATATCCCTGATACAAATCGCACTCTAAATCTTTAGCTGTTTGGTACTGGTATTCATCTTCTATTTTTGTTGCTACGATTTTCACATGGGTATCTTGGAGTTGGACTACTAAATCTTTGTCTTTTAAGTCCATATCTGCATAAATATTAATCTTAAAGTATGTAAGTTTATCCATTATTTTTTTGTATTTTATAATATTATCTCGACTCAAATCAACATTATCAATAGCTAAAGTAAAACCTTTCTCATAAAGTTTTTCTATTCTATCTATAACTCTTGCATCTAAGTCTATTTCTGAAAATAAAGAAAGGGTAAAAATATCATTTGGGATACTCAAGACTAAATCACTCATCAAGAATTTTTTGTCTACTTTAATAAAAGCCTTGTGCTCGCTTGTAAACTTTTTTGTTCCAAATTTATTTAAAATAGAGTTGATAACTGAAGCTGTTGTAGAGATGTTTTTTTCACTCGCTGCCTTGTTAGCATCAAGATACATCACCTCATAGGCTTCTAGCTGCTCATCTATACTAACGATGGGCTGTCTTGCAAGATATACATAACTCATGGACAATCCTTATATAATTATGTATAGATTATATCAAGAAATCCCTTAGTCCTTTATTCCGTATATTTTTGCTCTTTGTAAAAGCGCATATGAATAAGCAAACATAGTTTTTGTTTCTGCCATTTTTGAATTTTGATTAAATACCAAAGCATCATTTTGACATACTTCAGATGCTTCTTCGTAGTCTTTTTTATTTACCTTATAGAGTGAATTTATTATCTCTATTTGATTGGGGTGAATAATCGTTTTGGAGATTAAACCCTCTTTTAAGTCACGCTTAACATCATTAATAAAACCTTCTTTATCTTTAAAACAAGGATACACGCCAGCACTCACATCAAACCCAGCACTTTTAAAAATTCCTATAAAGTTACCCAAAACAGATGAAGTGACTGTAAAATCAAAGATAGACTCTTGGCATGTTCTTCGCATCTTAAGCTGTCTTAGCATATCTTCTAAACCAAAACGAACAAGAGGGATTTTTTCTTTATGAATAAGTAAAATATCTCGCAGTTCTACAAGTTTAGGCTGCTCAAAAAGCTCACTTCCCTCAATACTTGGCATAATGGTATAACTCGTATTCGCTAAAATATAAAGATATTTACGAGCATTATCCAGCGAAAATTTCGGTAGAATAAAGCCCTCTATCAAATGGATATTTTGGAACTTTAAAATCTCTTGCAAAACCTCCATATTTCTTGGTCGTATAAATACAAGAAGCGTACTTTTTTTATATGTTTGTAGAAGTGTTTGAATCGCTTCTAGTCCTGATTCTAGGTCATCAAGAGAATCTTCTGTATCTATAAGTACACTTTTTAAGTCTGGATATTTTTCGCCACTAACGACACACTTTATATCTTTATGTGTAGCCGGTAAAAAAAGTGTTCCTCCGAGCTCTATTGCTTTTATCATGCTTTTTCTTTTATAAAAGAGAATAACCAAAGAGGTATTTTCTTGTCATTCGTGCTAAAATCAATGTCGATTGCTAAATAACTATTTTCCAGGTCTCTTACTTGAGTAAATGATTTATTTTTTCCACCAACTTCAAAAATAATATCGTTGACAACAAAATCACCAATATCGCTGTAGTAACAATTTTCAAAACAGTTCACAAAATATGTTTCTCTTATTGTTCCAATGTCTAAATCTAAGTCGATTTTATTTGCATATGCATATAAAATATTTGTATTTGAAAAGAGTAACTTTTGCGGTTTTTTTGACATGCGTGTAGATTTTTTTCGCATTGCTTTAAATATAGAAGTATTCTCAAGTATATCTATATACGAGGTGAGCGTGGGTGCACTTACTCCAAGTTCTTTTGCAAGTGAGGCTATATTTATTAAAAAAGGTTTATTTGCAGATACAACAAAATAAATAAACTTTTCAAAAATAGAAATATGTGAGTAGTCTATCTTGTTTAATGAAGGAATATCTTCATGTATAATTTTATCCATCGCATTATAAAGTTTTTGTTCAAACCCTGCAATGCCTTCTAAATAAAAGGGATAAGCACCGCGCCTAAGATAATCTTTAAAATGTGAATACAAGTCTTCATTCGCAAATACGAGTTCTTTAGATATAGCACTACTATTACTCAAAATTTCTTCAAATGTATATGCCTGAAGCTTTATATCTTTAGTGATTTCTAAATATTCTTTAAAACTCAAGGTAGACATCGTATGAAGGACAAGTCTTCTACTTAAATCATATTTTTCATACAGTATATTGAGCATAGAAGAGCCACTTAGTCTAATGCGTAAATCAGGAAAGCTATCGTAAATATTTTTAACTTCTTGCGCCCAGTTTTTATACTTATGCACTTCATCTATTACGACTATTCTACCACCAAGAGAGTAAAACTCATCAACTAAGTCATATATTTTTGAATTGGTGAATTCTACATCATCTCCTGACATATAGAGTGCTTTAGCTGAACAAGATTTTATGTATTGAAAAAGTAGTGTAGTTTTACCTACCCCTCTAGCGCCAATAAGACCTACTAATCGTTCTTCTGCATTCATCAACCCAAAATACTCTTCTCGTATATATTTGATTGATGTTTTAGATACTAATAATTCTTGTTTTTTTAAAAAATAGTCAATATTCATAAATATTCCTTAATTACTATTTATGATTATAACATAAAATGCTAAAGTCTACTTTACTAAATTAATAAACTCGTATCACGGTTATCTATTTTTGAGATAAGTGCTGGAAGGGCGACTAAATCGACTACAACTGCAAGAAGAAGTGCTGTTGCCGTCACAACTCCAAAGTGGTAGTTTGGATTAAAATCACTAAACACAAAGACTAAAAATGCAAAGCTTAAAATAACGGTAGTAAAGATAATAGCAGAGCCTGCAAAACGCATTACATATTCTAAAGAATTTTGTAAATTTTCTCCGCGTTTTCTTGCCTCAATGTACTTCACCATAAAGTGAATCGTATCATCAACAGCCACTCCTATAATAATCGCACCTGCAATGGCTACTCCCATATCTATGTCGATTTGTAACCAACCCATCACACCGACTACAAGCGCAACGGGTAAAATATTTGGAGCGATAAAAAGTGGTAACATTTTTATATTTTTAAAGATAAAAAGCATAATTATCGAGATAAGGATTATCGCTAATGTTATAGAATATATCAGCGTATATGTCACATCATGTTGCATATGCGCGAACATCTTTGTTTGTCCGTTTACAACCGCGCTATATTCAGTTTTCTCCCACCAATTTTCAACCCACTCTATCATTTCTAAGTCTTTTGAGGTATCGACCATGTTGATAGATGCTGTTACGCGTAAGAGTTGTTCGTTAATGTCCATTTTATCGTTTATTTCCATCCCTTGAGGAAGAGAAAGAGAGTAAAGGAGTAAATACTGTGCTATTAAGTTTTTATCGTCTGGGATGCTCTTAGAGTTGTTCATTACATCATTGAAGATTTTCACTGTATCCATAAGCGAAGTAACATGTCTTGCATCTGCGTATTCTTTTTTAAAAGCTTTTCCAAAAGCATCTACAGTTTTTAAAAACTTTGGCTCTTTTATGCCATCGGGAGATTTAGAATCTACAATAATCTCATACGCCATCGGTCCTGTTAAATTGTCTTGTGTAAATTGCGTGGCTACTCGAAAGGGTACATTTTCATTAAAATAACGGACTGTATTTGAATCTACATTTGCTTTAAATATGCCTATGCCAATCACTACAAAAAGCACTCCAGATGCTAAGAGTATTTTTGTATTGTGTTTGAGTAAAAAGTCTGCATACCATTGTGAGAATTTATGTGTTTTATTTACATCTTGTGTTTGTACTGCTATCTTTGGATCTAATATCGCTAAGAGAGCTGGAACAAAAAGTATCGTAAGCACAAAGGCTAAAATCGCTGCACTCGCAGTCGCTATGCCTAAGGTTTGGATGGGAACAACTGCGGAGATGCTAAGTGAGGCAAAGCCAACCGCGGTCGTAATAGAAGTCAGAAGAAGTGCTAGAAAATTCTTTTTTACACTGTAATGAATGGCTTCATAATTCTCCTTGCCCTCTTTTCTTGCAAGTATATAAATCCATAGTAGATGCATAGCATCTGCGATTCCAATGGCTACTACAAATACTGGAATATTTGCTGTAAAGTTATTGAGTTTAAAGCCTAGAAACACTTGAATAGATAGAACGATTAAAAAAGTAAAAATAACTACAGAGATACTTAAAATACTGAGTGAAAATTTTCTAAAAACAAGTAAAAGTAAGAACATGGCAACAAGGATTACAGCAGGTGTAAATATGCCGCCATCATGTTGTGCTATTTCTATAAATGAACTGTTTATGACTGGTCCACCGTTGAGATGAAAAGTATATCCATACTTCTCTATCTCAGGTTTTATAATCTCAAGAGCAGCATCACGGAGTTTAAAACTAACTTCAGGGTCATTCCCTGCCTTTGGTGTCATTCGCCCTACTATCATTGTAGTTTTTGCATCTGCGGAGATTAGTTTTCCTAGGATAATATCTTGTGTTATAGCGATTGCACGCTTTTTTTCTAAGTCTTCTTCACTCAAGTTCTCTACATCTTCAATAAAGTCTTCAACAAGAATTTCATCGGGATAGTCCTCATCTGCATGAACATACTGATAATTTGTAATCGAATCAACCCGCGCAATATACTCAGTTTCCCAAAGTTTATTTGTCATCGTCTGGATGCTTTGAAGCACTTCTTTGTTAAAGATTCCATCTTCAACTTTAAAGGCGATAACTATGGCATCATCATTCCCAAAAATCGCACGAAAGTCATCGTACTCACGAAGAATGTCAGACTTTTCACCAAACCAAATTCTATAACTTCCCTCAAACTCTAAGTTTTTAAGTGAGGATGCCATTGTAAATGTAATCAATGGAATTAGAATCGCTATAAACCATCTAAATTTTATTATTTTTTCTACAAAATTATTCATTTATAAAATTTTTAATCTCATTGATTTTCATTGTGTCTAAGATTAACTAAGTCTGTATCCGTTAATCCTGTAGTAATTTTTATGATGTCACTGCTTACATTTTGTTCCAATAAACTCATAGCTATCTCTATCTTTTCTTGCTTTACACCTTCTTCAAGCCCTTGCTTATGCCCCTCTTTATGTCCCTCTTTATGTCCCTCTATTTTTCCCTCTATTTTTCCAATAACATAAGTACTCTCATAAACACTAGCTTCTCTTCTTTTATCTTCTTGTCTAGCGTCATAGGATAACTTCTCTTTTACATCCATTTTTAAGTAGTCGAGTGTCTCTTTTGCTTTTAAGAGACCTTTTGCTTTTGGATTGTCTGGTATCTCTTCATTTTTTAAAAAGTTTATCCACTCATCTAAGGTATCTTTTGCTGTGTCATTAAAGTTTCTCACTTTAATAAGATAATACTCTGGATATATTTTTTCAACTTTGTCAGTTTTATAAAGTTCTTTTTGTTTTTCATTGAGTTTTAGCTGTGTATGATTATGGAGCCCTATAAAGTTTGTTGTTCCTTTATAGATGTAGTCATCGCCATCACCAAAATCAAAGTATAAAATATTTATAGAGATAATTTTACTAATCTCCTTGTATTGAACACCCTCTTTGAGATGCTCTACGATAGCCTTGCTTGAAGCATATAAAATTCTTTGAAGATAATCTAGTTCTGCACTGTATTGAATCTCTATGAGTATTATCTCTTCATTTTGATTTTTAACTTTTATATCAAGTCTATTAAATTTGTCATCTCTTTGCTCTTGATTTGATTCACTTTCTAGTATCTCTAAAATAATTATATCTTCAAAAAGGAGTTCACTTAAAAAAACCTTCTAAGATTTCAAAGTTTGCTTTACTTCTTAGGATTCTTTTTATTGCCCAGTCGAATGAGATTAGTTTTCTTTGCATTTTAGTTTTCCTTAATTAATAATTTCTAAAGTATGTGATTTTATTTACATATAATACTATTAATTGCCTTTTAAGTAGAGTAAGCTTATGTTGATTCAATAATAATACGCAATACTCAAAGCCATTCTTTGGTGTCTTCCTAAAAGTGCGTAGGCTGTTAGCTCTTTTTTTTGAGGGTTCAATATAATAATAATCAAGTGTTAATTTCAAAGACTCCCCAAGTCGAGTGTTTAGCTCACCATAATAAGTCTGCTCGTCATACTCCAAATCATGTACAATGCCACCTACAAACTCTGTTGCATCTGCATTGTTTAAAGCATATCTCAAACCTACAAATAGATCATCTTGCATACTTTGGAAAAGTTCTAAATCTGTGTACTTATTATCTTCATATGTCGTGTATTTATAATACTCGTACAAAAAGCCAAGGGTTGAACCATCTTCAAAGTCAGCAAATGCGTGTTCGACTCCTACTGCGATGTGGGAATAATCACTAATTAGCTCTGCATCATCCACAATGGCATACAGAGCTTCAAGCTTAAGCAATGTATTTCCAATAACAAGTGTATTATATGTCATAAATTTATCTACTATATATGCATTTTGAACATACGAAGTCGGTGCAGTTTGTGAAAAATATCTTTGGGAATCGTATCCATGCTCATATATAAAAGCAAAATCCAGAGCATACTCGGCATCTGTTGTACCGTTATATGAAAGATAAACTGAAGGCTGATTTTTATTTTTAGATGTTTTTAAGGTCTCATCATACAAAACTGCTTGGGGAAATACATAATATACATAAGGATAATTTGCCATTTTTTGATTTGGCTCATTTACTTTTACTACAATCGATAGTTCTCCGCTATCTGTATAGTAGGAATACGAAGCATTCCAAACACCTAAGGGATTTGTAGCAAATAAATCATCCTGTAATTCATTAGGGTTAAATACATCAACGATATTTTCTAACTCTAAAGAACCCCAAAACCTTATACTTTTACCAATCTTTATACTTGAGTCTTCTAGCTCATACTTTAGATAAAGTTCATCAAGTCTTGCAAAAGTTCTTCCAGTATCCTCTACATCATTTAAAAAATCATGATAGGCGGCTTGTGCATACACCTTAGAAAATAGACTTAAATCTTCTTTTGCATATTCTACTTCGAGTACTTGTTTGAGCGTAAATGAATTTGAATTTTTATTATCTTGCTGTGTTTTATACACTTGGGATTCTAAGTCAGCGTGTCCACTTACTTCAAAATCAGCGAACAAACAAGCAGATGCACCTAGAAGAAGCACAAGGAGGCGAATCATTTTTTTAGATGTCTTTTGTGAAAATCTTTATTACTCAGTCCATTTTTTATTTTTTCTTTAGTCCATGTAAGAATCGTTGTTTTATCATTTTGAATATTTTTCATTCTTATCTTGCCTATCCGAGCGACTGAAGCAAACATCTTATAATCTTGGAAATATGCAGTTTTTAAAAGCTTCTTTTTACGGTCAAAATATTCTATTTTTTTGATTAAAAAGCTCTTAGCATCTACATAAGAGATTAATTGTGTATATCCAGAATACTTAGAAACGGGTGTACTCTGCGATATAAACACTTTTTCCCCATCAAGCGTGCCTTCTTTAGCCTCACCTTCATAAGTATACTTTTTTACATTAAAGGCACTGAGGTCTTCATAGGAAAATTCACTTCCCATAAAAGCACCTGACTTATTTTTTGACGCAATTCTTTTTACGCGTTTAAGTGCTGGAAGGTACAACCATTGGTCATCGTCCTTGTCAATATGCTCATAACTTAAAAACTTTGTTCCCTTTACATCAGCCGGTGTTGAAAATTCCATTAATGATTTGTCCGCATCTTTGCCTTCAAGGACTTTCATATACATATGTCTCGTTTTTTCTTGTCCTCGTGCATTAATAAGTTGCATCGTCATTATCGACACAGAATCTTCAAAACCACTCATAGCAGCATCGCTTTTTATAGCTACTTCGAGATTAGAAAGAGAAAATAAACTGGAATATAAGAACAAAAGAAGTGTAATAGTTTTTAACATAAGTATGCCTTTATAGGGAAGAAAGAAAAATATGCATCACAAGAAGTAAAATTAAATCTTAGATCTTATGACACCTTCTCGTAGAGTCTAACGAACTTTAGCAGCCATTTCATCTTTTAAATCCAAATAGACTTTGGCATACATACCTGGGAAAATCATATCATTTGTTTTTTCAAAGTGAATACGGATTTTAAATGTATGCGACATAGGATTTGCACTAGGAACAATTGCTTTAATATATCCAGATGCTTTATAATCAAGTGAAGGAATAGTAATATCTACCACTTTATTATCGCGTACATATTTTAAATCAGATTCTGCAACTTCTGCTTGAATCTCTAAATGATCCATATCTACAATAATCATAGCAAGCATTCCGGGTCCAATCATATCTCCAACACGGATTCTCTTTTCTACTAGCACTCCATCATTAGGAGCAAGCATTTTTAGGTATCCTGCAATTGTAGTAAATTGTTTTGCTTTTTCAGATGCTTCTTCAAGTGTTACCTGCATTGCTTCAACCATTCTGTCTGCATTATCAGCAAATTCATTTAAATCATCCATTCGTAATTTGAAGTCTTGTTTGTTTAATGACTTTCTTCTTCTTTTTAAATCTTGTTGATCTTTTTTAACACGATATGCACGCGTTTCAAAAGCTTCTAGCATAAGTCTTGCATGTGCAAGTGCTAAATCAGCCTGAGATTCCATGATATCAAATTCAGCAGATTCAAGTTCAAAAAGAACATCTTCTCGCTTCACTCTATCGCCAACTTCAAAATTAACTTTTTTAACATAACCCATATATCTTGCAGGTATCATTTTTTGGTTATTTGAAATAACTGTTCCCGTTAGCGTTAATTGCCCTCCAAAAAGAGAACCTGCCATTATCAATGCTAATACTATATACTTCATTTTTTTCCTTTACCAGTTTCTTGTTTTTCTGTGACATTTCATACATTGACCAAGTATCTTGTCATACGCTTGAATCGCTTGTTGAGAGTCACCACTTTTATATCTTTGTAAGATCGTTAAAGACTTTTGGTTGATTTTTTTAACTATCTTGTTTGTCATCTGAACCTTATTGTTCATGTAGCGCGCCATTACATCCGTTTCTTCAACTTCTTCTAAAGGTGGCTTTACTCTTTGGATTGCTTGCGTTAAGTGTTCGATACCTTCAGAAATCGTATCGTAGTTATTGTAGAAAAAACCACTTTGTATAGTATTCATAGCGAATGCCATTTCGTGCATGTCATTGATTCTGTCTTGTTTTGTATATGGTGCTGCAAATAAAGCAGTACCAGTAAGTATAATTAATACAATTATATTTTTCATCTAGTTCCTTCTAATTCTAATGAGAAGTATTATATCAGATAAAGCTTTTATTTCTTTAAGAGTATGCTATTTTCATATT
Organism: Sulfurimonas sp.; assembly: GCA_030949825.1. Classification (GTDB taxonomy): domain Bacteria; phylum Campylobacterota; class Campylobacteria; order Campylobacterales; family Sulfurimonadaceae; genus Sulfurimonas. Next base: position 250,969 of record JAUZSC010000008.1, read on the forward strand.
TGATAAGTAAATATAATATATTTATATACTTTAAGTTATATAACAGTCTTTAGAGGTTATAATTTCATCTAATACAAATTATAACAACAAAACTAAAGGAAATTACAAATGAAAAAAATTATCGTAAGCTCAATAGCAGCTATCGCATTAACAACTAGTTTATCAGCATCTGATTACAATGTAAATCAAACTATCAAAGATATCACGGCTACATTTACAGCAATGAGTACTGACGCTAAAGAAGCAATTCAATCTGCATTAAATGGCGGTGTTGAAGTTTCTAACTCTGGAGAAAGAACTACAACTTCTGTTTCTAACAACTCTAAGGATTCTTTAGTTAAAGTTTCTGATGACGCTAAAACTGTTGAAGTTTCCACTGTTAAAAGTACTACTGATACAACTTCTGGTATCGCTAAAGATTTAAGAGATTCTACTATTGAAATCGCTGAAGATTCTAAAGATACTGCATCTAACACAAGTAGAGATTTCAAAGATAGTTCAACTATGGCTACTAAAGATTTCAAAGACAGCGCTATTTCTTCTTCTAACAACTTAACGAGTTCAGTTTCTACTGTTTCTGGTCATGTTAATGACGCTACTAAATCAGTTTCTAGCAATGCTAACAACTCTACAAACACTATGAGTACTGATTCTAAAGAAACTGTAACTAATGTTTCTAAAGACGCTTCTGCTTCTATGAATACTGCAACTACGAATGCTAACGATGCTGTTAAAACAGTTTCTACTAATGTTAATGACTCTGCTAAATCAATTGCTAAAGAAATGAGTTCAACTTCTAACACTGCAACTACGAACGCTGCTTCAGCTGTTAACACTGCAACGACTAACCTTAGTAATTCTGTAAACACTGTGTCTGCTAATACTACTGACGCTATTAACAACGCTAACAAATAGTCACTCTCTAACAACATATTCATCAAGCACTCCACCTTTGGTGTGGTGCTTGCCCCTTTTTTTTACTTCCTGTCACTGACTACAATAAACTCTATTAAAACATCAAAAACTTAAATTAATAAGCTTATATTATAATAATATAAATATTAAGTTATAATTTATAGATATACTGTTATAATGTCACTTAACAATCAATTAACAAAAAAAAGGTAACAACAATGAAAAAAATAATTACAAGCTCAATAGCAGCAATGGCACTAGTATCTTCTTTATCAGCATCTGATTTATCAGACTTCAGTTTTGGAGATATGTTTAAAGATATGAAAGAAAGCATTACATCAATGAGTTCTGACATGAAAGAAACTTCACAATCAGCAGTAACTGGTACAGTTGAAGTTTCTAAAGCCGGAGAAAGAACTACAACTTCTGTTTCTAACAACTCTAAGGATTCTTTAGTTAAAGTTTCTGATGACGCTAAAACTGTTGAAGTTTCCACTGTTAAAAGTACTACTGATACAACTTCTGGTATCGCTAAAGATTTAAGAGATTCTACTATTGAAATCGCTGAAGATTCTAAAGATACTGCATCTAACACAAGTAGAGATTTCAAAGATAGTTCAACTATGGCTACTAAAGATTTCAAAGACAGCGCTATTTCTTCTTCTAACAACTTAACGAGTTCAGTTTCTACTGTTTCTGGTCATGTTAATGACGCTACTAAATCAGTTTCTAGCAATGCTAACAACTCTACAAACACTATGAGTACTGATTCTAAAGAAACTGTAACTAATGTTTCTAAAGACGCTTCTGCTTCTATGAATACTGCAACTACGAATGCTAACGATGCTGTTAAAACAGTTTCTACTAATGTTAATGACTCTGCTAAATCAATTGCTAAAGAAATGAGTTCAACTTCTAACACTGCAACTACGAACGCTGCTTCAGCTGTTAACACTGCAACGACTAACCTTAGTAATTCTGTAAACACTGTGTCTGCTAATACTACTGACGCTATTAACAACGCTTACTAAGTAACTTATTCATCTTAGGTACTACGCCTCGCGCGTAGTACTTAAATCCCCTTTCTCTTATAAGATCCCCAACTCTAACTTAACATCAACACTTACTATAGACTTTATCCATGACGGATTAAATAGAATATAAGCTAACTAATAAATGCCTGCACATAAAATCTTGTATTTTTCTATAACTCCTCCTACAAAGGAATAGCCAAATTCTACATAAGCCTATAAGACTTTTGTTTGCACTCAAACAGAATACACTTCCGATAATAATTGTTCTAGGAGAAGAAGATGAAGTGGAAGAAAACTAAAGCTTAGATAGCCTTAGTTTTATTTAGAAGGATTGGTACAAATAAAAGCGAAACAATAACTGCAGCAAAAGTTCCTGAAATCAAAGCAACTCCAAGTCCACCAAATACTGGGTCACCCGCAAGAAGGGCAGAACCTAAGATGATAGCGATAGCTGTTAGCATAATCGGTTTTGCTCGAGTTGCACTTGCAATTGCAAGTGCTCTTCTTTTTTCGATGCCTTTGTCTTTTATGAGACCCTGCGCAAAATCAATGAGTAAAAGTGAGTTTCGTGAACTAATCCCCATAAGTGCAATAAAGCCAATAAGCGATGTAGCAGTAAGAAAGAATGTCTCAGTCGTTACAAGATTAGCAACCCAGTGTCCAACTATAACACCAATGATAGAAAGGAAACTTCCTCCTAATACTATACCACTTAGAGCAAATGATTTATAATATACAACTAACAACAAGAAGATAAGGATTAAAGCCGCGATAAAAGCCCCACCTAAATCTCTAAATGTATCAAGCGTAACTTTCATTTCGCCATCAAATTTTAAGAGATATTTTTCACCACTTTTTTTATCAACAAGACTTAAGTCAAACATAGTTGTTGAGATACCAGGAGATTTGCTAACTTCATATCTGTCAGCAAACTGTTCCATCATCGTTTCTCTCGCATCTAGGAGTGGATACACTTGAGATACTAAATCTGTTTCAGCAACAACATTTACCATAGTCTTTAAGTTTTTATGATAAATCATAGGCACAGAAAGCTCTTCTTTAATCTCAACAACCTCCGTAAGAGGAATCATAATTCCACGCTGATTCATAAGGCTTAACTGACCTAGTTTATTTTTAAGCAATCTAAGTGTATTTTTTTCTATAGTTTGGCTCTCTTCACTTAAAGAAACAAAAATAGATACTTGGTCGTTAAGCTCTATCGTATTCTTAACAGCAACTCCCATACCTTCAAAAGCAAGATAAAGAATCTCGTTTATTTGTTTAGCTGTCAAACCACTTTGTGAGGCTTTTATAGGGATTAGGCTCAGTGTATATTTTGTATGGCGCTCATCCGCCATAATATCAACATCAACAAGATCTTTTGTTTTTTGTAAAATATCTGCAACTTCTGCGGCAAGTACAATAGCTTTTCGGTTGTCCTTTCCATAAACTTCAACAACGATAGAAGCTAAAGTTGGAGGACCAGCTGGCATCTCAACGAGCTTAATAACAGTTCCTCTTACAATCGGTTTACATGCATCTAAAATAACAGATCTTAATCTATGTACCATGTTAAAAGATTTTTCATCACGCCCATGTTTATCACTAAGGTTGATTACAATCTCAGCATACTCAACACTTTGCTTCATACCACTTCCCTTTACAAGACCAGCATAATCTAGTGGAGAACCTTGCCCTAAGAAAACTTCCATATCAACAAACTCTTCTTCTTTTTTCATAATGTTAGTTACACATTCTGAGACAATTTTTGTTTGATGAATTGAGCTTCCCTTAGGAGTATCAACATATATTGTAAAAGTATTTGTACTCTTTCCTGGCAACATCTTCGCGAGGACTAATTTTGTTGGAAGCATTAAAATTGAACCGGCGAGTGCTGCAAAAATAAGTGCCATTACCAATAAACTTTTAAATGGTACATCTAAAATTCCAAAAATAAAGTGTTCGAATCTAGTTCCCTTATGTTCTTTTTTACTCATTATTTTTCTCCTTCTTGTACTTTTTGAACTTCTTTAATTTTTTCTGTATCACAACACACAGCATGTCCATCAGTTTTCTTTATTTTTAATAATTTCTTACCTAAATAAGGAGTAAATATATAGGCAATAAATAATGAAGCCAGTAGGGCAACAGGAACATTATAAGGAATAGGTTTCATAAACTCACCCATCATTCCACCAACAAATGCCATCGGCACCATCGTTAAAATAATGGCAAATGTAGCAACTGTAGTAGGTGCTCCAATCTCATCTGTAGCAGTAACGAGTAACTCATCCATATCTCTATCTTCGCTTCCATGTTGGTGCATATGTCTGTGAATATTTTCAATAACAATAATTGCAGCATCTACGAGTAAACCAAGTGAGAGTAAAAATGCGAAAAGCGTAATTCTATTCATCGTTTGATCTGTCATATAAGCTATAAAAAGCGTAATCGATAAAATAGCTGGAACAGTAAATGTAACGATAAGCGATTCTCTCCAACCTAAAAAGAACACAAGCATAACAGCAATAATTATAATCGTAATAACAAGGTGGTTCATCAGTTCATTAACCGCTTCGTTTGCTCGCTCACCATAGTTTCGAGTAATAATGCTACCAATACCCAGTTTTTCGAGTCTTTCTTTATTTTCTTCTAAGAGTTCTTTTACATCATCTGCTACAAAAACTGCATTTGTCCCTGCAAGTTTAGATATTGCAAGTGTAATCTGCTCATATTCTAATTGATTTTTAAAAATGATACTTGCACTTTGTTTATTTTGAACATCAATAGAATCAGTTACGGTCGCGATATCTTTAAGATAAGTCGGACTTCCCATATACTGCGCAACTATAATATTTTCAACATCGCTAATAGAATCAATCGCATTTTTCATTCCAAATACCACAAGCTTATTATCTTGTGTATTTAGCTTGACGCTTGGAACCCGAGTACCAATGGCTTGAATACCTTGAACAATTTGCCCTAAAGATAAATGGTAACCTCTAAGCTTTCCTAAATCAACTTCAACATTATACTGTTGTTTATGCGCACCTTTGAGCTCTGTTTTTGCCACATTATCTAAGGCACTTATATCTTTTTTTAAGATTTTCAACCTCATGTAAAAAGCTAGGATAATCGAGCGTTTGATTTTTTTTGATAAAATGCTACACCTACGATAGGAATATCGATATCTATATCAAAGGGTCTCACAAGTGGTTGCATTACATTCTTTGGAAGCATGTCCATGTTTTGCATTACTTTGTCATAAAGCTTTAGATTAGAGCTTTCTCTATCTTGACCTATATAATACATAACATTGATAATAGCTACATTATCTACACTCATAGCATATATGTTTTCAATACCTTTAATCTCTCTAAGTTTTTGCTCAAGTGGCTCAACTAGAATTTTTTCTATCTCTTTTGGTTTAAGTCCAGGAGCAGGTATAATTATAGTACCTCCACTTATCGAGATCTGTGGGTCTTCTTCACGAGGCATAACTTCTAAGGCTATATAACCCATTGTAAATAAAAATACTGCCAACACAGCAGTAAGAGGACTATACAAAAAGGTCTTTGCCAAAGAACCTGCATAATCGCTAGTTTTAATATGCGATAAATCTTTTTCTTCCATTATAAATTCTCCTTATATATAATAATCTAAATTTTTTGATTGATTTATTATATTTTTACACTTTATATGATAAACACTATTCTATATTATCAACCTAAAATTCAGGCTAGTTTTATACTTTTTATACTAAATTTATACTCTAATTCTCTAATTATACACAGATAAAAAAATAAAAATAATTATAAATAATATATATGTTAAGATTTTTTTATATTGATTTAGCTATAATAATATATATAAAACGGAAGAATACTTGGCTCAATCATTTCATAGAATGAAAACAGCGTATTAACCGTTCAAAAATAGTACATTTAATAATCAATTAGGAATCTAAAGTATGTCAAAAACACCAATAACAGCAAAATGTTCTGCTAACATCATCGTAATATCTGCTATCCCTGCTCTCTTTTTTTGCAGCAATTGTACTAGGTTATCTAGGTTTAATCCCTATCAAAGTCCCTTTTACATCAGTCATAGTTATAGGATTTATATTTTTTATATTTTTACTTTTTGCAAAAAATAATGCGAATTACAGTATTTGTAAAATGCGTGCTTCTTATTTAACGATGGAAGATGAACTTAAAAATCAACTTGAGCGCAACTCACTCATACTAAATAATGAAAAGAAATCAATTTTAAATATAGATCTATTTCTTAACGAGTATTATTCAAAAACAAGAAATGATAACTTTGTTGCGGTAGCAGCATCAGTATTTCCAATGCTAGGTATTTTAGGTACATTTATGGCTATCGCTATCTCTATGCCTGACTTTTCAGTTCAAAATACGGAGGCACTTGATAATGAAATTACAATTTTACTAAGTGGTGTTGGCTCAGCTTTTTATGCTTCAATCTACGGTATTTTATTATCATTGATTTGGACCTATTTTGAAAAAAGTGGTTTAAGTAAAGTAGATAAATACTTCGCAAATATAAAAACTACATTTAACAACAGTACTTGGACTGAAAATGAATTAAAAATTCATGAATTATCTCAAATAGAAAACAAAGACAATAAGTTTATTACAGCGCTTAAAGAAACATTTAACCTTGAGTTTGTACAAACAATCAATGACCAGCATCTCAGTAATTTACGCGAAGTAATGAATGAAAGTAATAATAACTTTGCAATCGTTGCGAACCATCTCAAAAGTGCGTCTGCTGAACTCACAAAAACATTAAACCAACTTGATAATAACCAAAATGCACTTGAAGCACAAAATAATATTGACAAACACTTACAAAACTTTACACTTGCAACAAATGAATTTGAGAAAAACTCAAAAATATTTAGTGCGCAACTTAGTATCTCACTCAACAAAACATTTGAAAAAATCGATACTGAAATCGGAGATATCGTTGTTAAACTTGCAGACTTTGCAACGCATGTAAGCCTACAAAGTGAAGAAGTACAAAATAGTGTTAAGTCTTACCACAACGCACTCGCAAGTCAAGGTAGAATAAGATAAATGTTTAAAAAACAATCTACAAATAACGAAACAAATTTTTGGATATCATATGCTGACCTTATGGCAGGATTATTATTTATCTTTATCCTCTTGATTGGGGCTATTATAGTAAAAGCTATAGTGCTTAAAAATGATTTAAGTTCTAAAGAAAGTTCTTTAAACAATAAGATAAATACGCTTTTTCTTCGTGATGCAGAAATACAGAAACTAAAAAAACTTTTAGCAGATAGAATGAAAGACCTTTTAGATTCTGAACAAGCACTTCTCATTACAAAAAATGCCCTTAAACTTCGAACAGAGGAAATTGTAAATTTAAATAATATTCTACTTGCACATAATACTAAAATTGACGACTTCAATGGAAAAATAGTAATTTTACAAAATCTACTTGATGAAAGTACAGCAAAAGATGCTGATCAAAACAAGAAACTGCAAGACTATGAAAGTAAAGTTCTTATACTTTCAAATACACTAACAGATAAAACAGATGCTCTAAAATTAAAAGATGAAAAGCTCATAGACCTACTTAGAATTTTAGAAGAAAAAGAAACTAACTACGATAGGCTTATCGCTAAACTTAAGGCTCAAAAGCAAGTATTAAAAGTCTTACAGGAATACGAATTAAAGTTATTGCAGAATTAAAAGCATCCCTTGGTAAAAAAGTTCAAATAGACCCTACAAGTGGTTCACTAAGATTATCTTCAAGTATTTTATTTCCAAAAAATCAAGTTAAACTCAAAGAAGCATTTAAGCAAGACCTCAAAAAACTCTATATTGAGTATATGGATGCGCTTATGTCAAACAGAAACATAGCATCGCAAATCGATCGTATTGTGATTGAGGGGCATACAGATAGTGATGGTAGCTACCTTCTTAACCTAGATATTTCTCAAAAAAGAGCTTATGCTGTTATGAGTTACCTTGCATCCCTTGAATACACCAAAAGACATAATCTCATGCCTCTTTTAGTGGCAAGTGGTCGCTCATACCAAGACATAATTAAAGTCAATGGTGTCGAAAACAAGGATGCTTCAAGAAGAATCGAGATTAAATTCACCCTCAAAAATGATGATGCAATGAATGAGATTGAGAGAATTTTAGATTATGAATGATTTTGACGCAAAGAAGATAAAAGAAGCAAGTCATTACCTAGAAGACAAGCTCAACCTTTTCAAAAAAAGGTGGAGCAACTACTAAAAAAGATAACGCCTACGAACTCGATAACAAAAAGTCTAGTATGTTTCAAAGGTTTGTAAATAGTATCTTTAGCAAATAAGCTTGCTTTACTGTAGGCTTATAAGGTATCCATCTTTAATCTCTTTTACTTTATAGCGGTAATAACCATCAAGTTCAATAACTATTCTATAATAGCCCTTGTGATTTCCTACTCTTATCTTCGTATATGCAGAGTTCTCAATTGTTTTAAAGTAACTGTTCATACTACTCTCTCGCTTAAAATCCATGACAATTCTATGCGGTTGCCCTAGTAAAAAGTTTCTAATGAGTTTATCTTGTGTGATAATTTTTAATCTACTTTTTCCAAGCATAAAGTCTGCAAATTTTATTTTTCCAATTTCTTTATATACTTGTATTTTTTTATGCTTTGTAGGTATTTTTTTGCTATTGATTACTTTTTCTTTAGCATAACTCTGTGATATAAAAAGTGGTAAATGCCAATCAACAGTATGTGTTAAATCAATGCTCTTCGTCTCCAAAGAAGCATCTAAATTCTCATATTCTATTGTTACTTTTTTAATTATTCTAGCAGTTGAGGGAAGCGTAATACTAGCTTGCTTAAGTTTTGGAATATTTTTTGTTTCATTTGAAGTAAAAGGTAAATCTTCTTCGCCTTGGGAAGGAAAAAATGGATTCTCTCTTGCGTCAAGATTAAAAATTAAAAAGAATGTTACTAATAATACTCTGAGCATTGAGTCTCCAATTAATGTGTAATTTAAATTATTATAGCATTATTGAGCAGAAATTTCTTTAAGTTCAAAGTATTCACGCTGAAGCTCTGCATTATCATGTTTCAATCTATAGACTTCATCTCTTAAATATATTTCGTACTCATCAAGACCAAGCAAAATTTCTAAAGAGTTTGTTCCATAAAGAATAAGCCCGATGTAAACACCAAAGGCTAAAACCATAAGCAAAAGAAGTAAAAAATTTGTAAAAGATAAGCCTAGATACTCTTGAGTTAAACTTTGACTCGTATCTATCTCGTCAAAAAGTTCTTCTTCTGCCATTGTAAAACCTAGTTAAAAAGTGCTGAACCTAAGTACTCGCCATAAACAACTTCGTTTTCAATCTCAAGCAATCGATTGTATTTAGCTGTTCTTTCTCCGCGTGCAGTTGAGCCTGTTTTAATTTGACCACAGTTTAAAGCAACTGCAAAATCAGCGATGAAAGCATCTTCACTTTCACCTGAGCGGTGACTCATAACACATGTATAACCATTTCTTTGCGCAAGACGAACTGTTAGCATCGTTTCAGATACTGTACCAATTTGGTTTGGTTTAATTAAGATAGAGTTTGCGATTCCCTCACGGATTCCACGCACTAATATATTTGCATTTGTAACAAATAAATCATCACCAACAATCTGAATCTTGTCACCAAGCTTCTCAGTCATAAGCTTAAAGCCATCCCAATCATCTTCATTTAAACCATCTTCTATAGAAACTATAGGATATTTAGCACATAAATCAACATAATAATCTACTAACTCTGCAGAAGTAACTGTACGGTTTTCAGATGCTAGCTTATAACCACCACCCTCTGCAAGAATCTCAGATGCAGCAACATCTAAAGCTATACCAAAATGCTCTCCAGCTTTATAACCAGCTTTCTCAATAGCTTGAACAATAATTTGAATAGGTTCTTCGTTTGAAGATAAATCAGGAGCAAAACCACCCTCGTCACCAAGCGCAGTATTATGTTTATTTTCTTTTAAAATACCTTTTAAAGTATGATAAACTTCAGCAGATGCACGAAGTCCCTCTGCAAAATCTGTAAAACCAACTGGAACAATCATGTACTCTTGAAAGTCTACAGAGTTATCAGCATGAGAACCACCATTTATGATATTTAACATTGGAGTAGGAATTGTCATAGCATTTGCTCCACCGAGGTAACGGTAAAGTGGCATTTCAAGACTTTTTGAAGCAGCACGCGCTACTGCCATAGAAACACCAAGCACTGCATTAGCACCTAGTTTTCCATAGTTCTCAGTACCATCAATTTCTTTCATTGTTGCATCTATCACTGCTTGGTTAAAAGGGGACAAACCAATAAGTGCATCAGAGATTTCATTGTTAACATGTCCAACGGCTTTTAAAACACCCTTACCCATGTAACGCTCATCCGCGTCACGAAGTTCCAAGGCTTCACGCTTTCCTGTACTTGCACCTGATGGTACTATAGCACTCTCAACCGTTCCATCACTTAACTCTACTGTCGCTTTTACTGTTGGGTTACCTCGTGAATCCATAACTTCTATTGCACTTACGCTATCTATAAACATTTATATACCTTTTTTATGTGTAATTAATTGTTTGTATTTTAGCGAAAAATTATTAAATTAACTACTCAGAATCTGACTCAGAACTATTTACTTCAGCAACCTCGGCAGCTTCCATAACATTCACATCACTCATGCCCATAGCCACTTTAATTTTTTCTTCTATTTCCTCGGCTAACTTAGGTTCTTCTTTAAACATTGCCTTCACCTTCTCGCGCCCTTGACCAAGTTTAGTTTCACCATAAGAGAACCATGCTCCACTTTTGTCTACAATGTCGAGTTTAACACCATAATCAACTAACTCACCCTCTTTAGAGATTCCCTCACCAAACATAATATCAAACTCTGCTTGACGAAATGGTGGTGCTACTTTGTTCTTGATTACCTTAGCTTTTACACGGTTACCAATAACACTTTCACCTTGTTTAAGTGAAGCAATACGACGAACATCTATACGAACAGAAGCATAAAATTTAAGTGCATTTCCACCTGTTGTTGTCTCAGGAGAACCATAACCCATCATTCCAATTTTCATACGAAGTTGATTGATGAAGATAATTGTACAGTTCATTTTAGAAACAACACCAGTTAGTTTTCTAAGTGCCTTACTCATTAAACGAGCCTGAACACCAACTTGCTGGTCTGTCATCTCACCTTCTAACTCAACTTTTGGAGTAAGTGCTGCAACAGAATCGATTACGATTAAATCAACTGCTCCACTTCGTGCAATTGTTTCAACAATATCTAGTGCTTGTTCTCCATAATCTGGTTGGGAAACTAAAAGATTATCAACATCTACGCCAAGATTTTTAGCATAGACAACATCAAGCGCATGCTCAGCATCTATAAAGGCACATACTCCATCTTGTTTTTGACATTGAGCAGTAATTTGAAGCGCTAATGTTGTTTTACCTGAACTCTCAGGTCCATATATCTCAATAACACGACCTTGAGGGATACCACCTATTCCAAGCGCTAAATCTAGTCCAATAGAACCTGTACTAATTGACTGCATAGGTTTAATGTCTTTATCGCCTAGACGCATTAAGGCACCTTTACCAAATGCTTTATCTATTTGTTTCATCGCTAAGTCTAATGATTTTTGTTTATTTGCGTCCATCTTGGGCTCACTTATTTTAAATTTTGACACATTATAGTTTGATTTTTTAAAGAATATAAAAAATATGACAATTTGCCATATTTTATCTTGATTTGCTTAAAAAGACTTTGCCTTATTCTTTATAATAATTAAGATGCTATAATCATTTAACTAAATAAAAAGAGGGTTTTACAATGAAACACATCAAACTTATACTTGCCTTAGCATTAGCTGTTCTAATGTTTTCTGGATTTTGGTCAAGCAATGACAACGACAACGAAAGAAGAGCAGAGCGAATAGCTGAGAGTAAAGAGTCTTTGGAACTTTTATATACATATAAATCAGGTACCCAAAAGGACATTAAAAGTGCTTACGGTTACGCAACATTTAAAAGTATTGGAATGACTATGTTTATTATGACTGCTGAGGGTGGATATGGCGTAGCACATAACAATCAAACTGGTGAAGACACTTATATGGACATGGTTGCTGGTGGTATGGGTATGGGTATGGGTGTTAAAGACTTTAGAGCAATTTTTATCTTTGATAACAAAAAAGACTTTGATGACTTTGTCGATAATGGTTACGAAGCAAATGCTCAAGCAGATGCTACAATAAAAGCTGAAGAAGATGGTGATTCTATTAACGAAGCGATTACATTAAAAGAGGGTATGAAACTTTATAAACTTACTCAAAACGGTATGGCTATGCAGATTACTATTCAAGGTAGTAAATACTGGAAAGATAAGACACTTAACTAATCGATGCAAAATCTTAAAAAGATGCTCATAGCACATTCGCCAGATGCCGATGATATTTTTATGTACTATGCCATTAAATTTGGTTGGGTAGGCATGGACAATGTTGTTTTTGACAATATTGCAAAAGATATTCAAAGCCTCAATGAAGATGCACTCAATGGCATCTACGATATTGTAGCCATTAGCTTTGCTCTTTATCCTCACATAAAAGAAGACTATGCTCCACTTCGTACGGCTGTAAGTTTTGGAGAGGGTTATGGTCCAAAAGTTATTAAGAAAAAAGGTGCGCAGCTCAAACGCAATTTTAAAGTTGCCCTGAGTGGTGAGCATACTACAAATGCTATGCTTTTTCGTATAAAATATCCAGATGCTAGAATCACTTATCTGAACTTTTTAGAAATAGAAAAAGCAGTACTTGATGGTGTTGTTCATGCAGGTGTTCTTATTCATGAGTCTATCTTAACCTACGATGAAGAGCTTGAAGTAGAAATCGAACTATGGGATATTTGGCAAGAACTAGCAGGAAAAGATTTACCTCTTCCTCTTGGTGGTATGGCGATTCGCCGCTCACTTCCACTCAACAAGGCTATCGCTTATGAGACTACACTTACTAAAGCTGTTCAAGTGGCACGCGATCATAAAGATAGACTCTCTAAAATGCTTATTGAGAGAGACTTAGTTCGAATAGATGCTGCTACATTAGACAAGTACCTCGAACTTTATGCAAATGACGAGTCCATAAGTCTTAGCGATATTCAATACAAAGCAATCGATAAACTCTTTGAGATAGGTTATAAAAATGGCTTTTACGATGCCCCTGTGAGCGTACAAGACTATCTTATTCCTACAGAGTACACAGAGTTGAGAAAAGGCTAATAATGGAAGCAAAACTTATTGCACTTGGGGTTGAAACTTTTAAGATAGCACTGCTTCTTGCACTTCCGGGTCTTTTAACTGGAATGTTTATAGGTCTTGCTGTTTCTATTTTTCAAGCAACAACTCAAATCAATGAAATGACACTCTCTTTTATTCCTAAGATTATTGGGGTTGTTATTGTTATTGTCCTCACTATGCCATGGATGCTCAACTCCATGATAGATTTTTCAACAAATATTTTTAATATGATTCCTACTTTTGTAGAGTAATCTTTTTATTCTCCTATGCCTACAAAACGAATAAATTTTTCAAAATACTCTTCTTTTAAAATAGGTCAAGAGATAGATGTCGCTCTTCTAGAAGATCCTTCTGATTTTAACGATAGTTTTTATCTTTTAGGCGCATGCAACAACACACTTATAGGCACACAACCTCCTCCACTTATTATTCTCTCTAAAAAATATGACTTTATAAAAATAGAGAATAACACCCTTGTCATCGGAGCAGCAACTCCCTCTGGAAAAATAGCTTCTTTTTGTAAGAAAAATAATATCGCGAACTTTGAATTAGTCTCGCATCTGCCAGGAACGCTTGGCGGTTTAGTGTATATGAATGCAGGACTTAAAGAATATGAGATATTTAATCATCTCATCTCTATAAAAACATGTGCATCTACGCTTCAAAAAGATGAAATAAACTATGGCTACAGATTTACAGACATTAGCTCCCCTATTCTTGAAGTAACTTTTGAACTCAAATCAGGATTTGACACTTCCAAGGTAGCAATGTTTAAAAAAATGCGCTCAAATCAGCCCTCAACTCCAAGTGCAGGTAGCTGTTTTAAAAACCCTGTGAGTGATTACGGAGGACGACTTATAGAAGCTGTTGGACTCAAGGGAAAAAGAGTGGGAGATATGGAGTTTAGTACGGTGCACGCAAACTTTTTAGTTAATCATGGAAAGGGAACTTTTGATGATGCCATCTACTTAATACAAGAAGCTCAAAAAAGAGTTTATAAAGAATTTGATATTTGGCTTGAGTGTGAGATAATTATTTTAGATGTAAGGTTTATGAGCGACACATCGCCACTCATAAAAAGTTAAAGAGGTCTAACTTACAGCGGCGATTGCAGCGTCGTAGTTTGGTTCTTCTGTGATTTCTGGACAAATTTCTTTGTATGTAACGATACCATCAGCATCTACAACAAAGATTGCTCTACAAGTAACACCTGCAAGAACAGAACCACCAAGTAAAACACCATAAGCATTTGCGAAATCTTTGTTTCTAAAGTCAGAAGTAACAGTTAACTTGTCAATTCCTTCAGCTGAACAAAAACGACCCGATGCAAATGGTAAATCTAAAGAAACGATAGTAGCAGTAACACCTGATAAATCTGCAACTTTAGCGTTAAAGTTTCGAGTTTCAGTAGCACATACACCCGTGTCTAAAGAAGGAACAACGATAATAAGTTGTTTAGTACCATTAGCACCACCAACAACAACATCGCCTAAACCTGCAGAGTTTACAACAGTAATCGCTGGTGCTTTGTCTCCAACATTTACTTCATTTCCTATTAGTTCTACATCTGTACCTTTGAATTTTGTAGTTGCCATGTATTGGCTCCTTGTTAGTTAATTTTATGAAAAGGATTATAATGAAATATCTTAAGAAATTTCTTATTAAAAAATCTAGTGTTTTTTGCTAAGTTTGACTTATAAAATACTACGAGGAGAACTCTCTAAATCTTCGATGGAATCAAACATATCTAATTTATACATCTCAGTAGCCACGCGCCCTATCATCGCCGCATTGTCAGAACAGTACTTCAATTCACTCAAGAGTAACTCTGCCTTATGCGGTTCTAAAAGTTTTTCTATTTCAGCTCGTAAATACAGGTTTGCACTCGCACCACCAACAATAGCAAATGTCTTAGGTCGCACAGTTTTAAAATACTTCTTCAACTTCATAGTCAGATGCTTCGTAGCAATATGCTCAAATGAGGCAGCAATGTCTTTGTATTTTTCTTTATCATCACCAGCATCAACAACTGCCAAACGCACTGCATTTTTAAGACCCGAGTACGAAAAAGCGATTAAAGGCGATTGATGAAGAGGCACAGTAAAGTTATACTTTAACCTGTCCCCATCTTTTGCTAAGTCTTGAATGAGTGGACCACCCGGATAACCTAGCCCCATCATTTTTGCACATTTATCAAAACTTTCACCAAAACTATCGTCCATACTTTTAGCTACTGTTTTTATATCTGTTAAACTTTTTACTTCCATCACTTGCGTGTGTCCACCTGAAACTAACAAGACTGTTAGTGGAAAGACAGTCTCTTTTTCGATAAACAAAGAATAAATATGTCCCACAAGATGGTTTACCCCAATGATAGGAATATCTAAAGCAACAGCAATAGCCTTAGCCATAATCACACCCTCTACAAGTGTTACAGCCAAACCTGGAGTTGATGTAACCGCTACTGCTTTTAAGTCCTTAAAATAAGGTTCACATGCTTCTAGTATTTTAGGAAGTGCCTCTGCATGAAGACGAGCAGCGAGTTCTGGAACAACGCCACCGTATACAGAATGCTCTAATTCTTGACTTATTTTTTTGTGAAAAAGGAGTTTGTTGGTCGCTATTTCTGTTATAGATATTGCTGAGTCATCGCATGAGCTTTCTATGGCTAAAATCATTTTAAATACTTTTCTAATATATCTTGTTTTTCTTGTGGAATTTCAGATAATTCTTTTTCTTTTTTTAATAATTTTCTTATCTATAATCTGTATTTTAGCAGTCATCTCTTTTTGTTCTTTTATAGATGCTAAAGGGATTTTAATTCCTTTTATTCTCTCTATTGAAGCTCTTTTTGTTCTTGAGAACTCTAAACTCTCACCCTCTTTATTTAGAATATATGCTAAAAGTTGTTCATCAATTGTATTGTTTTTAACTCTCAGTACTCCACAATGGTCGGTCGGATAAAAAGCTTTTTCTTTTGGCAAACAATTCACCATCCAATCACCATCTATCCCCCATATCACGGAGGGTGTATTATATGTGTCTAATAAATGCTTGTCTATATATCCAAAAGGCTCAAAAACATTTGCACTGTATATAGGAATTTTTTCTTTTTCCTGTACATCACCTTTTAATACTCTTTTTCCGATTGTAACACTAAAAGTATCTGTATCATTTAATCTAATTATTGTCTTAGCATTTGAAATAATATCTATGAATATATTTTCTTTATTTTGTTTTAGTTGCTCAATTTCTTTTTTATTATTCTTTTCTTTCTTTTCTAGTTCTTCTATTTCGTATACAATCTTTTCTTGTATATCTTTTGGAGCTAATGGAATTTTAATTTCTTTTAAATACTTATAATGTCTTTCATACTTATTTTTATTTTCTATTATACCCTCAACTAATATACTTAAAATAATATAATAATATTTTATTATAAATCTACTGTCTGGCTTCAAAAGCACCGTTCCATCAGCTCCTCTTATAAATTCAAAATCTATAAATTTAAAACTGCAACTATGATCACCAAAAACAACTAAAGGTAAATCGTCTATCACTTCTTCATTATTTGTGTATCCACTAATAAGATTATTTTGTTCTTGCGTTACAACTGGGATTCTAGCAACTTCCAATATGTCATCTTTTGAAATTTTTGTTGTATTTCTTTTAATCTTATCTAATGAGTTGCTTATTAAAATCTGCTCATATTTTATTCCAATATTAACTTTTTTTTTAACACTCAAAGATACAGACTTCTCAAAAGTACTTCTATCAAAAGTCATCATATCAACTAAATCAACATAAGATATATTATCTTTTAAACTCTCATCTATCTCTTTTTCTTCGCCACTAAATGCACTATAAATATAACTATTTACTTTTAAATTATTTTCATACGAGTTAGCGTCAAAAAGTGATGTGCATTCATCTATACTTTTACCTCTTTGAATAGGATGAATTCCTTCGCTTCCTCTTCTGTTACTAAACTCATAACCTAAAAATTGCTTCTCTTTTTTCTTTTCACCTGTTTTTACTACTGTTACCTTTTGAAAATAAGCCATTATAAAAAAGCATACTTTTTCTTTTTCAAGTTCTACTATTTCATCAATAGTATTATATTTTTTATTGTATTCACCATACAACCCATTCGATAATATTTTATCATTTGGAGTTTGCTCAAGTAGACTAATATAATCATCAAAATCTATATCTTCCCAAACATGACTTATATATTTTGATAATGGTTTTTCTACTCCATGGATTGTTATATCTTGTTTATTTTCAAAAAGCTTATTCACAGATGCTTTAATATTTACATGTATCATATTGTTTTTTCTGCGTAAAAATAAAACAACAGTATTTGTTCCTGTTGCCATGAAAGTGCTTGAGCCAAGTTCTGTGATACTCACAATATCAAAATAATTTAATATTATTTCTCTTGTTTTTGTATAAATTCCACCATTACTTAAAATACTACTTGGAAGTATAATGCCAGCTATCCCACCATCTTTTAGAAGCTGTTTTGTTCGCTCAATAAACAAAGCTTCTATCTCACTACTTTGATCGGTTAGTTTGTCATAAAGTTCAAAGTCATCGCTATTAAATTTTTTACTTATATTTTTAAATGCACTTACAGAGTACGGAGGATTAGAGACTACAATATCAAATTTTTTATTATCTTGGGGATAATTTTTATCTT
Source organism: Sulfurimonas sp. (assembly GCA_030949825.1). Lineage (GTDB taxonomy): Bacteria > Campylobacterota > Campylobacteria > Campylobacterales > Sulfurimonadaceae > Sulfurimonas. Next base: position 268,996 of record JAUZSC010000008.1, read on the forward strand.
GATGATTTAACTTTCCTTTATATTCTTTCGTATTGGTAAAGTTGGATAAACCGTCGCCATGAATAACTTTAGCTAAACCATCTCCATGCAAGTAGCATCCTACTTTAGCAGTTTTTACGAGTCTATAATCTTTTTCTATTCCATACACATAATCATAAGCCCAATCAAAATGGTCAGTTTTCCAACTCTTTATTTTTCTCGTTGTATCTTGAATATATGGATCTGTTTCAATACGATTAAGTTCTTTTTGTATCTCATCCATAGCTTCAGTAATAAAATGTCCACTTCCTACAGCATAATCAATTACATTTGGTAAAAGTTCATCTCGCTCACCTTTTAAAAGTTTTTCTTTAATTATTTTGTCAAAAGGAATACTTCTAATTATAAATCTTGCTATAGGAACAGGGGTGAAGAATTGTCCAACTTCTTGCTTAAGCCCCGTCGTTAAGAGTAACTCAAAGAAGTCACTTAAAAATTGCTGTTTTTTTGCATATCGTATTTTAAAGTTTTGAAGAAGCTCTACTATCTCTTTTACTACGATTGCATTTTCTTCAAATGTTTCTTGGTCAAACACATCTTTAATCGCAAATTCATTGTTTTTTTGAAGTCTTATTTTTGTGAATTCTTCTAGAAGTAACTGTTTTACACTATTATCAAGTGTTCCAAATTTCTCTTCAAATTCATCATCACTTAAGTCAGTCACTTCTTTATCTAGAAATTCCTTCATTCCTCTTTGGTAAAGATTTGTTAACCTTTTTTGGAATGCCACATGAGTATCAATACCCTCTAGCCACTGAAATTCCAACTCTTTATCTGGGCTCGTATGCTTTTCATCCATAATTTTACAAAGAAATAAAGTAAAAATTTTATTAAAAGCATTGGGTTTATCAGAGACTACATTATGTCGTAAAATTTCCATAAATCGGTTAAATATAAAACTACTATCTTCTTGTTTTATGTCTACTAAATCTTTAGGAGTCAATGCCTTACTTTCATAATTATAAGCAGTATTCCAATTATTAAATACACCATTATTTTTACTTGTTTTATTCCACCTGTCATACAAATCTCTTACATTACTTGTGGTTTTATATTCTTCTTCTATCTTCACTATTTCATTTTTATATTCTATTCTTTTCGCTATTATGTCCGAAGCATATAAAACTAAAACTTCTGCTTTTTTATCTTGCTGAAAATAAGTAAAGAGCTGTCCACCATCTTTTTTCTGTTTAGAAAAAGCTTTATCAAACTCTTTTGTCCAGGTTTTACACTCAATCATCATATATGCTGAGCCATCATCATTTGTCACTAAGATGTCAAGTCTTCCACTTGTTCCATGTCCACTTGGATAAACTTTTTCTAACACTAAGTTCTGAGGAGGATAATCTTTATTTAAAAGTCTATCTACACATTCTAATACTACTAAGTCTTCATCTTTTGTAATTTTTTGGATTGAATTTTTAGAATTATTAAAAAAAATACTTTTACCAAAATGAATAGTGTTTTTATCAAGATCTAATTCTATAATATAATTGTTATGATTTACATACTTTTTTTGATAAATATTTACACAGTTCTCTTTTGGAATAAATTCTAATGCGGTGATTAAAGTATTGATATCGTCATTAATATTCATCGTGTCCTCTTTACTTTTTTTTTAAAATACTATAAAAATGATAGTTCTTTAAAATAAATGTCAAATTGTCATGTATTTGATAGAATTTTATATTTTAGCATAATTAAATACTACTTCTAATCGCAGCATCTATCATAAAAACATCATCCACATTTTTTGGTGCATCTGTATACTTTTCATAAGCCTGTATAATCGTTTTACTAATTTCCATAAAGCCTATTTCTTTGTTTATAAACCTTTGTATCGCAACTTCATTCGCAGCATTTACGATGACACCACGGTTTGGATTTTTGAGTAAGTCATTTTTTATTTCCCAAATAGGATAACGGTCTTTTTTTATCTCTCGAAATTCTAAACTTCCAACTTTAAGTAAGTCTACATGGGCTAAAATATTTTCATCCATTTTTTCATCAAGCGCGTAAGCGATTGGGAGTTGCATATTTGCGTGTGCGAAATGTGCGGTAGTTGAGCCGTCTTTAAAGTCTATAAGTGCGTGAATGAGTGATTGTGTTTCCATAATAGCGTCGTATTCACCCTCACCAAAAAGCCAACGGGCTTCTAAGAGTTCAAACATTTTGTTAACCATTGTTGCAGAGTCTATCGTGATTTTTTGCCCCATAGACCAGTTTGGATGCTTTTGCGTGTCGGCTAAACTTGCAGTTTTTAGTTTGTCTAAATTCCAGTCTCGAAATGCTCCACCACTTGCGGTAATTATCATCTTTTTTATGGGTCTGTCTTGGAGTAAATACCACAAACCAAAATGTTCAGAGTCAATAGGCTGAATCTTGCTTGCATCTATGAATTTTCCACAAGCAACAAGCGATTCTTTGTTTGCAAGAGCTACTTTTTTACCACACTCTATGGCTTTTAAAGTTGGACGAAGACCTAAAAAGCCTACGAGTGCATTTACTACTAAGTCACTTGAAGCATCTGCTATTATTTTCAAGGTATTTTCTTGCCCTGCGTAGACATTATTGTGATTAACCTTAGCTATGTCTTCTTCGTCTGATACCACTACGACTTTAGGCTTATGTGTTTGTATTTGTTCATTTAAAAGCTTTATATTTTTCCCACAGACTAAAACCTCAACGGCTATGTTAAATCTTTTTGCTACTGCGAGGGTATTTACGCCTATAGAACCTGTGCATCCAAGTAAAATCATCTACTTATACAAGACCCCGCAAGAGAACAACCATAACGATTCCCCCAAAAAGATAACCATCTATTCTATCTAAGATGCCACCATGACCGGGTAAAATATCTCCACTGTCTTTTACATCTGCCGCGCGTTTAAGTGAACTTTCAAACAAGTCTCCAAAAATAGAACTCACTGCTACTAAAAATGAAATAAGAAGTGCAGTTCCTAAGTCAACTATAATAAGACCAAAAAACATGCCCCCTAAAGTTGCAACAGCAATACCGCCAAATACACCCTCAAGCGTTTTGTTTGGACTCGTCTCACAAAACTGTGTCTTACCTAAACTTTTCCCAACAACATAGGCGCCAACATCAGTAAGTGCTACAACAGCAAGCAACCATAAAAGCGAAGCTACTCCGTACTCTTGGTACATTGTAAAGATAAAAAGCATTCCCGCAGTTGGATAAATAAAAGGCAGAAAGTCTTTGTACTCTAAGTCTTTGTTGTACGCTATTGCTCCAGCATACGCCACAGATGCTAAGATAAATAAATCATCTCCATAAGGATACACACCAGCAATAAGCCAGATGCCAACAGCATAAAGAAATAAACTCTCATTTTCAAGCTTAAAAAGCATCATCGCTTCTTTAAAGGCAAGTAAATAAACCGCTCCAAAAATAAGCCACATTAAAAAGAAGTTATCTATTATTCCGATTAGAAAAACTGCCCCAAGTAAGGCGAAACCTGTAATTATTCTCTCTCTGTTTGCTTCAAAAATTTTCATCATAAAAAAATCCTACTTTATATATATTAGGATTATATCAAATTCCCCTTTAAAGTCTTAGCGTTTGCGTTTTGTTATATAAATCATCAAAGATAATGCAAACATAAAGATGGATGTTCCTATCATCAAATAAAGTGCGTTTATCATATTGTCTGGGTTTTCTATTGCTATCTTAAACACAACCATTAAGGTCTCAATAGAAAGGGCAATGAGAATCGTCACAAGAAATTTTGTAAGTACCTTTATCTCGATTTTTGAATCTTTCACATAACTTTTAAAATACACTTCTTGTTCTAAGATAGTCTTTGCTAAATCAAAGATAGCAAGACCTAAAGTAGTTGCGATAATAGGCTTAAAAATTGTATCTATACTGAGTTTTGAATGAAAAAGATTGGATAAAAAGTCTGCGGCTGCATACAAAATTGTAACAAGCGATAAAAGCATCATAAAATAACCAGTCAAGAGATAAAAAGATTTTGTTATTTCACTAAAAATCTTATGTTTTTCTATAAAACCTAAGCGTTCTAAAAGAACCTCGACAATAAGATCCATAAAGATAATTTTATCACCCTCTTTTTTTGAAACAGTAATACAGATATTTTTTGTCGCGCTATTTTGGTAAGGCTGCGTAAAAGCAAAGCCATTCTCTTTAATACTCAATTTATCAATAAGGGAATCTCTACTTTTTCCTTTTTCATTTTCATCGTATTTATGTTTATAAAAATTACCTGATGTTTGGACTTTAGTTGTGTGTTCAACAATATAGGCAAGTTCTAATGATGGAAAAATCTTAAACATTTTCTTGAATTTATCGCTTTTAGATGCACATAACTCACCTTGTTTTTCAAGTGAGTCTTCTATAAATTTTTCTATTTTGGATTGGTTAAGTAAGTAAATATCTATATTTTCTTTCATTTTTGCACCTTAAATCAGATGCAAAATTATAACATTGACTAGGAGACAGAACGATTACACTTTTATATCGAGTTTATAAATCTCTTGAAGAGGATTTTCATCTTCTTTTTCGTCTTCTTTCTTGTTTCTCTTAGTTTCACGCTCAGCCTCATCTCTTTGATGTTCTTTATCTTCATCCACTTCATGGTTTTCTTCCGTCGGACGCACTTCTAAAACTTTTTCGTCTTTTTCTTGCACAGCTGCTTGTGCTACCATATTTTGAAAGTCTACTCGACTATTGTGTGCATTTTGCACTGAAGATACATTGGCAGTCATTTGGTTTACAAATATTGCGCTTCCCACTGGTCCAATCATAATAAAGTTGCTCCCTTATCTCGTATCTATTTCTATAGTTTTATATTTATTATACAACACATTTGCACCGTGTTGTATTGTCACTTCGCGTCTTGGAGTATAATCGACTAAATACTTATCTTTTGAAGTCGTTGTAAAATCTACACACAATCTTGCAGCACTTTGGATGATATGAAGCGGTAGGTTTTGCTTATCTGTTGTTATAAGCACATGACACGAGGGTTGCTCTTTCATATGAATCCAGATATCTTTTGCTCGTGCATTTTTAAGTACCTCAACATTTCCTTTTTCATTCTTTCCAAGTGAAACCTTACAGCCTTCTATTAAAAAAGTCTCAACAGAGTCATTTGTTTTTATCTTTTTACTTTGTTCTTTTTTTGGAAAAAGTAAGGTAATTTTTGCTGCGTCTTCTGCCTCGTTTACAGTGTTTATAAAGAGTTCTATATGCTTTAACTTAGATGCCAAGGAGTCTTTTTCTATATGCAGATTAATCGCTCTTTGTTTGGCTTTTTTACTTTTTGTAAAAAGGGCATTTGACATTCTCGCAACGGTTGAATAACTTTTATCTAAATCTATTTTTACAAGAAAACCATCATAATCTTCAAGCTCTAGATGCATATCGTAAGGTTTTATTTTGTGCATATGTGACAAAACAAGATTTCCAAAATGTTGCCAACGCTCAGCTTGAAGTGCTAAACCTTCCTCATCATCAAGTGTATCAAAAATCTTTTGCAGTTTTTTATATTTTTTATTTAAAAAAGATACTTTTTGCTTTTTAAGTGATTCTAACTTTTGTAATTGATCTTTTGTATAGTTTTCATAAAGAAATGCTTCTACATCTTCAAGTGGGTAGTCTTGTGCGACAAAAGGAGCAGGAGGAACATCTAAAAGTTTTTGCCCTACCCTTACTTCACGAAAAGAGGAAAATAAATCTACATGACGCAGAGCTTCAAGGACTATATTTTGTTCATCTAAGATGATAATATTTGTATATTTTCCCGTAAATTCAAACTGCAAGTAAGTTGTTTCTTCTTTATACGCAGATGCAATGGATGTCTTCATCCTAATGATTTTATCACCGTTTAAAAGTTCAATGCCTAAAATATTTGCACGGTTAAACCTCTTAGATAAAACAACATCAAAAGGAGCATTGTAAACCTTTGAGCGTGAAAAAGAATCACAAGAAAACATACTTGAGTTTGAGCGTTGCATGTTGAAGTAGATTTCATAGTTTTTATCAAAGGCAATTTTAACCGTGCTGTCTGTTACACGGTAGATTGCCGAGATTTTGTCAAAACTTTGTAAATAGGTGACAATCTGTTTTAAGTGTGATAATTTCATTTTACTCTTTTTCGAACCATTTAAGTTGTTCTCGAAGCTCTACAACTTTTCCAACGACAATAAGTGCTGGAGTAGGAAGTCCCTTCGCCTTGTTAGCGATAGTCTCCAAAGTCCCAACAACAACTTTTTGCTCGGGTGTTGTGCCACGAGAGATTACAGCTACTGGAAAATTCGATGGCTTACCTATCTCTATAAGTTTTTCACAGATTAGAGAAAGTTTACTTAGCCCCATCAAAAATACAAGCGTATCATCAGACTTAAAATCATTCCACGGAATCTGAGATGCAGGTTTGTTTGGTGCTTCATGTCCTGTAACCACTCGAAAAGAAACCGCCACACCACGATGTGTAACGGGAATTCCTGCATAAGCAGGAACACTTATGGACGAAGTAATACCGGGTATAATTTCAAACTCTACTTCTCTTTGTTTAAGATATAAAGCTTCTTCTCCACCACGACCAAAAACAAAAGGGTCGCCGCCTTTAAGCCGTACGACTGTTTCATATTTCAAAGCATTCTCATAAATAACTTCATTTATCTCATCTTGAGGCAATATATGTCGTCCATCTTCTTTTCCAACATAAACAAATTCACAGCCACTTTTTGCTTTTTCTAAAATATCTGGATTTGCAAGTCTGTCGTAGATGATAACATCAGCATCTTGGATGACTCGAAGTGCTTTTAGCGTTAACAATTCTATGTCGCCAGGACCAGCGCCCGTAAGGTATACTTTACTCATACTGACATTCTAGCTAAGTTTTTGGTTATAATTCGAAAAAAATGCAAGGAAGCAGATGCCTAAAGGTTTTCGTAAGAGTTATTTTACATTAGCAGCAATCCAAGCCTTTATGTCTATGCTCAAAATTATTGCGCAATTTTCTTGTGCCCTTACCTTAAGCGGTAAACCTCTTACGCTACAAATAAACTCTCCACCCTCTTCTTAATCTTTTAGCCCAAACTATATAAAAAAATAAAAAAGATTAAGGTCAACTATGCAAAAAACAATCAAACTATCACTCACGCTCGGTGCTTTATTAAGCCAACTTCATGCAACAGATGCAAACAATAAATATACACTAGATGCTATACGTGTTACAGCAGCACAAGGTGCAACACTAGATACAAAGGATGTTACAGATAGTGTAACTATAATCACCAAAGAAGCGTTAGAAGAGTCACGAATTACTTCTCTGGATGAAGCCCTTAACAAACTTGCTGGTATCTCAATGACTCAAAATGGTGGAGCAGGTAAAAGCACTTCTATGTTTTTACGGGGTATGGACACTCGACGCCTTTTAGTTCTTATTGATGGTGTTCGACATAACGATCCTGCTACATTAAAGTCTACAGCTGACTTTTCAAAAATAATGCTTTATAATGTTGAACAAATTGAAATTATAAAAGGTGCTCAATCTGGTGTTTGGGGTTCTGAAGCAAGCGGTGGGGTTATTAATATTATAACTTCAAAAGCTAAGAAAGGTCTTCATGGAATCCTAAATGTAGAATATGGCTCATTTGGAACGACAAACACATCTCTTCAAGCTTCTTATGCAGAGGAAAAATTTGATATCTTAATTGGTGGATTATCCTTTAAAACAGCTGGATTTTCTGCAGTTGAAGCAAAACAATCCGAAGCAGATTATGGAAAACGATACGATGAACTTGGTTTAGAAAAAGATTTATACGAGAATGAATCTATCAATGCAAAACTCGGCTACAACTTTACGGATGACGATAGAATTGAGGCAATGGTTCAGGCAACAAATGGAATAACAAAATACGATGCTTTTGCAGGAGTTTCAGGAGACTCTACAACACAACAAAGTGTATTTAAGAATCGTCTTTATACTCTAGCCTACAAACATAAAGATAATCTCAATGATTTAAAACTTCAATACAATCTTTCTACTTTTGATAGAGAAGATACATACGGTAATTATATAGGTTCAATTGAAGAGTTTAAAGTAGATGATAAGATTTCTTATATGAAAGATAGTTTTTTACGCATTGGCGCTTCCTACCAAAAGGCTCAAAGCAAAGAAGTGACTGTAAACAAAGAAGATAAAGATTACAATACGCAATCAATTTTTGTAACGAACTATAATAAATTTAAATTAATTGCTAATCAAAACACCATCATCACAGAATCTATTCGTTATGATAAATACAGTGATTATGACAATTCTTTAACTGGGAAGCTTGGTCTAAAACAATTTATTATGGATGATTTTTACATTAGTACAAATATTGGGACAGGATATAACGTTCCTACCATGAGCCAGCTATATAATCAGTACTGGGGGAATATAGATTTAAAACCTGAAAAATCTTTAACAAGCGACATTACTATTGGAAACAATACAGTATGGGTTACTGGGTTTTATAACAAAATAACCGACCTTATTGATTATAATTTCTCCACATTCACATATACTCAAATTGATGGAACATCACGATTCAAAGGAATTGAACTTGGTTATGAAGATTATTATTTTAACTCTTTAGGTATTAGCGCTATGTATACATATACTGATACTGAAGATGTAAATGGAAAAGCCTTAGCGCGTCGTCCTAAAATACAGATAGATGCTACATTAACTTACTATATCACAGAGGCATTTGATATAGGTCTCAGCAGTCAATATATAGGAGAAAGATTTGATAAAGCAGATAATCAAGGCGCACAAACAGGAAAGTATCTTGTTTCAAATTTAGTAAGTAATTATAAAGTAAATAAAAAGATTACACTTTATGGTAAAATTGATAATATAACTGATAAATACTATCAAACAGTAGACGGTTATGCAACTGCAGAGCGTAGTTATTATATTGGTTTAAATGCTAAATTCTAGGAGATAAAATGCGTATAAAAACTGCCCTTCTAAGTCTTATTTTTATACTCAATCTCCAAGCAAAAGAGAGAATTATCTCTCTTAGCCCTTCTATTACTGAGATTATTTTCGCACTTGATAAAGGAGATGAGATTGTTGGAACGAGTTCTTATTCACTCTTTCCCTCAGATGCAAAAAAAATCCCTATCATCGGTGGCTATCAAAACCCTCATTTGGAAAAAATCCTTGGGCTTTTTCCTACACTTATCATTGGGCAGAACCATAATAAAGTCTTCCTTGAAAAGTTTAAACACTTTAATATTAAGACATTAGACCTGGACTTGCAACGCATAGATACAATCAAAGAATCTATAGAAATCCTCAACAAGACACTAGTATCCACACAAGGAGAGCATCTCACAAACAAGATTGATAAAGCACTCCTAGATGCTAAAACTTCCACAAAACCTCATAATGTCCTCATTGTTTATGGTCTTCGTGAAGACTTGAGAAATGCAACTTACATCGCTGGGCATGATATTTTCTTTGAAGACATCATCCATGAGTGCGGTCATACAAATGCCTATACACAAGATTCAATGAGCCAACCTGTTCTAAGTTATGAAAACATCATCGCAATCAACCCTGACCAAATCATAATCTTACACTCACTTGCAAGTGAAAAAGATGCAGACGTAAAACAAGCACTCGCTAACTGGTACTCACTTCCAACAAATGCTTCAAAAAATAAAAGAATCAGCATAATTGATGAGGGCTATTTACATATTCCTTCGCATAGAATCGCTTTAACTATTAAGCGATTATGTGGAGAGATGAATGATTGAACTTCAGTCCATTTCATGTAATTTCGATGATGCTATAATCTTTGAAAATATAGACCTAAAAATACAAAATCATCTTAGTATTTTAGGGGCAAATGGTTCAGGAAAAAGTACGCTTGCAAAGATTGTTTCTTCGCTTACTAAGTACGATGGAAATGTATTTATAAATGCTACAAATACAAAAGATTTATCTCTTTTACAACGCGCAAAAATACTTTCTTACATACCTGCTAAACTTGAAATATACGATGCGTTTATTTGTGTAGAAGAGTTTGTACTGCAAGGGCGATTTCCTCATAAAAAAAGCTTTTTTGACTACGCTAACAAAGATAAAAAAATCGTACAAGAGACACTTGAGTTTTTGAAGATAAGTCACTTAAAAAAGCATACAATGAACTCACTTAGCTCAGGTGAACAATCGTTAACTTTAATTGCTCAAGCCCTCACGCAACAGAGTAAAGTGATAATTTTCGATGAACCAACTGCAAATCTTGACCCGCATAACTCCAAGATAGTTGCAAAACATATAAAAGGCTTAAAAGACTACCATACGGTCATACTAATTACGCATGATTTACACCTTGCTTCTTACATCGATAGTCCTGTTCTTTTTATCAAAAACAAGGCTTTACATTACTATCAAAATGATTTTTTTAATGATGAAAATCTTGAGAAACTTTATGAAGTAGATTTCAAATCCCTAAGTGTTGATTATGATTAAAATACTCATCTGGATTTTTCTTATTTCGCTCTTTATTTTATCACCATTTATTGGTGCGGTTACACTTAGTCTTACAGATATTTTAGACATACATTCACTCTCTCATAAAATCTTTTTTGAGCTTAGAGTCCCTAGAGTTTTATTTGCATTTTTTGCAGGAAGCATTTTAGCCTTAAGTGGTCTTTTATTTCAAACACTTTTTCGTAATGCTTTGATGACTCCGTACACTTTAGGCATCTCAAGTGGTGCAGTTTTAGGAGCGGGAATCGCTATAAAATTAGGTCTAGGAAGCATAGTATTTGGCATCACAGCCATTTCACTTTTTGGTTTTTTTGGCGCGATGATTACTGTCTTTTTACTTGTGTATCTCTCCACATTTTTAAAATCATCACAACATTCATCTTTGCTTCTTTTAGGAATTGCTCTTTCACTTTTTTACACCTCCGCCCTTATGATTATCTTTTATCTAGGTGACCCAATGCAAAACGATATGCTGATGCGTTTTACTATGGGTTCACTCTCCGTAATCGGGTGGAATAACCCTATCATTCTTGGAATCATCGCAGTTATACTTTTTTTAAGTGTGTATTTTTATAGATTTGAGTTACAACTTTTAAGCATCTCTGAGGATCAAGCCACGCTCAAAGGCATTGACACCAAAAGAGTTACACTCTTTTTACTCATAGTTTCTTCTTTTGGAATTGGAACACTCGTTAGTATCAGTGGTCCTATCGGTTTTATTGGGCTTATCATCCCTCATATCGTTGCTAAAATCTATCCAACTACGCTTAACAAGAGAATCATACAAACTACACTTTTTGGTGGATTTTTTCTTGTTGTCTGTGATTTAATCACACGCGCACTTGCAACCCAGAGTGAACTGCCTATTGGGATTGTAACCGCACTTATTGGCGCTCCATTTTTTATATATCTTATCATTTCAAAGAGTGCAAAAAGTAATTAAAGTATTTAATCCTCATAAATACGCTAAAATAACACTATGAATCAAAAACTATACATGGTTTCTTTAGGACCAGGCGATGTTGAACTTCTTACTCTAAAAGCATTAAATGCTTTTAAAAACTGTGACGCGATTTGTGTCCCTACAAAAAGTAAGGACAATACATTTGCAAAATCAATCTCACATAAAATTGTCACGGATGCTCTCAAGTTACTTGATATTGAAAAAGTAATAATCCCTGTTTATTCTCCTATGAACTTTGATAAGCAGGACTGGATAAATGAGGCAAACATCCTTATAGAATCGTCTAAAAAATATGACACTATTTGTTTTGTAACACTTGGAGATGCTGCGATTTATTCAAGTATTTATTATCTTTTAGACATCCTAAAAGAGAGAGATAAAACACTCTACTCCCATTGCGAAATCATTGCCGGTGTAACTTCATTTAGTGCCGCTTCAGCAAGGGTTCAAAAGCCTTTATGCCTTGGTGATGAACAACTGTTTATACGACCAATAAATCCAAGAAGCGATGTAAAAACAACAGAAATTCTTATGCGTCCTAAAATTGGAATGGACACAAAAGAATTAGGAGAAGGTGATTTTTACACCTTTGAAAATATGAACCTAGAGAATGAAAAAATCACTCCATTTAAAATAGAAAAAGTGAAAAAATATATGACCCTTTTTCTTAAATTTGCGAAGCGAGATTAGTTAATTTTTTTCCAGTTTTCTTTTTTCTCACCACTAAGTTCATACTTATTTAAGTAGCCTCTTGGTGTTAAAACTCTTCCATCTTTTGTAAATTTTGTTGTTGAGTTTCCAATGAGAAGTGTTGTTGACATATTTACATCTGTATTTTCTACACCGGCTTCTATAAGTTCTTCAGCACTTACAATTTTTATAAACTGATCAGGGCGTCCTAAATCTCTTGCAATCACTATAATTCTAGTATCTTCTACCATATTAGCCAATTTTTCAAGCATTCCACGGTAGGGTTCTAGACGACTTTTACTCTTTGGATTATAAATAGAAATCACAAAATCACATTCTAAAGAAAGCTTAATCCTCTTTTGAATTAAGGCAGCATCTGTTAATCTATCTGAAAGCGAGATAAGACAAAAGTCTTGTGAAAGTGGAGCACCTACCTCAGATGCAAGTGCTAATACTGATGTAATTCCAGGTAAAGACTTATACTCGATACTATCCCAATAATCATTTACATCAATCAGTTCTACAACAAGAGAACCCATTGCGTAAACATTAGCATCTCCATTGGATACAAGAGCAACTGTCTTGCCCTCTTTGGCGCTCTCTACTGCATGAGAAACTCTCTCTATCTCTTTTGTCATTGGAGTTGTAAATACTTCTCTATCTCCAATAACATCTGCTAAATCTTTTGCATACTTCGTATACGCAACGATTAAATCAGCCTCTTCTATAGCAGCTCTCGCTTCATTTGTAAGGTAACGACTACCTCCTGCACCTGTTGATACTAATGTTAATTTTCCCATTGATATTCCTTTAAAATGATGCGGCAATCGTTACATTGCCATAAATTCTTTTACTTAAAAAAAGTGTTTTGTTTTTACTTGCGAGTAAAGATGCTGGTTCTGAAACACCTTTGATATTAAAAAACTTTGTTGCCTGCGAGGGTGAAAAATTTTCTTCTAAGGCATTTATTTGTGTTTCATCGAAGAACTTTAATTCTTTTTTCGACATTTTTGAATACTCTAAAAGTCCTACTTCATCAGATTTTGCATTAAAACTTGCTAAACATGTCACAAATTCTAAATCTAAGCCTTGCTCAAAACAAAACCTTTTCACAGAACTGTCTATTTCTTCTTTGGAAGTACCTCTATTCATACCTAAACCAAGACAAATTTCAGATGGATGAATCTGCATGGACTGAGTAGCAATCCTTTGCGGAACTATATAAACTGTTGGAATCTCTACATCAAAATCTTCCATCTTATCCGGACTTACAAACTTGATACTGCCATCTTTATAACCTTCAAAAGCTTTTAACTCTTTTATAGTTGGAGGATAGGATACTACTTGCACTATTTCTTGATTTATAATTCTGTTGGCTACTTCTGCTAATGATTTTAAGTTGCTTATTTTATAGCCCATTTTTTTTGCAAACATATCAAATGCTAAAACTTTTATCTGATCAGATGCTGTGGTAACAAAGTTTACACACTCAGGAAGTGTATTTGAAATTTCAACTGCCAACTCATTTGCTCCACCCAAGTGACCAGATAAAAGAGGTATAATCCTTTTTAAGTCAAGCGTCATAATTATAACCGCAGGATCCGTTGCCTTATCTTTTAAATGCGGTGCTATTTTTCGTATAACAGCCCCCGTAGCCATAATAAAGATTATCGCATCAAACTCAGCCCAAGCTGTTGGCATAATATCATCCACCTTATTAAAAATCACAAAGCCATCTGCTTCCTCAGATTTATTAAACACAGTACATTCATGATTTTTTAAAACTGGTAATAATTTCTTTGCTGATTCTAAACTAGGTTTATTTATTGTTGCTATCGCTATTTTCATTTTTTTAACCTTTCTTCTTTGTATTTTTTTGCATAAAGATGCGACTCTACTTTAGCTTGTTGATGTAGATAATCTCCAAAAAGAATCAAAGCCACCCCTTTGATATGTGAAACCTGCTCTTGTATAGAATCTATGTCTGATTTATATACCATTTCTTCTGGCCATGATGCTTTCTCAATCACCCAGCATGGAGTATTTTTTTGCATAACCTAGCTTATAGGCGGTATCTTTTAACTTTTTAAGTAATGTTATAGAAAGATAAAAAGCGAAAGAAGAGTTTTTATTTGAAAGTAATTGCTCTAAACTTTCAGGATTAGGAGTTCTACCCTCAACCCGTGAGATAATTAAAGTTTGCGATACTCCAGGAATGGTATACTCAACTCCAACAGAAGCCGCAGCTCCAAAAGCAGCTGTAACACCAGGGATTACTTCATACTCAATATTATTTTCATTTAAAAATTCTACCTGCTTTGCAGTTGTAGAAAATAAAGAAGAGTCACCCGTATGAAGTCGTACAAATTTCTTCTTAGAATGTTCTTGAATGAAAGAAAAGATATCTTCATAATCCATATCAGCAGAATTTTCAATAAGCGTACCTTCTTTACACCAAGTCAAAAGTTCTTTAGGAACTAATGAGCCTGTATATAAAACAACCTCGGCATCGTACAAAGCTTTTTGTCCCTTTACGGTAATAAGCTCAGGATCTCCTGGACCAGCACCTACAAATTTAACCATTTGATTCCTTTTTAACAATTATCTGGTGCATGACTCTTTCAGGTTCGGGCATAAGTAAACTCATTTTATACGTTGTGAGTGAAATGCTTTTTATATCAAACTTTATTGCTGCTTTTTTAAGCGTATTTATAGCTGTTGTGAGATGCTGAAGCGTTACAAAATTTGCGACCATTATTCCATCATCAGCTAAACGTGAGTAGAGATAATCTATTTCACTAATCACCTTATCCCCTCCACCGCCAACAAAAATTCTTTGTGGAGTACTTGTTTCTTTTTTATAATCTATGCTTGCTTCCCCTATGTAGAGTTTCGTGCTTAAGACTTTGTGTGCTTTAAGAGAATTTTCTATCATTTTTGTACGTTTTTCATTTTTTTCAAAAAGTATTGTTTTTACCTTGTACCTTTTATATCCATCTATACTTACAGATCCACTTCCAGCACCTACATCCCATAAAAGCATATTTGGCTGTAAATCTAAGTTTTGTAAAGATACATGGCGTTTATATTGTTTTGTAATCATTCCATTTTCATGTTCAATAGAATCTTCACTCGAAATATTTGGAAGTGTTTTATAGTTTCTTTTTAAAAGAAGACAATACGGCATTTTTGGAGGATTTTCTAGCATCTTCTTAAGGCTAGTATTTGAAAAAGTTTCATCTTCGTATCCAAACTGTTCGCCTAGTCTTATAGTAAAATCTTCTTCGTTTAAATAATGCATTGCCTCTTGTAATAATCTTGGAGTGTCTGCGTCACAAATAATAAAAGTATAGTCCTTTGTTAAAAGATTTTGTAAATCAATATCTGTTTTTCCATGAAGGGTTACTATCCCTGTTTTAACAAGAGAGACACCCTCGTGCGCTAACATATAGTTTAAAGATGAAGTATTATCTATAACTTTATACGCTATGTTTTCACGTTTAAGTACATTTAAAATAAGGATTGCACCTGAGAAAAATGTAGGTGAGCCACTTACGATATAAAGAATTTCTTTATTTAGATTTTCAAGTATCGCTTCTTTTACAACTTTAAAACTTGCCTTTACGACATTAGTCAAATCAGTTTCAAAATTTTGGTCACAAAAAATCATCTCATAATCATTAAAATTCAAATCTATTTTGTCAAAATTATATGCGCCCATTCCTGAGCCTGCAATTGTTACCATTTTAGATTCCTTTGTATTGCTTCTTTAGCGTAAAGCGTAATAATTTCTATCTCTCTTACTGTGACATTGAGTTCTTCAAACCACTCTTTAAAACGCTCACTAGATTTATACCCCAAAAAGCTAATAAAGAGTTTACTTTGTTCATCACTCAATTTTAATAAGACTGCTTTTAAAGTTGCGAACTCCTCACTATAGAAATCTATTTCAAGTTCTTGTTTTAACCAAAGTTTCACCTCATCAAAATCTATCGAGCCAAAGCGATTATGTGTATTTTTACAGCCTTGTGCGATTTTACACATTTTACCAACTCCACAAATAAAGGTCATCTTTTTAAAGTGTGTACCTTTTAATTTTTGAGAGGCTTCGTACACAAAGTTTCCAACCTCAACAACTTCAAGTTCTTCAAAATGCTTTAAAGCATAATCATGAGAAGTGTTGCCGAGTGTAAAAACAATATTTTCAATAGTATTTGCATCTGCTACTTTTATTTCAGTTTCTATAGAGTCCAGATAAGCATCTGCGGAAATAGGCTTCACAATTCCCCTTGTTCCCAAAATCGAGATGCCACCTAAGACTCCAACTTTTTCATTTGCTGTTTGTTTTGCGATTTCTTGCCCATTGACAACACCAATCACAATATGTAATTCTCGTTTCTCTTCATCTTTTATGATAGATGCTATTTCTTGCATCATCTCTAAAGGCACAGGATTAATAGCAGGAAAAGAAGGACTTATTTTAAGTCCTTTTTTTGTCACAACACCCACCCCATCTCCAGCATAGATAAAAAAACTTGTGTTTTGTACTTTAAAAAAAGAAGGAGTTTGAACTTTAAGGTTTTGGGGAGTACTTAAGAATAGTTCCGCTTCTATACAACAACCTTTTGTAACATCTAAATCATCATTATCTACTTTAATTGTGCTAAAATGATTTTTAGCAATATGCTTCACATCAATATCTACACAGTCGCCCTTAGGTAAAAAAACTCCAATAGTACTAAGTATTTCTTCATCCAAATAGCTCTTTAAAACAGCACCAAAAATAGCTGTCGCGTGTGTACCTGTAGTGAATCCACTGCGAAGCTCTTTTTGCATTTTACTCGTAAACTTTCATCGCTATAAAGTTTTCTTCTCCAAGAACTTCCGTCAAAGTTTCATTTTCACTTAAAAGTTTAAAAATTTCTCTCCATTGCTCATCAGAAAACTTATGTGTATGTTTTAACCAAAGTGCATTATTTTTTGGATTTCCATTCACTTGTGTATTTTCAGTAATCTGACATACTTGTCGGTAGCGACATGCCCCATAACATCCAGTTCTACTGATTTTAATACGATTTTTACCCTTGTTAAGTCCCATATCTTTAATAATCTCTCGTAAGTGTGTAGCTCTATTATCTTTACCTGCCTTACCACAACGCTCATCATCGCATAAAAGAAGTAATGATTTATAGTGCATTATTGCACGATTTGGGTCATAATCTTTTGGTTTACATGTGTAGCCCTCAACAACCTCGCTGCCCATTTCATTTAAGCGTACTTCTCCCTCTTTGACTGGGTTACTCCCGTATTGAGAGCTCGCATGAGAATTTGTTAAACTACTTGCCATTGTATTTTCCAAATTCAGTATCATAATCTTTTATGAGTCTGTATGCTGCGTGAAGCGAAGCAACTATCATCGTAGATGCCCCGTAGCGACCTTCAAGAATCATACCCTCCCCGTTAAACTCTTCTAAAAATTTCTTTCCATACAGTTTTGACTCTACAACATTTACAAAACCCACTGGGAAAAGGAGAAGCACTACATTGTCAAGATTTATCTTTTTCTCGATAAGTGCATTTATCGCTGCATAAATAAAAGTTGGAGCATTTCCACAAGCCAAAACCAAAGGCTCATCACGAAATTTTTCTATGGCTAACTGTACTGCTGCATATGAACGCGTCGTTTTATTTTTCTTTGCCATCTCAAAAACTTCTGACTCATTTACATAACAAATAACTTCATTTTCATACTTTTCCAAGTAAAACTTACTCAAACCTGCTCGAATCATGTTTGTGTCTACTATAAGTTTTGCCTTTCTCTGTAAAAGTTCTTTAAGTTTTGTTATAGAATTTTTAGAAAAGTACATATTGTCAATAACTTGATCAAAACATGTAGTAGTATGAATTAATCTTTCTACTATTGCTTGTTGTTCTTTATCAAACTTATGAAATCCTTTATAGTTTATAGCTTCTGCGTGAATCATTTCAAAAGACTTTAATGAAATTTCATCTCCAATATTTATAGGTGGTTCAAGTAGTTCAAAATTCATAGCTTTATCTCTTTTTTATACTGATTATATCAAATAATTATTAAGTTATAATTGCGTATGAAATTTAATACAAATGATACAAAAACATTACTTAACATTATGAAAAATAGGCGTGATGTACGCGGTAATCACTTTTTAGGCACTAAGATTGAAGATGCTACACTTCGTCTTATTTTAGATGCAGGACTTACCGCTCCCTCGGTTGGTTATTCACAACCATGGAAGTTTATTGTCATTAAAAATAAAAAAATAAAAGAAGAGGTTTTTCAAAACTTTTCAGAAGAGAACATCAAAGCAAAGAAAATATTTCAAGACAAAAAAGATTACAAAAATCTCAAACTCGAAGGTATTAAAGATGCACCTATAAATATTGCTGTGCTTTACGAAGAAACTCAAGATGATATTTTAGGCATGACAAGTATGAAAAAAGCTGGAGAATACAGTGTGGTTTGTGCCATTCAAAACATGTGGCTGATGGCAAGAGCCTTAAATATTGGTCTTGGCTGGGTAAGTATTTTAGATGAGAAGAAAGTTCTCCAAACGATAGATGCACCAAAAAACACTAAACTTATAGCCTACCTTTGTCTTGGCTTTGTAGACGAGTTTTTTGAAGAACCCGAACTTAAAACCTTGGCTTGGGAAAAGGAAAAAACTTTCAAGGACTGTGTCTTTTTTAAGCCTTAAGATACTTTTTAAAAAGAAACTCTCCACATACTGTGAAGATACGTTCCAATAATATTGCCTTTTTTGTATCCCCCATCTTTCATGTTTTTTTGAGAAATTTTGTATAAGGCTATATCCGCTTTTGGCGCGTGAGTAATGTATGAATAATGAAAAGCATGACCAAGTGTAATCTCATTGCTTTGGAAGTCAATTGCCTTATAGTAGCCAAGACGCTCCCGTTTACTTCCTAGTTTAAACTCTATATCTAAAATTCCACTCATCTCTTTATCATCTATTTTTTTACCCAAATATATAAGTCCTGCACATTCTGCATAAATATGTTTATTTTTATTTGCATGGGCTACAAGAGAGGCTTTAAACACAAAAGAGTCTTTTATTCGTGTGTAACTCTCATCTGTCTCAACATAACCACCACCAAGTATTACAATATCAGCATCTACTTGGATGGCTTCATCTTTTGTAGAATCAATTATAATCACTTCACGGTAAATCTCTTTTAAATACTCAATATTGTCATGGTACATAAAAGAAAAGTTCTTATCTTTTACCAAAATACATTTCTCATCTTTTTTGACTAGCGCTTTAAATGGATACTTTTGAGATGCTACAAAATCTATGTCCATAATACTTTCTAAAAGCTGCATATCTATATTTTTTAAAACTTCTTGAGCGATACTTTGCAGTTCATATGTGTCTAAAACTTCTAAGTCAAGTCCTAAATGACGCGAACTAATAGATGGAAGATTTTTTTGTATCCAACCAACTACTACTATTCCCTCACATTCTAATTCTATATGTTTTTTCACCAAATCAAAATGCATTTTTGAAGATATTTTATTTAAAACCACTGCTTTTATCGTGTTATCATCACGGAATGTAATCATCCCTTTTAAAATAGCTGCGATAGTAATATAACTTCCGCTTGCATCGAGGATTAAGAGCGTAGGAATATCTAAAATCTTAGCAACATTATAAGCACTCGCTCCCTTATCCATACCATCGTAAAAGCCCATTACGCCCTCGCAAATAGCAACATCTCTATCTAAGTATTTTGTAAAAATCCATTCTAACTGCTCTTTATTCATCATAAAACCATCAAGGTTTACAGAGGGGTACGATGCTACTTTTTCATGAAATTGTGGGTCTATAAAGTCAGGACCTATTTTGTAGGGACGAACCTTTGTTTTAAAATGGTTCAAAAGTGCCATTGTTAGTAAAGTTTTGCCTTGGTTTGATGCTACTGCTGAAATGATTAATGCTTTTTTCAAGTTTTTTCTCTATAATCTAAAAAATTTTAATATAAGTGAATCTTTTAATGAAACGATACAGACATTATAACAAAGGTACAGCAATAATTCTTTCTTGTTTTGGTTCAGTGATTGAACAAGAAAAATATTTCAAGTTTGAAAAGTACATACAAGATGAGTTTTCAGAAATTCCTGTCTTTACAGCATTCTCTTCAAAGATGGTTATCAAAGCATTAGCAAAAGAGGGTAAAGTCTATAAAAATCTTCCTCAGGTGATGGCAGATGTTGATATGGAGGGCTATAAACGATACATTGTCGTTTCTGTAAATATATTTCCAACAGATGAACACGAAGTACTCATCCGAATGGTAAAAGGCTTTAAAAAGTTTTCACTTGCAAATATTCGCTACACAAACCCTCTTTTACAAAAAACTAAAGAAACGTCACTCTATCTTAAAGACCTTGATGAAACGATTCGTAAAGAAAATCCAGATATTGTAAACCTCTATGTTATTCATGGTGTGCCCGTTTTAAATCTTAGAGGTTTAGAGTCTGTCTCTTATGCTTCAGACTTTTTAAAAATGATAGATGAAAATAATTTAACATGCTCACT
This sequence comes from Sulfurimonas sp., assembly GCA_030949825.1. GTDB lineage: Bacteria > Campylobacterota > Campylobacteria > Campylobacterales > Sulfurimonadaceae > Sulfurimonas. The sequence goes on from JAUZSC010000008.1 coordinate 289,827, forward strand.
CGAGGGTGAATTTCCTTTTTATGCACTTAAAGATGTAATCAAAAAAGAAATTTTAAAAAGAAAAGAACGAAATCCTCTTTTAAAAGTTCAGGTTGTTCCTATGCTTCTTGTAAGTGGTAACCACTACTTTAAAGATATGATAGAAATTAGTGAAGAAATTAATGAGTATTGTACTTGTAGTATAACTCCATCGCTCGATGAAAGTTCAAAATTCAACCTGCTTGGTCAAAAAAATGTAAGAAAAATATTTAGAGATAATATAGAAGTAGAGATAAAAAAACTAGGGCTTTAAAGCCCTGGTCTTAGGCTTTATTATAAAGTCTTTGACTTACTAGATTTGTTTTTGAGAATGTATCTTTTAAAGATTTAGCAAATGCTAAAATAGCTAAGTCAGCTAATGGTTCTATAAGAATTACTAACATGTACGCACTTCCAAAACTAAGTACTGCAGCAATATTTTCTGCACCAAATCCCTGTCCGTAAAAAGCCCAAAAAGCAACCCAAGTAACAATCCCTGCTTGATATGCAGTTGAAAGCTTAAGAACATCTCTGTATTTGAGTTCCGTATATGCCACATCTTGAGGAAGCACTTTTTTCGCTAAATAGGCGATTCCAACAAGAGGAACAAGCAATGAAGTAACATTCATTCCATACTGTGGTAAATCAAATGGTGCAAAAAATAATCCTTGAATTAAAAGACCAAGGGCTAAACCAATCATAGCGGGAGCTGTTCCAAAAAGTAAGAAAAGTGTTGAACCCATGATTAAATGTACTTCAGATACCCCAACTGCGTAATGTGGAAAGACTTGAAAAAATACAAAAACGCTAAGCGTTGAGATAATTCCTTTGATTATAAATGAGAGAAGATTACTCTCTTTAATATTCTCATAAGACAATTTTGCTGCTACTAAAAGTGCAGCACCTGCTGTTGCGTATGAAAGACCTATTTTAGCTGCGTCTACTATTCCTGCTTCTATATGCACTGTAATTCCTTAAGTTTATTTTCTATGTCTAGATATATTAATTGGATTATAGCTAATTTATGCAATAATTCGTAAAAAAGTAAAAGGTTTTACCGTGGGCTATACTGATTGGTTTGAAAAACATGCTTTAAAACATAAAAAAATTCTCGATAAACTTATAGAAAAGAAATATACAAAGAGCCAAATAATTTCGTATTTTGATTTTGATAGCATGGTAAAAAATGAAAAAGACTTTTGTCCTCTTTACAAAGATAATAAAAAATGCCACGATATGGAATCACTCAACTGTTATCTTTGTTCTTGCCCTAACTTTCGTTTTAATGATGAGGGAATTAAACAAGTTGATAGTAAAACTCAATTTAGCGTTTGTAACATAGAGTCTAAAGATGGAAGGCAAGGCGTTTATGGCGAAAAAATCCATCAAGACTGCTCAAAATGTGGCGTTCCCCATCACAAAGCTTATGTTGAAAAACATTTTGATTTAGACTGGAGAGTATGCATGAAAGAGTGCTCTCTGTAAATGGGCGTAAAAACTATACTCTCGCTTGAGGACTTAAAAAAAATCTTTCCTAGTTACGGATTTATAAAGATTTTACCCACCTCTTCAGGAATTATAGACACAACCTACATCGTTTATACAAAAACTGCAAGCTACATTTTAAAAAAATATGAAAGAAATATTCCAAGAAAAATAGTTTTAGATGCACAACTTTTAAAGCAACTAAACTCAGCTGGATTAAATGTTCCCTTATGCCTTGGGAAAAATGATGGATGGCATCTATATACAAGGCTCACAGGTGAACAACCCAGGACAATTAAAAGCTACCATATTCAAGCAGTTGCGAGGTTTTTAGCCAAACTCCACTGTGCAACTTCAAAAAATATTTGTGACTCAAATGTAATGATTGAAGACGAGGTTACAGATGCTTTAAAGTATACAAAACTCCATCACTTTTCTTACTACAAAAAGTTTGAATTTCTCAAACACTTTTCACATGAAGATGCAGTGCTCATTCATGGAGATATTTTTAAAGATAACACTATTTTTAATCACAAAAAAGTTGGTGTTATTGATTTTATTGACAGCTCTTGTGGGACACTTAGCTTTGACGCTGCAGTCACACTTGTTGGCTTTGATGCTCGTACGCATCATGATTACTTTATAAATATCTTTTTAAATGCCTACAACCAACACGCTCCAAAAAAACTTACTAAAAAAGTCGTAAAAGAAAAAATGAAAATCGCTGCTCACTTTTATGCCTTAAAAAGAGTCTACACTTACAAAAATACGCTTAGAGCAAAAGAATTACTCAGATGAAACATGGGGCTAACATCTATAAATATGCAAAGGAACTCAAGTGTAGCCCTGATGAGATTCTAGATTTTTCTTCCAACATTAATAGCTACCAACCTAAGATAGATATAACACTAACACAGCAGATGCTAGCTCGTTATAGCGATAGTTCTTACAAAGATTTAAAAAAGTCTATAAGTACTAAATACAACATTAAAAGAAGCCAAATCGCGCTTTACAATGGTGCAACTTCTGCCATTTATGAACTCTTTAAATCCTTAGCATCTAAGAGGGTTTATCTTTATGCTCCTTTGTATGGAGAGTATGAAAAAGCAGTACCCTCAAAAAGTGAAATCATTAAAATAAATCGTTTTAAAAAGATCGATACAAAGATAAAAAAAGGCTCAACTATCGTCTTTGTAAACCCTTCTACACCTGATGGAAAGTATTATGATTTGAAAAAACTCTTTATATACTGGATGCAACAAAACTGTACAATTATTATAGATGAATCATTTTTAGAGTTTGAAAATCTAGACTCTTTAAGAAGTCAGATAAACAACTATAAAAAACTTTATATCATCCAGTCTTTTTCTAAGTTTTACAGCTGTGCAGGTGTTCGTATCGGTGCGATTTTTTCTCATAAGAAAAACATAAAAAAACTTCAAGCTCCTTTATGGAACCTCTCTTCTTTTGATGCTGCGTTTCTAAGACAAAGACTACTAGATGCTAGCTTCGATAAGCGTAGTAAAAATCTTCATAAGATGCATAAAAAAGAGTTTCTTTTGATTTTAGAAAACACTGGATTGTTTTCTAAAATATATGCAAGTGATTCTAACTTTATTTTAGTAAAATCCAAACATGCAAAAGAGATTTTTAAGCATCTCTTAGAACACAAAATTCTTCTCAGAACATGCGGAAGTTTCGACTTTCTAAGTGACGAATATTTACGCTTTGGAGTTAAAGATGTCTATAAACATGACAGATTAAAAAAAGCATTCCAAGACTTAATATTAAATGAATATAAAAATATACCTATTATTGTTATTGAGTAAAAAAATGGGTATACTTTAAGTAAAATTTAAAAATGAGCTATAATGTCTTTTCTATTTCTTCCATATAATGATGCCCAAATCAAACAACGAACAAATGCAAAAATGCTTTATGCAAGCTATGTTGATGCGCTCAATAACTATAATCTTCGCTTCCGTTATAAAATGCTTTGGCAAAAACATAAAGATGGCTATGAGCTACTGGCCAAACAACACCTCAAAAGTGGCAAACGAGAATATCTTGGAAGAAGAAGCCAAGAAATGGAACACATTCGATTAGACTTTGAAAACTCAAAACTAAAAGTAAAAGAAAGACTCTCTGCGCTCAAACAAAAACTTAATAAAGAAGAGAAACTTAATAAAATCGAGGGTATAACACGAACACCTAAAGAACTCATAGCAATCTTTGCAAAAATAAATGAACTAGGATTAGATAATAAAGTCATAGCCATAGGGACAAACGCATTATTCGCTTATGAAGCAAGATGCGGTGTAGCAATAGAACAAGAACATTTAGCAACAAGAGATATTGACCTTTTAAATCGCAAAGACAAAGGAATCTCATTTATTTTCAACGAAATAATGACTACAAAAAATGCACATGAGTTACTTCAAAGCATTGACTCTAGTTTTGAAAAAAGCAAGGAAGCATCGTATAGATTTATAAACAATGACGGGGTATGGATAGAACTCATAAACCCTATGTCTGATTCTGTAAAACAAGAAAGTTTCAAAGACAATCTTTTTGAAGATGTAATGCCTTTAGCTATGAAAGGCATGCAATGGCTAGAAAATTCAAGACTATTTAAAGAACTCATTGTAGGCGACAATGGAAAATGTGCATTTATGACAACAGTCCATCCACTGGAATTTAGCATCTATAAAAACTGGCTCTCATCTCAAGAAGACAGGGACTACATAAAACATACCAGGGACATGCAACAAAGCAAGTTAGTCACAAGACTCATTCAAGAGCATATGCCAAATATCGACATAAAAGAAGACATAAAAACGATAAGACATTTTAAAAAAGAGCTTATAGAGAACTATATGAATACTATTTTTAAAGAGAGTAATTAATATGAAAAACCTAAGTATATTCGGAACAAGTTCAGATGCAGGGAAGTCTACGCTTTCTTTTGCTATTACCTATCTTTTACATCATCGTGGAATTAGTGTCGCGCCCTTCAAAGCACAAAATGTTTCTAACAACTCTCAGGTTACAGATGCTGGAGGGGAGATTGCTATACCTCAGTATTTTGCGGCGGAGGCTATTGGGCTTCAAACATCTCCGGATATGAATCCGATTTTACTTAAGTCTGGTGGGAAATCTAAGGCACATATGATTGTCAATGGTCAAAGTGTTGCTAACAAGAATGTTTGGGAGTATTACCGTGATATTGACTTCCTCAAACCACATGTTAAAAAAGCTTTTAAGAACTTACAAAAGGACTATGACTGCATCGTAGCTGAGGGTGCTGGTAGTCCTGTTGAGCTAAACTTAATGGATAAAGATTTATCTAACATATACATTGCTGATGAATTTAACACAAAGATTGTTTTAGTTGCAGATATTCAAAGAGGTGGCGTGTTTGCTTCTATCTATGGTGTGTATAATCTTCTTCCAAAGAAGCTTCGTAAGAATGTTATAGGTGTCATTGTGAACAAGTTTCAAGGAGATATGAGCCTTTTTGATGAGGGCGTTAAAATCATCCAAAAACAGTTTAAAATTCCAGTTCTTGGAGTTGTCCCATTTAAGCCTTTTAACTTGGGCTTTGAAGATTCTCAGTCGCTTATGAATTATGTTCAAGATACACGCAAGGCTATTATAAAAGTTGGAGTTATCAAACTTCCGCATATGAGTAATTTTACAGATTTTGAGCCCCTGATAAACGATAAAGAAATCGAACTTTCTTTCATCTCTAATGCTAGTGAGGTTTCTTCATGTGACCTGCTTATACTTCCTGGAAGCAAACTTGTTGTAGAAGATTTACAATGGCTCAAAAAGCGTGGCTTTAAAAAGATTTTACGCTCTAAGGAAAAAACACTTCTGGGCATTTGTGGTGGCTATGAAATGCTCTTTAAAAACATCTTAGATCCTCACGCTATAGAATCTTCACAAAAAAAGACGAAAGGTCTTGCTCTTTTTAAAGGTGATGTAACTTTTAGTGAAACAAAAACAGTTAAAAAAGGAATGTATAATCTTTTTGGAGTTATGTCTGATGGATATGAAATTCATAACGGCATCACAAAAAAACGGGCTAAACATAAAGGAAATATTTACGGTACTTTTGTGCATGGACTTTTTGATAATGACGCATTGCGTTATAAAATATTTTCCCAAATAAATCTAAAATACAAGGGCTATAACTTTAAAAAGTACAAAAAGAAAACAATAAAAGAATTTGCAGGGCATATCGAAAAACATGTTGATATAAAGAAAATTTTAAAGGCACTTCATGAGTAACATCTTCATCACAATCATTGCCTATTTTCTTGATAAATTTTTTGGTGAGTACAAATTTGTTAAGCATCCCGTTATTAAAATAGGCGAGATGATTACATTTTTTGAAGAGCGCTATTATAAAAAAGATATCGTTCGTGGTGTTATTTTAGTCCTTTTTATAGTTGGAACTACCGGCTTTGTGGCTTTACTCATCGAAGAGTTTTTGTCTTACTTTGCGAGTATTTTCAACATCCTTATTTCGGCTTTTATCGCTTCAATGTTTATAGCCCATAGAATGCTACATGACGCAGTAAAAAATATACTAAGATCTTCAAACAAACAACACGATATTTCTATGTTAGTGAGTCGAGATACCGAAGGAATGAGTGAGAGTGATGTGTATAAGGCAGCGATAGAAACCTATGCTGAAAATCTTTCAGATGGAGTTATCGCACCTATATTTTACCTTTTACTTTTTGGACTTCCTGGGATTATTGTTTACAAGGCTATTAACACCATGGACTCTATGGTTGGCTACAAAACAGCGAAATACGAAAAGTATGGAAAAGCTGCCGCACTCTTAGATGACGCTGTGAACTACATTCCATCTCGACTAACGGCTGTTCTTATTATGTTTGCCTCAAAACAAAAAGACTTATTTGCTTTTTATAAAGATGGTAAAAAACACGAAAGTCCAAATGCTGGGCATCCTATCACAGCAATGGCTTTAGCATTGGGAGTTAAACTCGGAGGAAATACAAGATACTTTGGAAAGATGAAGAAAAAACCTATTTTCGGAAAAGGGAGAAAAATCATTATAGAAGATGATGTACTTAAAGCGCTAAATTTAGGTAAAATAAAATCATGAAAACATTAAATATTTTTACGCAAGAACATGACACACTTCCAGAGGGAAAAGCTGACTTTTTGCTAGCGGCATCTGTTACAAGAACATGTGAGATAGAAGCTATCACGCAAGCTGGAATCCCAGGAAATATTCCTCTTACTCCAACTTTAGATGCTGAGCTTCTTTGCACTCAAAAAATATTTTCCTTGCCAAATATTGCTGAGACTCCAAGCGGTATTCCAAGTCCTTGCGTCATTACTCGCGCTATTCACAATCTTAATCCTTTTTCACATATAGAGATTTTAAACCTTGGATTGGACATTAAACCACAGCAAACGAATTTAAAAGATTTCGCTATATCCCCATCAGATTCTATTGCTACTGGTGCCAACATTAATGCTAAAGAAGTTTTTGCAAAGGGCATGAAATACGGAAGAGAGTATGAGCTTAAGGGAAATTATCTGATTTTAGGAGAGAGTACTCCCGCAGGCACAACAACTGCAACAGCTTCATGTTTAGCACTCGGGTTTACTTGTAAAAATGACTTTTCATCAAGCTTTTTGAACGCGCCTGATTCTATAAAAAGTGAAACCGTGCGTCAAGCGATTCGTCTTACAAACCAAAACATGACTAACTTTGAAAAGTTAAGCATCGTAAGTGATAATATGCTTCTTTTTTGTGCAGGTTTTTTACTTGAAGCCTCACGCCGTTTTCATGTGGTTCTCGCAGGAGGAACACAGATGGCAGCATGTTTGCTAATCGCCGACACACTCAAAGAAGATGTTTTAATGCGTTTAAAATCCGATAACATCACGCTGGCTACGACTGCTTGGGTTATGCACGATAAACATTCTGACATCGAGCATCTACTCTCGCTTTTAAGTTATACACCTCATGCTATTTACACCGAGTTTAGTTTTGCAGATGCAGAGATAAAAGTCCTTAAAAAATACGATGAGGGTGAAGCAAAAGAAGGTGTTGGAGCAGGAGCGGCACTTTCCTATGCATCTACAAATAAACACTCAAATCAAGAAGTGCTTGAGGCAGTAGAACTTTTACTGTATATGATGTGATGAGGGCTTTATTTATAGGTGGAATCAAATCAGGCAAAAGCAAAAATGCTGAAATTTATACACTCAAACATTCTAAAAATAAGCCTTTATATCTAGCAACGACAGAGTTTTTTGACCAAGAGATGCAGGACAAAGTACATAGACACAAAGAACAAAGAGGCGATGCTTTTGAAACGCTTGAGGAAGCACTTTATCTTGCATCTGCCTTAGAAAATAAAACTTCTATCGTTCTCATTGAATGTATGAGTATGTGGATTAATAATATGCTTTATCATGAGAAAAGTGAAGAGGAGATGATGAGAGAAATAGAAAAACTTTCCAAACTAAAACAAAACCTAGTCTTTGTTATAAATGATGTTAGTCAAGGTGTTGTTAGCGATAATGCCCTTGTCAGAAAATTCGTAGAAATCAACGGACGAATTGCTCAAATCTTAGCATCTAGATGCGATGAAGTATATAATACAATCGCAGGAATACCTGTAAAAATAAAATGAATCTCTTTAAAGCCTTTGCCCTCGCCTTTAATATGTTAAGTATTTTTCCCTTCTTTAAAGTACACGACTTTTTTAAAGGTATCAACGGTTTGAGTCTAATGTTTTACCCTCTCATTGGGTTTATCTTAGGCTCACTTCTTTGGGCTACACATTTTTTACTCCAAGATTTTCTTCCAAGTGTGCATCTAGGGGTCATCATCTTTAGCCTTTGGGTTCTTATAACAGGGGCTTTACATATTGATGGACTAAGTGATTCTATAGATGGACTTTTTGTACCTAAGGAAAAGGCATTAGAAGTTATGAAAGATGCTCATGTTGGTGGAATGGGAATGACCTTTACCTTTGTCTTTCTAAGTCTTAAACTCTCATCTGTCATTTACTTTGAAGCATATTACCTTCTGCCTGTTATTTTAATGCTTTCTCGATTTAATGCTGTTTTAGCCATTTACTTTTTTCCTTATATATCTCAAGGTGTAGGGGCACTTTTAAAGGCTGAATTTACAAAAGTTCATCTCTTTGTTGCTCTTTTATTTACGCTACTCATATCCTTGAGTTTTGATTTTATTTTTGTCTTCATCCCTGCTATTTTAACACTTCTAATCTGTGCAAAGTTTTTCACATCCCGTTTAGGTGGACTGAGTGGTGATACTTATGGATTTATCATTGAAGTAACTGAGTTAGTACTTCTGAACTATATTATCATCCTAAACTTCTCATGAATATTACACTTGTACGCCATGCAGAAGTTGTTGCATCTCACATTGGAAAGTACAATGGTCACATAGACATAGTTCTTTCAAAAAATGGAAAAGTCCAAGCAAAAGAACTTGCAGAAAAATTAGCCCTTAAAAAATTTGACAAAGTATATTGCTCTGATTTACTCCGTGCCCGCCAAACACTCGATGCTTTTAAGCTAGACTGCGAAATTGTTTACACATCTGCTTTAAGAGAAAAATCATGGGGAATCCATGAGGGGAAAAGCTTTGAAGAAATAGAGGCATCTGGAATTAAGTATGAAAACTTTGAGCAATGGATTCACGCACTTGATGGAGAAGATATAAGCCTCTATACAAAAAATGTGAAAAACTATTTTGAACAAGTAGTCTTAAAAGAAAGCTTAGATAATATTCTTATAATAAGCCATTCAGGTTTTATCAAGTCTCTTATTTCAGACCTGCAGGGTATTACCTTAGAAGAAGCATTTAGTATTAAACTACCTTATTCTTCACCTATCTATATACAAACTAAGAATTTATTAGATATGATTATACAAATACCACCTTATCAGGATTAACTATGTTCTCTTCTATAAAGTCTAAAGTCATTGTTTCAATTTTAGGAGCTAGTATCATAGGGTTTTTTGCTCTCTCAACTTATTTTTCCTATGCACTTAACTCTTTGTCCAAAAAAACGACAGAACAATCTCTTGCAATCATCAGTGAGTCCATCCATCAGACAATGACATCAAGTATGATGTCAGGTGATGCAACTACGATACAAAACTCTTTTAAAAAAGCAAAGGCAATCCAAGGGATAGACTCCTTAGAAATAATCCGATCAAAATTTGTTTTAGATATCTACCCAAATGGGGATGCCTTCACAAAGGACCCTCTTCTTATAGATGTTCTTAAAAATAAAACTACTACACTTTTAGAATACAATGAAAAAAACCATCATACAATTCGTAGAATAGCCCCTATGATAGCGGAAGGAAGATGTTTGTCTTGCCATTATAATGCCAAAGAGGGTGATGTCCTTGGTGTCTTAGACCTTGTGGTATCACTTGACAAAACAGATGAAGAGATTCAAAAAACTGAGTTCATTTTATATATTACCTTATCTATTGCATTAATTCTTTTTATGCTTAGCTTTGCTATCTTTTTTAGTAAAGAAATATTCAGCCCTCTTAACTCCTTACAAGTTAGAATATCTGAGCTTGTAAAGGGGGATAAAGACCTTACAAAAAGGCTCAAATTCAAAGATGGAAATGAATTTGGAGACACAGCTAAAGAAGTCAATAACTTTATAAATATGGTCCAAAAGACCATTAATGAAGTTAAGGAAATTGGTATTAGCAATATAGAAATATCTTCAAAAGTCTTAAAGTCGAGTGATGTAATTACGCAAGCGACATTAAAAGAAAATGAAATAGTAGAAGATACTTCCAATGCAACAGCACGCATACAAGAACTTTTAAATAGTTCATCGCAAACGGCTAAAGACAGTGAAGCAATGATTGACAATGCTTCTAGCAATCTACAAATAGCACAAGATACTCTTGTTACACTTACAAACGAAGTACATTCCTTTGTAGAAGTAGAAAATGAACTCTCTCTTGAACTCTCAGAACTTAAAAACGATGCAAGTCAGGTTAAAGATGTACTTGGAGTCATTAAAGACATCGCCGAACAAACAAACCTTCTTGCTTTAAATGCAGCCATAGAAGCAGCACGAGCAGGAGAACATGGACGAGGCTTTGCTGTTGTTGCTGATGAAGTACGTAAACTTGCAGAGAGAACACAAAAAAGTTTAACAGAAATAGATATGACAGTAAGCACTATTGTGCAATCAATAAACGATGTAAGTGACAAAATGAACAATAATGCTCAAAGTATTGAAAAGCTTACAAATATCTCTCAAGAAGTTGAAGATAAAATCTCAATAACTTCTACAACAATGCAAGAGTCAAATGAAGTCGCACACCAAGCTAAAACAGACAATGAAGTAATGGCACAAGAATTAACTTCTATTATCAGTTCCATCGCTGATATAAAAAATATATCTCAAGAGAATGGTACAAATGCTAGTGAAATATTTAAAGATATTAATGAGCTTGTCAAAGTTGCAAACAACTTACAATCGACAATCAATCAATTTAAAAGCTAGACGAAGAGTGTTTCACTCTTCGTCTACC
>JAUZSC010000009.1 GCA_030949825.1 Sulfurimonas sp.
GGAGATTTAATACCTAATGTCAAGAGATAGCCAAAGGAATTTACAAATTCATCAATAAGTGTTTATTTCTTAATCATTTATTCCTATATTCAAGTTCAAAAAATAAACTCTATATAGTATAGTGATAAATTTCTTATGCAATTCTATTAACTCTTTGTCTATATAATACGCTTTAAATTAACCCTAAGGAGATTTCAATGGGACTATATGATCGTGATTATGCAAGAGAAGGTTCTTCTGCATACGAGTCTGCTTCAAAGAGCGACTCACAAATAATATCTTTTGTTAAAGAAACGTATAAACTTTTTGCTGCATCTATGATGGCTGGTGCTGTCGGTGCTTATGTTGGTGTTCCGATGGCTGCTACAATTCATGCTTATTTTTGGCCACTATTTGCCTTAGAGATAGGTTTACTCATAGGTTTACAGTTCGTTAAACATAAACCAGGGATTAATCTTCTTGTAATGTTTGGCTTTGTATTTATGACAGGACTTATGTTAGCTCCTCTTTTAGCGCGTACACTTGGTATGGCTGGCGGTGCTAGCATTATCGGGAATGCTTTTGCAATGACATCAGTTGTTTTTGGTGCTATGAGTTTTTATGCTATTAAAACGACTAAAGACTTTACTGGATATACAAAACCGCTTATGATAGCTCTTTTTGTTATCATTGGTTTTTCTGTACTTAACATATTTATTGGTAATCCAATGCTTCATGTTATTATTTCCGGTGCTGTTGTTATTTTATTTAGTATCTTAGTTATTTATGATACTCAAAACATTATGAAAGGTGCTTATGAAACGCCTATTGATGGTGCAATCGCACTTTATTTAGATTTCTTAAATATCTTTACTGCATTACTTCAATTATTTGGAATATTCGGTAATAACGACGACTAAAAATGCTTTTCACTCAGTCTTACTGGGTGAAAGATCTAATAAACACAATCTCAAACTCTAAGTAAGTTAAAGGGTATTCTTTCATTAACTTCTTTGTTTGTTTATAATCCAATACTTTTCTTCCCCCGCTTACACCACTTTTTTTAATGTAACGAAACATTTCTCGAACAGAATCAAACTCTAACTTATACTGCATAACTTCAAAATAAGCATCAAAATATTTTTCTGCTAATTTTTTAATACTAGAAGCATCTTTTAATAAGGGCTCTAATTTTGCAGTTTTATTTAGAGTCTTAAAAGTTCCTGATGTAAAGATTGCTAGAGATACAGGAGCATTAAGACTTTTTATATTTACAAAGACCTCATCAAGATTACTTGCCCATTGGAGTGCAGATGCTGAAAATATATGTTCAAACTTGTGTGAATAAAGATTATCAAATAATTCTTTTTTGTTAAAATCACCATTTATGCATTCTATTTTTTCTGATTTTGGATGCAAGTCTAACATTCCATGAGCAAAGTCTACTCCTACAAAATGTTTATATTCCCAGTCAATTGCTTGTACTAAAGCTCCGTTGCCACAACCTAAATCAAGAATATTTTTTGGATGCATTGTAAGTTTTCTTAGTAACTTATCAATAACTTTTTTTTGAATGATATTGTAAGTATTATATCCCGAGGCATATTTAGAAAACTCCGAACTTATTTTCATTTTTTATTGATTATAAGAGAAAGGATAAAAATACTTAATACGCTGAGGACTATCGTTGCACCTGAGGGTAGTGAAAAATAAAAAGAGAAAGTCATACCTATTACTACGCTAAACACTGCGAAGAAAAGGGAGAGCATTGAGGTTTTCATAAAACCTACACGAAACTGCAAGGCAGCAACAGTAGGAATGACCATTAAAGCACCAATAAGCAGCGTTCCTATAATTCTAATAGATAAGGCTATGATTATCGCTACTATCGTCACAAGAAGGTAGTTAAGCAGTTTTACTTTTATGCCACTTGTTTGTGCGACTTCTTCATCATACGCGATAAAATAAAACTCCCTCCAAAAGAACAACAAAAGACAAAGTGCTATGATTCCAAAAACAAATATCGCATAAATATCTTCATTACTTACAGAAAGAATAGAACCAAAAAGGTAAGAAAAGAGTGAGCTGTTAAACTCGCCTCCAAGCGATACTATAATTACAGCAATCGCTAAAGAACCTGATAATAAAATGGCTAAAACAGAGTCTGAGTACAGGGAAAAAGCACTTCGTAAGTATTCTATGAGCCACGCCGAAAGTACCGATACTACAACAGCTATCCATAAAGGGTTCCAACCTGCAACTAAACCTACAGCAACTCCAACAAGTGCTGAGTGTGCTAATGTTTCACTAATCATAGAATAGCGTTTAAGAACTACAAAGGTTCCACTCACAGATGCTAACACAGCTATAAATATACCTGCTACAAAAGCTCTTTGCATAAATTCGTATTGGAATATATCAAACATTTAGTGCTCGTGCTTATGGTTATGTACTAGATGCGCAGAGATGCCATAGAGTTCACTCATCTCTTTACATGAAATCGCTTCTTTAGGGTCGTTACAAATAGTCGCTTTTTGATTTATTGTAAATAATCTGCCTATATCGTCTGCTATTACTCCAATATCATGCGTAATAAATACAATGGTCATATTTTCTTCTTTATTTAATCTTTTAAGAAGTGCATAAAAGTTTTGCTGAGATACAGTATCGACACCCGTGTTTGGTTCATCTAAAATCAAAATCTCAGGTTTAGAGGCAAGCGCTCTTGCAATCATCACGCGTTGGCGTTGTCCTCCTGAGAGTGCGCCAACCATTCGCTCTTGCAAATCAAGAATACCCATCTTGTTCATAGCGTCATGTACAGCATCTTTATCTTCTTGTGTTTCTTTAGAGAAAAATTTTCTTTTAGAAACGCGTCCCATTTTTACAATATCTAAGGCAGTTGCTGGGAAATTTTGGTCTACATGCGAAGCACGCTGTGGAACAAAACCTATCTTATTCCAGTCTTTAAAATTTTGTAGTTTTTTACCAAAAAGCCTAATCTCTCCACTACTTGGTTTATCTAGACCTAAGAGCATACGAATAAGTGTCGTTTTTCCTCCACCATTTGGACCGATAATCGCGATATACTCTGCGGAAAATATTTCTAAAGAAATATGCGAAAGTATACTTTGTCCTCTTACTTTGAAGTTTAAGTTTTTAACATCAAAGATAGGTGTTTTAAAATTTATTGACAAACAAGAGCCTTAGTGATTTTTTCTAAATTACTCAACATTATGTCTTCGTATGTTCGTTTATGCTCTACATCATCTTTAGTGACATTTCCTAAGGTATGAAGACTGTCTATTTTTACATTTGCCTGTCTTGCTAAAGTTTGCATAGATTTAGCGTTTGAAAAATCCTCAAAAAAGACAACGGGCGTTTTATATTTTTCTATTGCCTCAATAATTCTAATCATATCTTTTGGAGCAGACTGGGCATCTGGAGACAAACCTTTAAGAGCACTTACATTAAAATCATATTTGTCACTTAAATACGAAAAAGCGTTATGGTTTGTAATGATTGTATTAAGCTCACAGTTTTTTAAGCCTTTTTTATACGCAGCATCTAAGCTATCTAGCATCTGAGTATATTTGTTTCTATTGCCAAGATAAAGAAGCTTATGTTTGGGCTCTAATCGAATAAACTCATAGGTCATAATGTTTGCAGCATCTTTCATATTCTCAACATCAAGCCAAAAATGAGGATCAAAAGATGAATGAGAACAGGTATGTCCGTGATGCTCATGCTCTTTTGCGTGATCTTTATTTAAATGTTTGAGTTTAATGAATTTGGCGATTCCAATAGCTTTACCTTTAAAGTTAAACGAAGACAACCACGGTTCAAGTCCCGCACCATTGTATATAACTAAGGCACTTTTTTCTACTTTAGCCATTATCTTTGGAGTTGGTTCGAAAGAATGAACATCTACACCATTAGGTATGATTTTTACAAGTTCCAATGTGTCTCCAACGATATGTTTTGCAATATCATGTAAAACAAAAGTACTTAAACTTACGATTTTTTTAGATTCTTTAGAGTTTGTTTTTTCATCTTTATCATCATTAAGTATGAATGTCCAAACAATTAAAAGAGTTAAAATTACTATAGCTATAATATATTTATAATTTTTTACCACGGGATTCCTAAAAGAGTTTTTTAAATTATAGCTTATTCTAACTTTTTTTTAGATATAATTCGCCACTTTTATATTTAGGAATTTATTTAATGACAACTAGTTTTTTACTTATCGTTCAAATAGTTTTAGTAGTTTTAATCGTAATAGCAGTGCTATTACAAAAAAGTTCAAGCATTGGTCTAGGTGCGTACAGTGGCTCAAATGAGTCTGTATTTGGTGCCAAAGGTCCAGGTAGTTTTTTAGCAAAAGCTACATTTACAGTTGGTCTTTTATTTGTTATAAATACAATCTCTTTAGGGTATATGTATTCACAAGCAAATCAAGCATCTGTTGTTGATGACTTAGTTGAAAACACAACTATTGTCGCTCCAAAAGCTGCAAAAACAGAAGAATCTACAAAATAATCATCTTTTCATAGTTGCTTTACGCAGCTATGCTCACCTTTAAAACAAATACTTTTACTCCCTCTTAAATTTTTCTTGCTACAATAGCGTAATTAATTCCAAGGAAAATACCCATGCTAGATGAAATAAACAGTGAATGCGAAACAAAAATGCAAGGCAGCATAGACCATATGCTAAGAGACTTCAAAACACTTAGAACTGGTAAAATTACTACTTCTGTTTTAGATAATATTAAAATCGATTACTACGGAACAATGACGGCACTTGATCAAGTTGGTTCTGTAATTGCAAGTGATGCAACTACAATCATTGTAAATCCTTGGGAAAAGAACCTTTTAGCTGATATTGAATCTGCAATTTCTAAGGGAAATGTGGGAGCAACACCTACAAATGATGGTGACCTCATCAAACTCTTTTTTCCAGCTATGACAGTTGAACAAAGAAAAGAATCTGTAAAACAAATGAAAAGTATGGGAGAAAATGCTAAAGTTTCTTTGAGAAACGATAGAAAATTTTCTAACGATAAAATCAAAAAACTTGAAAAAGAAAAAGAAATTACACCAGATGAATCTAAAGCAGCCCAAGATGCAATCCAAAAAACTACTGACAAACACTCTGCAGCTATTGAAAAGATTTTAAAAGATAAAGAAATCTCTATACTTAAAGTTTAGACGCTAACACTGGGTTCTCTTCAGCAGAGAGCTCTCGCACCTAGGTGCTTTTTGAAATCAACACTAAGGATTTTTATGGACGTTAAAAAAATATATATGGATGCAGATGCTCTTCTTGAGGGTCACTTCAAATTAAGCTCTGGGAATCATTCAGAATTTTATCTTCAATCTGCAAAAGTTTTAGAAGATCCTAAAACCGCTAAACTTTTAGCTGAGGCACTTGCAGTTCAAATCAGAGAAAGTGGCTTAAAAGTAGACACCGTTTGTGCCCCTGCTCTTGGTGGACTTATCGCTGGATTTGCACTTGCCACTGCACTTGATGTTCGTTTTATTTTTGCTGAACGCGTTGAGGGTATTATGACTATTCGCCGTGGTTTTGAAGTAAATAAAGATGAAAAAGTATTAATGTGTGAAGACATCATCACAACTGGTGGCTCCGCTATGGAAGCTGCTCGCGCTGTTGAAGCACTTGGTGGAGAAATTGTTGGCGCAGCAGCTTTAGCAAATCGTGGTTTTTGTAAACGCGAAAATAGTGATATAACACGAAAAGAAAACTGTAAACTTCCTCAAGATATTCCATTTTTTGCATTAGCTGATTTTACATTTGAGATGTATACACCTAATGCTTGTCCTCTTTGTAAAGATGGAAGCGAAGCAATTAAGCCAGGTTCAAGAGGAAATTAAAAACTTTCTCTTAACTAAAAAGCCTTGTTACATTTGAAGCACTAGCATTAGCTTGTGCTTGAGCGAATGAGCCTATTTGTGAACGAATATTTTGCTGTGAAAAGTTAGCACTCTCTGCTGCAAAATCTACATCTCTAATCTGCGATTCTGCAGATGCAACATTTACCTGTGTTACAGAAATATTTCTAATATTTGACATAAGTTGGTTTTGTGAAGCGCCTAATTCTGAACGGATGTCACTTATTCCTGTCATAGCATTGTCAATATCTTCAAGTGCAGATGCTAAACCGGCACTTGTTGTTACATCAATACTTCCAACTAAAGAAGCAACCTGAGCATCTCCAATACTTACACTTTGCGTATCACCTGCATCTGCTCCGCTTTGTGTTGTAAATGTTCCGTTGCCATTACTTCCACCCGTTCCATCAAGAAGCTTAATCCCGTTGTAACTTGTCTGCGATGCAATGTCATCAGAAGATTCTAGGAGTCCGTCAATCTCTTTTTGAATGATTGCTCTGTTATCTGCATTCATTGTTCCATTAGATGCTTGAAGTGTTAAGATTCTGATTCTGTCCATATTTTCTTGAATTCCACTCATCGCGCCATCGGCTATTTGAATCATTCCGATGCTCTCATTGGAGTTTTGGATAGCCTGACCAAGACCTGAGACTTGTGCTGAGAGTTGATTTGCTATTCCAAGACCAGAAGCGTCATAGGCTGCACTTGTAATACTTGAACCTGAAGAAAGTCTAGAAAGGGAGTTATTCATTCCCTGATTGCTTATGTTTGAATAGAGGTTAGCTGTCATTGCACTAATATTTGTGTTAATTGAAAAAGCCATATTTTATCCTTCTCTAAAAGTTGTTATAAAATATTATAGCACTTTTTAGATGAAAATTTACTTATACTTTAACTGACAGCTTATCATTCTCTCAACTAAAACCCGAGCAACTTCAAGTTTTCCATCCACAACCACATTTATACTTAAGTCTTGAAGCTTTTCTTTTTCTTCAAGTGAGATAACCTTAACGATAAGGTTTACATCTTTTGTATGCTTTAAAATCGCCTCACAAATAAGTCGTTTTTTATCTATGTTCTCCAGTGTAACGATAACTGAAGATGCCTTTTCAACATGAATAGCATTGAGTATAGATAACTTAGAAGCATCTCCTAGATAAGCTTCTATACCCTTGTTTAAAGCTTCTTGAACATGCTTATTTGAATTATCTATCACTATATAGGGGGCACCAAGTTCATCTAAGTGACGCGTTACAAATTTTCCAACAACACTGTATCCACATACAACAACATGCCCTTCTCGTTTTTCTAAGTTTTTCATATCTTCACACTCTTCTATGTCTTTGGAGAAAAATGCTGCGATTTGTGAGATTCGAGAGATAAAAAATGGTGTTATTATCATAGAAAAAATCACAATCAAGACTAAGAACTGAGAAAGTTCTGAGTCTAAAAGTCCACCCATTCCAGCAAGCGCGAAGATTACAAATGAAAACTCTCCAACTTGAGAAAGTGCTAAAGCAGTTTTTAGAGAAGCATTATGTGTTGATGTAAGTCTAAGTAGAGCATACATAATAATACTTTTTAAAACTAAGACAGCAAAAAATATCCCAACAATTGAGCCAACATTTTCAATAAATACTGCGATATCTACTTTCATCCCGACTACGATAAAGAAAGTTCCAAGAAGTAAATCTTTAAAAGGTGCTATATCTGATTCTACTTTATGATGGTACTTTGTCTCAGCAATAATCATCCCTGCAACAAAAGCACCCAGTGAATAGGTAAATCCCATAAAATGACCAAATACAGAAGCACTTACAACTATAAAAAGTACAGAACCCATAAAAAGTTCTTCAACTTCTGAACTTGCAGAAAAATGAAGCAACCATGTCATTAAGCGTTTTCCAACTACAAACAAAAGACCTACAACAAGAAAAGCACTCATTAAGGTGTCACTAATGATTGCATATAGACTCGCATCTCCCTCGGTTGTTAAGAATCCTATAAGAATTAAAATTGGGATAACTGCGATATCTTGAAAAATCAAAATTCCTGTTGCTTTTTGTCCATAGGGGGTATAGATTTCTTTTGATGATTTTAAATAACTCAGGACTACAGCAGTAGAAGATAAAGCAAAGGCAAGAGAAATAATTAATGCTGTCTTAGCTTCAACAGAAAAAATAAAGCTTGAAATGAGGTACACAGCTAGAGCAGTAAAACTAACCTGCATAAAACCATTTAAAAAGATTTCTTTTTTCATCGAACCCATTTTTGCAAGTGAAATTTCTAAGCCTATAGTAAACATTAGAAATACAATTCCAAACTCACCCACCATCTCTAGAACATGTGAATCATTAAGGTAACGTAAGTCAAAGGCATAAACTATAATGGTACCCGTTAAGATATAGCCTATAATTTGAGATACGCCTATCTTTTTTAAAAATATATTTAATACAATAGATATTCCCAGCGCTGATATTACATACAGTATTACATTTTCCATGGATTCTCTTTTATTTTTTAAAAGTATTATACACTATTTATAGTCTATTAATTTTATTATCCATATTTTAAGTGACATTAGAATATAATGGCCTTATTAAATATAGAATATAGGATAGTACATGACTAAATACATTTTTGTTACCGGTGGGGTTTTATCTTCTCTTGGAAAAGGGATTACGGCTGCGAGTGTTGGAACTTTACTTAAACACACGGGTAAAAATGTGGGCATGTTAAAAATTGATCCATACATCAATGTAGATCCGGGAACAATGTCACCACTTGAACACGGTGAGGTTTTTGTTACAAAAGATGGTGCTGAGACAGACCTTGACATTGGAAACTATGAAAGATTTCTTGATAGTTCGTACTTAAAGTCTTCTAACTTTACAACAGGTCAAGTGTATTCTTCTGTAATCGAGCGAGAGAGAAGCGGTGGATATTTAGGACAAACAATTCAAGTTGTTCCTCATATTGTTGGAGAAATTGTAAAGCGTATTAAACTTGCAGGTGATGGTCATGATATTTTAGTTGTAGAACTTGGTGGAACAGTTGGCGACATCGAGGGCTTGCCTTTTATGGAAGCTATTCGGCAGATGAAATACGATGAAGAAGTTGCAGGAACATATTTTATACATGTTACTTTGATACCTTTTATCAAGGCAGCTGGTGAGTTAAAATCTAAGCCTACGCAGCATTCTGTTCAAGAGCTTCGTCGTATTGGGATAACGCCTCAGATGATTATTGCTAGAAGTGAGAATGCACTTCCAAAAACATTTAAGAAAAAACTTGCAATGAATTGTGATGTGCATCCAGACTGTGTTATCGAAGCACTTGACGCGGCAACTATTTATGATATTCCCGTTACATTTTTACGACAACACATTTTAAAACCTATCTCAAAAGAGTTAGATTTAGGTGAACTTAATCCAGACATGGACAAATGGGACACACTTGTTAAAAGAATTGTTCAACCTAAAGACAGAACAGTCGTTGGTTTTGTTGGAAAATATCTTGAACTCAAAGAGGCATACAAGTCTTTAACAGAATCTCTTATCCACTGTGGAGCACATTTAGACACTCGCGTTGAGATTCATTGGGTTGATTCTGAAGAACTTGAAGAAAGAGGGGCAGAGGCACTTTTAGGTGATTGTGATTCCGTACTGGTTGCTGGTGGTTTTGGGAACCGTGGTGTCGAGGGGAAAATTCTTGCTATTGAATACGCACGCGTAAACAAAGTTCCTTACCTTGGAATCTGCCTTGGGATGCAACTTACACTTGTTGAGTATGCAAGAAATGTTCTTGGTCTTAAAGATGCAAACTCTATAGAGTTTGATGAAAACACAGCACATCCAATGGTTTATCTTATAGATAACTTTTTAGATCAAAGTGGTGGGACACAACTAAGAACACACCAATCTCCAATGGGTGGAACACTTAGACTAGGTGAATACCCTTGTGATACAAAAGAGGGTTCAATCTTACGCGAAGCATACAATGGAGAAACAACTATTCACGAGAGACACCGTCACCGTTATGAGGCAAATCCTGCCTACAGACAGCAACTCGAAGATGCGGGTCTTGTTGTAACAGGTGAATCAAACGGTCTTATAGAAACAGTAGAAATTAAAGGACACCCATGGTTTTTAGGTGTTCAGTTTCACCCAGAATTCACATCACGACTGCAAACTCCAAATCCAGCTATATTAGCTTTTGTAAAAGCCAGTTTGAGTGCTGAATAATTTAAAAACCATAGATAAAAATGCTCTTTATGAGCTTTTATCTTCTCGCTTTTCTAAAGAAGAAAAAAAACTCTCCGATATTCCTAATCCTGCTCTCCTTCAAGATGCTACAAAATCAGCAAAGAGAATTGCAGATGCAATAAGAAACAAGCAGAAAATTACACTTGTTGGAGACTATGATGTTGATGGAGTAAGTTCTACTGCTATTATGGTTGATTTTTTTAGGAAAATCCCCTATCCTCTTGAGGCTATTATTCCAAATCGTTTTACCGATGGCTACGGTGTTTCTCCAAATGTTTTAAAACGCATCGAGGCAGATTTAGTTATCACTGTTGACAATGGCATCGGTGCAATGGCCGCTGCAGAGGTGTGTAAAGAAAAAGGGATTGAGCTTATCATCACCGATCATCATACACCCTCAGATATTTTACCTGATTGTTACGCTATTGTTGATCCTAAACTAGAGTCATGTGGGTACCCTTTTAAAGAGATATGTGGTGCGCAGGTTGCTTGGTTACTTTTAGGACTTGTAAAAAAAGAACTGGCTTTAAAAATCAACATGAAACAGTTTTTAGACATACTCGCTATTGCAATCATTGCCGATATTATGCCACTCATTAACATTAACCGTACGCTTGTAAAAGAGGGCTTAAAAGTTCTTATGTCCTCTTCGCGACCATCTTCTATAATTATTAGAGATTTTTTAAACAAGTCTGTAATTAGTTCAGAAGACATAGCCTTTTCCATTGCTCCGAGAATTAACTCAGCTGGAAGACTCGAAGATGCAAGTATCGCTCTTGATTTTTATACTGCAACAAGTATTAACACAGCCTATAATCAGTTTGAGCTTCTCGGTCAGCTTAATGATTTGAGAAAAGAGACAGAGGCTGCGTGTACAAAAGAAGCTTTACTTATGGCAGATGCTAATGCAGATATTATTGTAGTTGCTAAAGAGAATTGGCATGAGGGTGTTGTTGGAATTGTAGCTGCGAGACTCGTAGATAAATTTGGGAAACCTGCCATAGTTTTGAGCATAAAAGACGGTCTAGCTAAGGGAAGTGCTCGAAGTATTGGTGAGGTAAGTATTTATAAACTTATTAAGTCATGTGAACACTTGTTAACTAAGTTTGGTGGGCATAAGATGGCTGCTGGTTTAGGGATTTGTGAAGAAAATATAGAAGTTTTTACACAAGAGATAAATCTAGAAGCAAGCTTACTCGATCCCAAAGATTTTGAACCAAAAGAGGCACTAACAGGAATGTTACACACCCAAGATTTAGACTTAAAACTTCTTAATTTACTCGAGCAATTTGAGCCTTATGGTGAAGCAAATCTTCGTCCTAGATTTTTAGTAAAAGATGCCGAGGTTGTTAGCATAAAACTAATGGGAAAAGACAAATCACACTCAAGAATAGAGATACGCCAAAACCCTCATGAGATAAAAACCTTAGAACTTATCGCTTTTAGAACAGTCTATGAGATGCCAGCATCTAGAAAGATTACCTGTAGCTATACAGTCGCAAAAAATGAGTTTAACAAGAAGGTCTCTGCCCAACTTTTAGTAAATAAAATTTATTAGGAAAAAACTTAAATGAAAGAGAAAATATCTCGTCGTAAGGCATTAAAATATTTCACGCTCTCTCCTATTGTCGCTTCTTCATTTGTAGCATCTAAGACACAAGCATCTGATGTTAAGGCGAATATTCTTATTGTTGGTGGGGGAACTGCTGGGATTATTGCCTTGTCGCATCTCTTTAAAGCTATCAAAAATCCGAATATAACGATAATCACTCCAAATGAAATTCAGATTAACCAAAGTGGACAAGTCTTTGTTGCTGCAGGAGTCATGGAAGAAACAGAGCTTTTTCTTTCTAACAAAGACTATATAAATACAGACAAAGTAAAATGGATTAAAGATGAAGTTCTTAGTTTTGAGCCAGATGCTAACAAAGTAAAAACTCGAGCAGGTGAAGAAGTAGACTACGACTACCTTATTGTGGCAACAGGATTGCAATACAACTATGAAAAGATTAAAGGTCTTAAAAAAGAGGACATAGGGACACATGGCATTTCGAGTGTTTATCTCAACGATCTTGAAAAAGGAACGGCAAGGGGTGCAAGCGATACTTGGAAATGGTTTAATGATTTAAAAACTTTTGCAAAAGAGAAACGACCTAAAGTAATTTTCACGCATCCAAATACTGCTATAAAAAGTAATACTACTCCACAAAGAATGCTTTTCTTAAGTGCTGATTACCTTAAAAAAGATGAACTTAGTGCTGATTTTGAGTTTATATCGAGTAGCAATAAACTATCTTCTTTACCTAAAATAGAAGAAGTACTTTATAAAGCTCAAGATTCTTATGACCCTATAAAAAATCGCTTCGGGCATCATTTAGAATCACTTGATGTTAAAGCTAAAAAAGCTGTATTTCTTCATGAATTCGAGAAAGAAGGTATACAAAAATCTGAGCGGCTTGAACTTCCCTATGACTTTATTCATATCGTTCCTCCTATGAGTCCTGTTAAAGCACTTTTAGAATCTTCACTTCTTTCTCACGATGCCTGGCTTGATGTAGATAAATATACCCTGCAGCATAAAAAATATAAAAATGTGTTTGGTATTGGTGATACATGTGCAACTTCGCTACAAAAAACAGCATCATCTGCTCAAGCTCAAGGAGAAATTCTTGCACAAAATATTCTAGATGCTATACAAGCTAAAGAATTAAGCGCTTCATTTGATGGTTATTCGGCTTCTCCTATTGAAACACAGTATGAAAAGAGTATAATGCTCGAACTGAATTTTAAAGGCTTAACTTCAACACTCCCCATACATTTTGAGAAACCTCGATGGATATGGTGGATGTTTAATCTCTACATTTTTAAGTCAGTTTACAAGCATCTTATCCTTCGAGGAAGATACTAGGTAACACTTTAGTACAATAAGATAAAATTATTTTAAAATTACACAATTATTTCACATTTATAGGTTAAAATGCTCTTAATTAATAAAGGAGATACAAATGAACAAAATCGCTAAAATTGCTCTTGCGGCTACTGTACTTTTAACACTTAGTACAACAACTGCAAATGCTAGTCCCGACAAGGGTCAAAAATATTTCACTAAAAAACTTAAATCACCATGTGGTATAAGTGGAGCTGCATTAGCAGGTCGTCATACACAAGAAGAATGGCAAAAAATAAATGCTGCTGGTGGAATTGGTGCTGAACTTAAAAATATCTGTCCTAAAGTTAAAGACAGTGCTTTAAAAGACAAGTATATTCCACATTATTTTGACTTTCTTTTTGAATACGGAAGTGATAGCGGAAATATTCCAGCCTGTTAATCCTTTTAAGTTACATCTTTTGATGTAATTTAAAATTTTTTTACTTCATCGTTTTTAAATTCAGTCCCAACACTATCTTTTGGACATAAAATGCTACAAGCTCTCGACTGTTTACGCACACGCTCAAACATAAACCAAATAAAAAAACTCGACGGTGATATTCTCGCGGTATCTACACAACTTCATGGAGTAAGATTTGTTAATCTTCATGACTGCAGTACCATAAGTACGATTACTCACGAATACTTAAATTCAGACACAAAGGCTATTTGTTTTAGTCAAAATGCTGAATTTATGGCATTTACAAATAAAATGTATATATTTATTCTTCATATTCCAAGTAAAATAGTTCTCAAAACTATCAAAACAGATGGAGAAACTGTAGAACGCTTATCTTTTGATTTGGACTCAAAGTATATTATTGCCGCAACAAGAAGCGGAAGAATCTTACAATATAGATATGACGGTTCATCTTTATTAGCCAGACTTTACTCCTTTGAACGCTCTAGCATTCAGGCGATGGCAACTAGCTTCGCATTTCACGCAAGTACTATGATTTGTGGTTCAAGTAATGGTATGCTATTAAGCATCAACCTTCACTCTCGAGCGAATAAAATAACAATACATAACGATAATGCTCGTATTAATTCAATCTGTTTTTTAAATAAAGACACTATTGCTAGTGCTGATTCTAAAGGGAATGTATATATTAATTCTCTCGAGAATGGGATTCTCATTAAGAAAATAGAAACAGCATTTACACATGTAGAAGAAATACTTTTACTCCCAAATCCAAACTATATGATGGTCAATTCTAATGAAAAAAAATATTGCTGTTTATGACATAGAAAACTTTAAACTACTTCATAACAAATATGTAGATTTCCAAACAAATGTAATAAACATAATTCTTGGAGATACTGAGTCCCTACTTGTTGCACTCCAAAACAACTCTATAGAAAAGCTTCTCTTACCAAAGGCTGATAAACTTAAGGCTTTCATTGTAGAGAATGCTCTTGACAAGGCATTTGCTTTAGTACAAAAAGATCCACTTCTCAAAGGAACTAGAGAATATAAAGTACTTGAGATTGCTTATAAAAAAATATATAAAGCAGCGCTCGATGCACTTATAAAACAAAACCATGAGAAAGCACTAGAGCTTACAAAAGTATTTAAGTATGTAGATTTAAAAAAAGATGAAATTCAAGAACTTTTTAAAGCATTCGAGAATTATCCACGATTTAAAATCCTTTATGCTGAGAAAAAAATATGCTCTTGCTTACGCAATGGCTACAAAGTTTCCTCCTCTTAGTCAAACATTTCAGTATCAAAAAATGGAGGAGCGATGGGAGGACACATTTGATAATGCCCAAAGACAGATTGCCCATGGAAGAGTTGAGAATGCTATAGCACTTTTAAATGAGTATGCGACTATAGCCCATAAAAGACCTATAATAAAACTCGTACTCAAACATAACAAAGATTTTATAGTGTTTTTACAAGCCATCGAGTCTGATAACTTTAAAACTATAGATAAACTCGCGCAAAGTAATCCTTTGTTCACACTTATTCCAAGCTATAAGAATGTTAAAAACTCTATGCAACAATTGATTCAGTCTATTTCAAAAGATATACAAAAGTGTAATCTTGAATCAGCAGTTAAAAAGCTTTCTTCCTTACAAAATATTGATTCTATAGCAGAGACTGTATCATTACAAAAGAATGAGTGTAAGGCTGTTAAAAAGCTTCAAGATGCATATAAAATTAATGATTTTATAACTTGCTTTGAAGTGATTGATGTAAATCGTTTTTTGAATTCTACAGAGTTAGGTATTTTACTCCAATCCCATTGGACAAAGCTTATATCACAATGCGAAATATTTGCACTCAAGGGAAATGTTAAAGAAATAAAAGAAAAACTTGGAGAATTGATTGGACTTAAAACACGCAGAGATAAAATAGGTGATTTATTTCGCCTTGCCTTTCATACAAGGATCAAGGCACTCATACATAAAAAGACATATAAAAGTGCCGAATCTATCATTTATTCGTATCTGGATATTTTTGGTTCAGACAGAGAAGTACTTTCTATTATGCAAACATACGAAGCAAAATCTAAAACCAAACTAGCAATCACTCAAAAAACGAGGGTTCCTAGAGATGCTTGGATACACGCAGATGCTATAATGGGGATGTAGCATCTGCCATTAACTCTGTGATTGAATTAACAGTTTCATCAAAGTTTGTTTGATTATTTGCATTTTGAGACATAAACTTTTGCATCGCATCTTTTTTACTTATGGCTTCATCAAGTTCAGCATCTGTACCTTTTGTATACGCACCGATTCGAATTAAAACCTCATTTTCTTTTAAAAGCGTGTAATATCTTCTAAATTTCATGACCGCTTGTAAATGCTGCTCACTTATAATATCATTCATAACTCTCGATGCTGATTGCAAGATATGTACAGGAGGGTAGATGCCAAAGTCTGTGAGTTCGCGTGAGAGAACAATATGCCCATCTAAGATAGAACGGGACTGGTCAGCGATTGGATCGCTCATGTCATCACCCTCGATGAGCACCGTAAAAAAAGCAGTTATAGAGCCCTTGCCCTCTTCTTTTCCTGCGCGCTCCATAAGTTGTGGTAAAAGTGTTAAAGATGATGGTGGATAACCCTTTGATGTTGGTGGTTCACCAAGCGCTAGACCGATTTCACGCTGCGCCATTGCAAAACGCGTTACGGAATCCATCATAAAAAGAACATCTTGCCCCTTATCTTTAAAATGCTCAGCAACACTCATCGCTGCAAATGCACCGTACTTTCTCATAAGCGGAGAATCATCTGATGTTGCTACAATTATTACCGTATTTTCTAAATTTCCTCCGAGGTTTTTTTCTATAAACTCAGGAACTTCCCTGCCCCTCTCACCAATGAGGGCTACGACTTTAATCGGAGCAGATGAGCCTCGCACAATCATTCCCATAAGAGTAGACTTCCCTACTCCAGAACCAGCGAAGATGCCAAGTTTTTGTCCTTTTCCACATGTGAGCAAAGCATCAATACTTTTTACTCCAACACTAAAAACTTCATCTATCATCCCTCTTTTCATCGCAGCAATAGGTGCTTTTATGATTGGAGCAAGTTTAGAATCTGTAATAGTACCTTTACCGTCAATTGCTCGCATAAATGGGTCAACAACACGACCAAGCAAAGAAGAACCAACTGGAATATTCATACCCGTAGAATCTAAAAAGACCTTATCTCCGGAGCAAAAACCTTCCACAAAAGAAAAAGGAGTAATAAAAAAAACTTTAGCATCTATCTCTGTAACCATTCCCATAGACTCTTGAGAAGTATCATTTGATATGATTTTTACCATATCGCCAATACTTACCTTAAGACCGCTCGCAGTAATAACAGTAGCATTTATTTTTATGATTTCACCGAAAGTAACTGAATAGTTACTCGATGCTGCTAGTTTTTCTTTGAGTGATTTAAAAGGCATTGGGTGAATTAATCAAAGAGAAGAATTCACTTCGTGTTTTTTCATTTTTCTTAAATAGTCCACGAAGTGCTGAAGATGTTGTTGTCGAGTTAATCTTCTCAACGCCTCGCATCTCCATACACATATGACGCGCTTGAATAACAACGGCTACACCCTTTGGTGCGATTGTATCCATTATAGCATCTGCAATCTGCTCTGTGAGTTGTTCTTGAATCTGCATACGACGCGCAAAAACATTTACAACTCGTGGAATTTTAGAAAGCCCGACTACCTTACCATCTGGGATATATGCAACATGCACACGCCCTATAATAGGAAGGAGATGATGCTCACAAGTAGAATAAAATTCTATGTCTTTTATAAGTACCATCTCTTCATTTGAAGTAGAAAAAAGTGCTTTTTCTAAAATCTCACGAGGGTTTTCTTTATAACCACCATAGATAAACTCATAGGCTTTTCGTACACGCGATGGAGTATCAACCAAACCTTCACGCTCAGGGTTTTCCCCTACATGAAGCATCATTGATTTTACTGCATTTTCAAATTCTGTATCGTTATTCAACTGAGTATCTTTAACTACGATACCAAAACAGTTGGAACTATTAGAGGATACTTTTTCATTTTTCTATAGATGTGCTTTCTTACGATTTGGCGTAAATCATTTTCAAGAGCGCGTGTATTTTCAATTACACCATCTTTTAGGTGAAGTAAGAAATGTTCTACAACTTCTTCCATCTCTTTTGCAAATGCTTTATCGAGTCTATCTGGAACTATACCAAATGTAGTTACACGAGGTTTTGCTTGCATTTTTGAATGCTTACCATCAACTTCAACAAGCATCATAACGATTCCATCGCTTGCTAGTTTTTGTCTATCTAAGATGATATCATCATCAATTTGATGATTGTTTTGATTGTCAATATATGTTTTACCAGTTTTAACAGTTTTAACTTTTCTCATGTATTTTGGTGCTACTTCAATTTGCTCACCATCTGTCATAAGTAAGATATTTCTCTCAGGAACACCACACATCATACCGGTTTCACGGTGTTTCATAACATGATTGTATTCACCATGGATTGGTAAGAAAAACTTAGGATTAACAAGACGCAACATAAGTTTTTGCTCTTCCATAGAAGCATGACCAGATACATGAAGTCCCTTATCGTATGAAATAGTTGCACCAGCCCGTTGAAGGTGATTTAACATTTGTGAAATTGAACCTTCATTACCAGGAATTGCACGAGAAGAAAGTACTATAAGGTCTGTAGGCTTAATTTTAATATGTCTATGCTCACCAATACTCATTCTAAATAAAGCTGAATTATTTTCACCTTGAGAACCAGTAGTTACGATAAGAACTTCTTTATCACTTAGACGAGCAACTTCATCTGCATCAATAAAAATATTTTTGTTAAATCTCACATAGTCATATTGCATTGCAATTTCAATGTTTCGCTCCATAGAACGACCAATTACACATATTTTACGACCGTATTTTATACCGTACTGGATAGCTTGTTGCACACGGTGAATGTTCGAGCTAAAAGTTGACATAATTACGCGTCCCTCAGCCTTAGAAAACACTCTATCTAATGCAGGAGCAACACTTAACTCTGAACCTGTTGCAACTGTGTTATAAGAATTCGTTGAATCACTTAAAAGACAAAGAACACCTTTTTCACCATAATGCGCAAGTCTATGTAAATCTGCAGTATAACCATCAACTGGAGTATAATCAATTTTAAAGTCACCCGTGTGAATAACTGTACCCGCAGCAGTTGTAATTGCAACTGAAGAAGAATCAATAATCGAGTGCGTCATATGCATCCACTCTACTTGAAAATCATTTCCGATTTTAATCAGTTCACGCTTTTGAATAGGGTTGAAATATTTTCTATGCTCTTTAATATGATGTTCATCAAATTTAGTTCCAATCATTGCTAAAGGAAGTGGTGTTCCATATATAGGAAACTGCATCTCTTTATAAAGGTATGGCATTGCACCAATATGATCTTCATGTGCATGTGTAATTACAATTCCAACAATCTTATCTTTAATCTCACGAAGATAAGCAAAATTAGGAATTAAAATATCTACACCATGCATGTCCGCATCTGGGAAACTCATACCAACATCAATAAGAATTGCTTCTTTCTCTGTTTCCATAACCATGATGTTTCCACCGATTTCACCAAGTCCACCAAGTGGAGTAATTCTTAGTTTTGCAGTAGAGTTTAAATCAAGTTTATAATGAGGGTTAAGTCTTTGCTTGTGTGCCTCTTGATTTTTAGCAACAAATGCTTTTAAGTTTTCATCAACTGGCGTAGGTTGTCTACGGTGACGATTACGGTTTTTATTTTTGTTGTTATTATTGTTGGGTTTATTACCTTGAGATCTGTTTTGATTGTTTTTATTATGATTATGTTGTGGTTTTTTATTTCCATCTACATTTTTTGATAATGGGATACTATTCCCCGTTTTTGGGCTGCTCTCGCTAGTCCCTTTGTTTTTCTCTTCCATCCAAACTCCTGTATATTTATATTATTTTTTTATAGAGTTGGTGATAGTCATTTGTAGAAACTTGGTGAGGACGAATCGTTTGTATAAGGGAAAGCTCTTCAAAAGCTATAAGAAGTTCACTTTTTTCATACTTAGAAGATAAGTTTTTCATCAAAGTTTTTCGAGGTTGGCTAAAACTAAGTCTTAGCATATCTTCAAAATCTTTCTCAGGTCTTTCTCTTTTCTTTGTAATCAAAAATACTGCAGAATTAATTTTGGGAGGAGGTTCAAAAGCACTTGGTGGAACCCTCACAACTATGTGTGCATTTCCTACACTTTGAGTTATTATTCCCAAAGAACCAAATACCTTTTCACCTGCATCCGCGCAAAATTTTTCTGCAACTTCTAACTGTACCATGACAAGTATGTTTTTACACATTGGATCTGCGAGTGCTTTTAGGATTATGTTTGTAGCGATATAATAAGGCAAATTTGCCACTAAATCGTACGGTTCATCCACTAAACTACTCTTCCAAGCTCTAAGTACATCTCCACAATTAATGTGAAGTCGCTTGGTAGCAATCTCAACTTTGAATTCATTTTGTAACAGCTTACACAAATCGGTATCGACCTCAAAAGCTTCTACACTTTTGACATCTACTAAAAATTTAGTTAAATCACCTAAGCCAGGTCCAATTTCAACGATTTTGTTATCATTTTTGGGCATCGCTTGGACGATTTTTTGTAAAACAGTCTCATCTTTTAGAAAATTTTGTCCAAATTTTTTCTTCGCTACAATATTTTCTTTTTTCATAAGATACAGTCTATAGTAATTTTACTTATAATTAGATAATAAATAAAAGAAATTTTATATTTAGCTCTTTTTGCTATAATAAAACTAGAAAACTAAAGGCTCCTTACTTGAAAAAACCACTTATTTTACTATTTTTATTATTACTATCTATTGGTGGATTTTTTGCATATAAAAGTGCTTCAAAAATAGCACCATTTTATTCACAACTTACACAAAACAGGGTAGGGACTGAGACAGATTTACAAGAAAAAGAACAGAAAAATGCTCATTTTGTAGGTTCTTCCAAGTGTATAGGGTGTCACGCGGACAATCATAAGTCATGATCACATTCTCGCCATCCAAAAATGATTCAAGATCCTGTTAAAAATCCTCAAGTTGTTGTCGCAGATTTTTCAAAATTACCCTTAGATGCTAACTTTTTACTCAAAGATGCAGTTTATACAGTTGGCGGGAAATTTAAACAACGCTTTATGATGAGAAAAGATCTTAACGGTACAGAGGATTATGTTTTAGGTAATTACCAATGGAATGTTCAAACACAAAAATGGCAAGGTTTCAAACCATGGAAGTATTGGTATAAAGATGCTTATCCACATAATAATAACTCACTGCCTACATCAAGAGCTTGTGATGGTTGTCATTTTACAGGTTTTATGTCCACGGACAAACGCGTAGAAAGTGGAATCGCTTGCGAATCATGTCATGGTCCAGCATCTAATCATATAAAACATCCAGAATCTAAAGTCTACATAGCATCTCTAAGCGATCCTGTACGACAGAATGAAGTATGTTTACAATGCCATATGAGAAACCGTGATAAACGACTAGAAACACAAAATATGTCTGAAATATATGGAGATGCTAGAGACTATCCAAAAGGATATGAAGCAGGTAAGGCATTATCTCACTATAAAATGCCTGCTCCTTTTACACCTGGCATAGAAACAAAAGAGTTTTATGCAAACGGTATGGGTAAAAAGAATCGTACCCAAGGCAATGAGTTTGTTCATTCGATGAAGAGTAAACACGGGGTGACTTGCATAAATTGTCACAACCCACACACCTTAGAACCTACAGCCCAGAAAAACAGAGGCAATGACTTGTGTATGGACTGTCATGGTTTTGGCTCTCCAATAGGTCCACATCAAGATTCTCTCACAGCGCATACTCGACATAAAGAAGATTCTAAAGGTTCACTTTGCGTTGAATGCCATATGCCAAAAGTTGGTAGACATACAGGAAAATCTCCACTCACCGTAAGAACGCACTTGTTTAATTTTGTAACACCAAGAGAAACGCTTATGTATAAAATGCCTCAAGAAACGAATGCTTGTTTTGCTTGTCATAAAAACGATAGAGATATGAAAACACTTCAAAATGATTTAGAGTCATGGGGAATGGTAAGTTGGGACAAGAGATAATATATCTCCTAAAAGGAGAAATATTTTATGCTGCGAGTTCTATTTTCTCTACTGCCGCGTCAAATTTACTACGGTCTAGCTCAAACTCTTCTATTAAGTCGTATGCTTCTTCTAAACTTTCTTTACTAAGCTTACCCTCAAAGTCTATGGCTGTTTTTGCAACCTTTAAGTATTTCGCTAATTTTTTAGTTTCTTCATCTATTGCATCTTCTGGGTCGTTACAATAACGAACTAGATGCACTAGGTCAGTGTCGAAGTTCCAGTTATGAAAAATCGTTGCAGCAACATCATAAGATTTGCTTCCACAGGCTTCTTTTTCAGATGCTTCAATACTTCCATCTTGTGTTATTGATAAAGAGAACTCTTCATCTTTTTTATGATTGACAAGATACTGAGAAATAATTACCTTCCCTATATCTAAAAGAAAAGATGCCGGAGCTAGAAGTCCTAAAGCACTTCTGTCAATTTTTCCAACCCAGTTTGTAATGAGGGCATTTTGGGTATTTGCTTTTTTAATGTAACCACCTGTTGTTATTTTGTACGGTTCTACATTTATAGGTACGCATTCGTTTGCCGCGATATTTAAAGCAAAAGAGCGAACTGTATCTTTTCCAAACAAAGCAACTGCGCGTCCAATATCTTTAATCTCACTTGTCATTCCATACATTGGTGAATTTGCAATTTTTAAAATATTTGCTACTATCACTGGGTCACTTGAAAGTGCTTCAGTCATATCAACTATAGAACTCTCAGCATCAGCGTAAACCTTTTCAACTTTTAGTATAGACTCCGGAAGCATTGGAATCTGATCTATCTCGTCTATTAACTCTTTATTCATCGTAAAAACCTTATTTTAAATAATCACTTATTATAACAGCTTTTTTATTGTTTTATTAAATATATATAATGAAAGGGTAAGGCAAAAGTTGTATAATTGCAAAACATATATATAAGGTAACATTTCTGATGAACTATTTTGCTAAAAGAATCATTCCCTGTCTTGATGTTAAAGATGGTCGCGTTGTAAAAGGCGTTAATTTTGTTGGTTTAAAAGATGCTGGTGATCCAGTTGAAGTTGCTCGCCGTTACAATGAAGAGGGCGCTGATGAACTTACTTTTTTAGATATTACAGCTTCATCTGATAACCGTGATACCATAGTAGACATTGTTGCACAAGTTGCAAAAGAAATTTTCATACCACTTACTGTTGGTGGCGGGATTCGTAAACTTGAAGATATCTATAAACTTTTAAATGTTGGATGCGATAAGGTAAGTGTAAATTCCGCAGCCATAAAAAGACCCGAGCTTATAAACGAGGGCGCTAAAAGATTTGGTTCACAGTGCATAGTAACCGCAATCGATGTTAAACGCACTGGAGATAAGTACCATGTATTTTTAAATGGTGGAAGAGTTGATACAGGACTGGATGCAGTAGAGTGGGCAAAAGAAGTAGTTGAGCGTGGAGCAGGGGAGATTTTACTTACCTCAATGGATGCAGATGGAACAAAAGCAGGATTTGAGCTAAACATAACTGAGCAAATTTCACGCGCTGTAAATGTACCCGTTATTGCATCTGGCGGAGCAGGGACAATGAAACATATAAAAGAAGCCTTTGACTGTGGAGCAGATGCTGCACTTGCTGCAAGTATCTTTCATTATAAAGAAATCGACATCATGGACTTAAAACATTACTTGCATGATGAAGGAATCGCGGTTAGACTTTAAATATCAAGTTGAAAAAAACGACCTCTAAAGAATAATCAACAAATTATTCTAAACAAGAGCAAAACAAGAGCAAAATGTTTCACATGAAACATTTAAGTTCCAAAAGTTAAAATACCACATGCCAAAATAAAATAAGAACGAAAGCAAAACCAAGAAGAAAAGTAAAAATAAAACAAATAAAAAGAGAGAATCCATATGATAATATGCGCAGGAAATAACGAAACATTCGAGTTTGCACAACCAACCGGAATCGGAATGATTGAAACGGCAATGAACTTAACAAGACTCTGCCTATTCGACAAACCAGAACTCTTACTTTTTATTGGAAGTGCTGGAAGCTATGGCAATCATAAAATATTTGACATAGTAGAATCTAAAACAGCATCTAACATAGAACTATCATTTCTAAGTAACGATGCCTACACTCCTCTTGACAATGTTGTTAGTACAAACACAACAGATGTTAAAGATGTAGTAGTAAATTCTTCTAACTATATTTCAACTAACAAAGAACTAACAAAGAAATTTCTCGGTCTTGGTATTGGCATAGAAAACATGGAATTTTTTGCAGTGCTTCAAGTGGCTCAAGAGTTTAATATTCCAGCTGGTGGTGTTTTTTGTGTGACTAACTTTACTGATGAAAACGCACACGAAGATTTTTTAAAGAACCACGAACAAGCAAAAATAATCTTAGCCGAACATGTTAAGAAAAGAATCAAAGAGCTGACAAAAAAATGATAGAAACTAAACCCTCATTATACGACTTCTCACTCAAAGAACTGATGCAAGAGATACAACCATCTTTTAGAGCTAAGCAAATATTTAACTGGATGTACCACCAGTATGCCGATGATTTTGATGATATGAAGAATATCCCTAACGCACTTAAAGTTGAGCTTTCACAAAAATATATAGTGAACCCTTTAAACATCGTAAACAAAGAAGAGTCAACTGATGGTACGATTAAGTATCTTCTTCAAATGCAAGATGGTAAAACGATGGAAGCTGTTTGGCTTAAAATGAAAGATGCACAAACAGATGAAAACGGTGAAGTTTTTCAAGAGGCTAAATACACTATATGTGTTTCCACTCAAGTTGGATGTAAAGTAGGATGTACATTTTGTCTTACAGCAAAAGGTGGCTTTACCCGTAACCTAACAGCAGGTGAAATAGTTGCACAAGTTGTTACACTTAAAAAAGATAACAATCACAAACGCAACCGTAAAATAAACATCGTTTATATGGGTATGGGCGAACCACTTGATAACCTAACTAACTTAGCAAAAGCCATAGAAGTGTTTAAGGAGGACGAGGGTCTTTGCATAGGTGCTAAACGACAAACAGTATCTACAAGTGGACTAAGTAATAAGATAGACAAACTTGGAGAGATGGACTTAGGTGTTCATATCGCGATATCTCTTCATGCTGTTGATGATGAGCTTAGGACTGAGCTTATACCTATGAATAAGGCACATAATATTAGCTCAATCATTGAAGCGGTAAAGCGTTTTCCTATAGACACTAGAAAAAGAGTAATGTTTGAGTACCTTGTTATTAAAAATAAAAATGACGATATTAGCTCTGCTAAAAAACTTGTTAAGCTCCTGTGCGATATCAAAGCTAAAGTTAATCTTATCTACTTCAATCCTTACCCAGGAACGCCTTATGATAGACCTACTAAATCAGATATGCTAGCTTTTCAAGAATACCTCATTAACCATGGCTTACTTTGTACTATACGCGATTCTAAAGGTATAGACATAAGTGCCGCCTGTGGACAACTCAAAGAAAAAGTAGAAGGAGAAATATAATGGGATACATTGATATAGCTCAAATAATTTTTATAAGTCTTGTTTTTAGCGTAGGACTCATTGGATTTTATAGAGCCGCTACAAGTGATGACTCAAAATAATTCGCTATTGTAATCATATTTCGATAAAATGAGATACTTACATACTCTACCTTTTTAAAGGCAAGCTTTAGTAGCCCTAGCGGCTTTAGTGTAATAAAGGGACGCGTTCCTTTATTACACAAATAATGAAGGGTTCCCTTCATTTTATTTATAATATTAAGGAATAAAAATGGCAGATAAAACAGACGGCGATAGAATCAAGGAAATATATAAACTTTGTAAAGGTCACTTTGGTGATGTTCGATTTGTAGGTATTAAATACCATAGTAAAATTGGTTGGATATCTAAGGCACAGTTTAATAGTGATGAAGTTGGAAACTTAACTGCAGATGGAAAAACAAGTTCTGATGCATTAAGAAATCTAAGAGCAAGAGTGAAAAAGATTATCAAAAGATATAATGGAGTTTAGGCTACGAAAAAAGTAAAACGACCAACACACCAGGGAGGTCGTTTATAAATGTAATAATACCTTAGTTTTCTTATAGAAATATAATCCACAATTTAAATCAAAATTCTTAAAAAAATAAAAACAATTTACTATTCACACAATGTTGTAAACTGTGAATAGCCAACTCTATCCCTCTCTATAAATTCAGAAATTCTTTACTATTTTAAGAAATAATTTATATAAAATATAGCTTAATAGCATTCTTTATATTTGCTTAAAGCCCCAGAACAGGGCTTCAAGAGGATTTTCAACTTATTATAAGCTAAAGTGATTTATTTGCTTATCGTATGTGAAAAAGTTATTCACACTGATCTATTCACAAAGCCCTTATTTTTGGGCTTTAGTATTATCTTGAGAGATAACTAAGCTTTTTTCTATCTCATTGAGAAAATTTACTTTACTTTTAAAGTGATAATCTACTTCATATAAATTAAACTCTAATTCATTTGCATGTAAAAGTAATCTTGTTGCACCACTTTTATTTATTCTATCTTGTGGTGTTAATTGTCTATCAAGAAATTTTGTTCTGTCTTCTTCTGTTTGTCCATATATAGGATCACCAACGATGGGATGTTTCACGTGAAACAGATGCACTCTTATTTGATGCTGTCTTCCAGTAAAAGGTGAACATTCAACAAGAGTCATATTTAATTCAGGAAAATACTTTAAAGCTTTAAAGTCGGTTTTAGAAGGTTTTCCAGATGCATCTACTTTAACCACCATTCTCACAATAGCCATTTCAGCTTTTGAGCGAAGTAAAGGTTCTTCAACGCATAAGTCATTTTTAAATTCCCCATGAACAAGTGCAAGATATTTTTTCTTCATCTCCCTTTCTTGAAACATAGTTTTTATTTCTCTTTCACTCGTTTTATTTCTAGCGCATAAAAGAAGTCCACTTGTCTCTTGGTCTATTCTGTGTGCTATGTTAGCATCTCGTCCAAACTGGTACTTTAATTCATCTATAAGCGAGTAGGGTGTCTTTGTTGTTTGAGGATGAACGAGAACTCCACTTGGCTTATCAAAGAGTACAAACTCTTCATCAACATGGTTAGGAACTAAACCTTTTGTGATGGGCTCGAAAAATATAAACTCAAACTCGCCCTCTATCTCTCCGGCAGTCTTTAGCATCTTCTCACCGTTTACAAGAACTCTACCCTTAGAAATAAAACGCTGTGCTTCTCTTTGTGTATAACCTAGGTCTTCTATCAGAAAAAGAAAAGCTTTTTTCTTCTCTTTAGCAAACATTTTTTTCTTTACAAATGGCAAGGCTACTTCCTTAATTTAATTAGTTCTTTACAATACTTTATGTAAAATAAACTACTTTTATATATGCGAAGTTTAGCATAAATCATAAGACAAAAATCACAAAGGTTATAGATAATGGTAGAGAGATACTCACGAGATGAGATGGCAGAAAAATGGACACAACACGCACGCTATGCTGCATGGCTAGAAGTTGAAAAAGCAGCAGTAAAAGCTTGGGCAAAACTTGGGAAAATTCCTCAAGCAGATGCTGACAAGATTGTAAAAAACGCTTCGTTTTCAGTTGAGAGAATAGAAGAGATAGAAGCTGTTACAAAGCATGATTTAATTGCCTTTAACACAAGTGTATCAGAATCACTTGGTGAAGAATCGAGATGGTTTCACTACGGTATGACATCTTCAGATGCAGTAGATACTGGAGTAGCACTTCAAATGAAAGCTTCACTTGAAATCGTTATTGATGATGTTAAAATGCTTATGGCATCTGTTAAACTTAGAGCAGAGGAACACAAGATGACTTTGATGGTTGGAAGAAGTCATGGTATACATGGTGAGCCTATAACATTTGGGCTAACATTAGCAGTTTGGTATGATGAACTCTCCCGCCACCTAACAAACCTTGAACAAACAATGGATGTTATTTCCGTAGGTCAAATCTCTGGTGCTATGGGTAACTTCGCACATGCCCCCTTAGAACTTGAAGAGTATGCAATGGCAGAGTTAGGTTTAAAACCTGAGCCATGCTCTAACCAAGTAGTACATCGTGATAGATATGCACGACTAGCAACTGCCTTAGCAATGTTAGCATCATCTATAGAGAAGTTTGCGGTACAAGTTAGGCATCTTCAAAGAACTGAAGTGTATGAAGCTGAAGAGTTTTTTGCAAAAGGTCAAAAGGGAAGCTCGGCTATGCCTCACAAACGCAACCCAATTTTAACTGAGAACATAACAGGACTAGCAAGGATGATTCGTTCATACGCAGCACCTGCAATGGAAAATATTGCTCTATGGCATGAAAGAGATATCTCACATAGTTCAACTGAAAGATTTTGGTTGCCAGATGCATTTATAACTACAGACTTTATGCTTCACCGTATGAATAGTGTTATATCTAAACTAACTGTTTATCCTGAGAATATGATGAAGAACCTTAACCTAACAGGTGGTCTTGTTTTTTCACAACGCGTTTTACTTGAGCTTCCACTTCAAGGTGTATCTCGTGAAGATGCTTATAGAATTGTGCAGAGAAATGCAATGAAAGTTTGGGAAGAGATTCAGCAAGGAAAACCTTCTACAGATGACAAAGGCGAATCACTTTATCTTAAGCATTTGTTAGCAGATGAAGAGTTAGCAAAATCACTAAGTGAAAAACAAATTCGTGAGTGTTTTAACTATGACTACTATACAAAAAATGTAGATGCAATTTTCAAAAGAGTTTTTAAATAAACTCTTTTATATTTTGCATAATCTTATAAAGTTATGCAAAATATTACTCTAAGTTATACATATTCTTCCCTAACTTAATCTCAATAATTCTCATTTAGTTTCAGGAAATTTATACATTTCTTTAGATAAAATCAAATCAATAATAGATAATATTTTATTTAAATAGCATGAAAATATTTACATAAAATATTGAAAGATTTCTAGGGGAATGAATGATAACAATCATAAAACGAAATGGTAGAACAGAACCACTCGACATAACAAAAATTCAAAAATATACCGCTGCTGCTGTTAAAGGTTTGACAAATGTATCGCAAAGTGAGTTAGAGGTAGATGCACAGATTCATTTTCGTGATGGAATAACATCACAAGAGATACAACAAACACTTATTAAAACTGCAGTCGATAAGATTGACATAGATGCTCCGAACTGGACATTTGTTGCTTCTCGTCTTTTTATGTTTAACCTCTACCATCAAGTAAATAGTTTTACTGGTTACTGCACTTTAGACAAGTATTTTAAACGCGGTGAAAAAGCGGGACGACTTCTTTTAGGTTTAGCAGATATGTATGACTTAGAGAGACTCGACAAACATATTAAACCTGAACGAGATATGTTGTTTAACTATCTTGGTGTTAAAACACTTTACGACAGATACCTCATTAAAGATGAAGATGCTAACCCTATAGAACTTCCTCAACATATGTTTATGGCTATTGCAATGTTCTTAGCACAACGCGAAGAGAACAAACATGAATGGGCTATAAAATTTTATGACATGATAAGTCAATTTCAAGTCATGTTAGCTACTCCAACTTTGTCAAATGCTAGAACTACAAGGCATCAACTGAGCTCTTGTTATATCGGCTCAACACCAGATAACATCGAAGGAATATTTGATTCTTACCAAGAGATGGCAATGCTTTCAAAATTCGGTGGTGGAATCGGATGGGATTGGACAGGAATTCGATCTATGGGTTCTTTCATTGATGGACACAAAAATGCTGCTGGTGGAACTGTTCCATTTCTAAAAATCACAAATGATATTGCCATAGCAGTTGACCAACTCGGAACAAGAAAAGGTGCAATCGCAGTTTATATGGAACCATGGCATATTGATATAAATGACTTTTTAGACCTTAAGAAAAACTCTGGTGAAGAGCGTCGTCGTGCGCATGATTTATTTCCTTCAATGTGGTTAAACGATTTGTTTATGCAACGCGTTCAAGAAGATGCTATCTGGACACTTTTTGATCCTTATGATGTTAAAGAGTTAGCAACACTTTATGGTGAAGATTTTAACAAACGCTACACAGAGTTAGAAAAAGATGAAAGTATAATAAGTGAAAAAATCAAAGCTAAAGACCTTTGGAAAAAGATACTCACATCTTACTTTGAAACTGGTTCACCATTTCTTTGTTTTAAAGATAATGCAAACCGTGCAAATCCTAACAAACACAAGGGTGTTATTCGAAGTTCAAATCTTTGTACTGAAATTTTTCAAAATACTAATCCTAACCATTATAAAACAAAGTTCATTTTTGAAAATGGAGACTCTATCTCCTACGAAGAAAATGAGTTAGTAACTGTAGATTCTGGCATAACAAAACCTGCGAAAAAAGTTACAGCACTTGATTCTTTAGGTGGACTTCCAATCTATGTAGTTGAAAAAGAAAAGGTAAATGGAGATACTGCTGTTTGTAACCTAGCATCTATCAACCTTTCTAAAATCAATACAAAAGACGAGATAAACAGAATCGTGCCTATTGCTGTTCGATGCTTAGACAATGTTATAGACTTAAATTTTTATCCTGTTGAAAAAGTAAAACGAACAAATATGAAATCTCGCTCAATTGGTTTAGGTGTTATGGGTGAAGCGCAAATGTTAGCAGAAGCATCTATCACTTGGGGAACGCAGGAACACTTTGATAAGATAGATGAAGTAATGGAAGCTGTTTGTTATAACACAGTATCTGCATCATCTGATTTAGCCAAAGAAAAAGGTGCTTATCCTGATTATGAAGGTTCAGACTGGAGTAAAGGAATCATGCCTCAAGACCATGCAAATGCTGAAGTTATCAATCTCGTTGACCGTGGTGGACTTTTTGCATCAACCTATGAATGGGATGACTTACGAACAAAGGTAAAGACTCAAGGAATGAGAAACGGTTATCTTATGGCAGTTGCTCCAACTTCTTCTATATCTATACTTACAGGAACTACGCAAGCTATTGAGCCTGTGTTTAAAAGAAAATGGTTTGAGGAAAACTTATCTGGATTAATTCCAGTCGTTGCTCCTAAACTCTCTCCTGATACTTGGGCATATTATACACCTGCTTATGATTTAAACCAAACCGTTCTCATTCAAGCTGCTGCCATTCGTCAAAAGTGGATTGACCAAGGACAATCTCTTAATATTTTTGTAACCCTTGATAAAGCAAGCGGAAAGTATTTAAATGAGATTTATATGTTAGCGTGGAAACTAGGTTTAAAATCTACTTACTACCTTCGTTCACAATCACCAGAAGTTGCTAACGATGTTGAAGACAGAAGCATGGAATGTGTAGGCTGTCAATAGGATGAAACAATCGCATAGATGCAGAGATATTTTAAAAAAGGAATTGTATGAAATACTTAGTAACAGATGATTCTAAACTAGCACGACTAAGTTTAATCAAGTCATTAAAATCCCATGTTGGTGATGAAGATATCTATCAAGCTACAAATGGTCAAGAAGCTGTAGAGATTGTTAAAAATGACAAACCGGATATTGTATTTCTTGATTTAACTATGCCCGTTATGGATGGTTATGAAGCACTTCCTCGTATCCTTGAGCTAAATCCAAAATTAAAAGTAGTTGTTGTCTCAGCAGATATTCAAGAACAAGCCAAGACAAAGGTTATAGAACTTGGTGCGCAACTTCATGTTCAAAAGCCTATAAACCCTCAAAAAATGAAAGAAATTTTAGAGATACTTTAATGAAAATGATAACACTAACAGAAGATGAAAAAGATGCCTTACAAGAGTTAATGAATATAGCTTATGGAAATGCGACAGCCGTTGTGGCTGATATGCTCGATGCTTTTGCATCTTTAAGTATTCCAAATATTAAAATCATGCAAACCTCCCAACTCTTAAACGAGCTAAGTTCTTTAAAGGGCGAGAGTTACTTTTTTTTCTACACAAGCATTTGTTGGTGAGTTCAGTGGAGAAAGTGCCTTTTTTTATTGATAACCAAAGTGCCAAAAATTTAGCTTCGCATCTAGAGCTTGAGAGTGAAGAAGATTTAGATGATGCAATACTAGAACTAACAAATGTACTAACATCATCTTTAGTAACACGATTAGCGCAGGAGATGTCAACTGCTGTTAAATTTTCTTTACCTAACATCAGTAAAATACCCTTAGATGCAATGAATCAAAATGAAATAATTAAGCATTACTCACAAGTAATTGTTATAGACACACAGTTGAATTTTGAGGATCAAAAAATAAATGGTGAAATATTTATATTAACAAAGGATGGGTCTATAGAGTGGTTAAAAAATCAATTGAACAGTATTTTAGAAGCATTGATGTAAATAAAATATTAATAGAAAATATTGACAATGGTATTATAATACTTAACACTCAATTAGAAATTATCTATTATAATAAATGGCTAGAACTTCATACACACCTTAAAGAAAAAGATATACTTGGTTTGAAGCTAACAAGCATATTTCCAAATATAAAAACTAAAACGCTGCAAAGAAAAATCAAAACAGCTTTGAGAATGCAAACCCCTACTTTTTACACAGCGAGTATAGCAAAATACCTTATTCCTATAAAAATCAACCAAATTAAAATATCTGATTTTGAACACATGCGTCAAGATGTAAGCATAATACCTTTTGATCAAGAAAAAAAACCTTGTTGCTTTAATAATAACAGACCAAACTAACATAATAAGTACTCATAACTTACTCCAAGCAAATATACAAAAAGTAGAAGAATTAAATCGAGAGCTTTTAAGAGAAAGAGAGACAATTGATGAAAAAATAATACTTCTCAAAGTAGATACTTCCTGCATGATTACAAATATATCAAAAGCATATACAGAACTTTTAGGCTTCACTCCTGATGACGCAATTGGGCAGTATTTATTTGATTTTGATCAATTTACAATAGACAAAGAGCTTAATGTAAAAGTGCTAAGGCATATAGAGAAAAAACAAGTTTTAAAATATGAAAAGACAAGTCTTAAAAAAACAGGAGAAGATGTTTGGCTTTTAAATACCTTAGTTCCTCAGTACAACCAAATGGCAGAGCATATTGGATTTATAATATTTTCAGAGAATATAACAGATGCTAAATTAGTACAAGAACACCAAGAAAAACTCTTAGAAAATTCTAGAACTGTCGCAATGGGTGAAATGGTGAGTATGATTGCCCATCAATGGAAACAGCCTCTTTCTGTCGTAAATACAATCATCGCAACACTAAAAATAAAAAAAAGAACTCAATATTCTTGACAATACAATCGTAAATGAATCCTATGAAAAAATAGAAAGTACCATCAAGTACTTATCTGAAACTATTGATGATTTTAGAAACTTTTTTAAAATAAACAAAGAACTTAAAACACTAACAGTTAAAAGAATATTTGAAAAGTCGAATCATCTTCTTGAAAATGAAATGAAAATAAATAATATAAAATATACCCAAGATATTGATGAAAACTTAATGATTACTACATTTGAAAATGAGCTTATACAAACAATTATAAATATTTTAAAAAATTCTATTGATGCCTTTAAAGAAAAGCTACAAGAAAATCAAAAACTATCTGTGCTTGTTACAGAAGAAAAAACCCATATAAGTATGGAGATAGAAGATAATGCCGGAGGAATTCCAAAAGAAATTATTAGAAAAATATTTGAACCTTACTTTTCTACAAAATCTAAAAACGGAACGGGTCTAGGGCTTTATATATGTAAGACAATAATACAAGAGCATCTTAAGGGGGGAAATCACGGTGCAAAGTTCAGGAAACACTACAAAAACA
The DNA here is from genome assembly GCA_030949825.1 of Sulfurimonas sp. GTDB lineage: Bacteria > Campylobacterota > Campylobacteria > Campylobacterales > Sulfurimonadaceae > Sulfurimonas. The sequence goes on from JAUZSC010000009.1 coordinate 33,574, forward strand.
ATAATAGTATTACCTAAACATTTCTCAGTTGAGCTTTAGCTCTCAATATATGAACAACAATAGTCTGTAACTGTTTTAATTTTTAAATCAAAAGAAGCATTTGCTGGGACATTAAAACTCTCAGGTGTGCTAAGCGTTTTCCATTCCTCGCCTGGGAGTTTGATCTCTAGCTCACCACTTAGCATCTCCATTATCTCCGCTTTTGCAGTTGAAAAAGTATATGCACCCGGAAGCATGATTCCTAAAGACTGCGTAGTCCCATTACTAAGGTTCACAGTGCGACTCGTTACTTTTCCATCATAATAAATATTTGCTTCTTTTACTATACTCGCATTTTTAATTTCTGACATTTATTTTCCTTTTTTTAATTTTACTCTTTGAGAGTGTGTTATAGCCACAGCCATAGCATCTGATATATCCAGTGGTTTAATCTCTTTTTTAATGTTTAACAATCGCTTTACCATAAAGTTAACCTGCTCTTTAGAAGCCTTTCCCTTGCCTGTAACCGCCTTTTTTACTTGCAGGGCAGTGTATTCGTTAAACTGACCAAACTCTTGTAAGAGCTTAAGCATTATAGCTCCACGAAATTGCGCTAGCTTTATCGTAGTAGCAGGGTTATGTGCATAAAAAATATCTTCCATCGCAACTTCGTCTATAGTATGACTGGCAAAGATAGTACTCAAACCCTCAGTCATCTGAGGAATCTGAAACTGTAAATCATCCGCTTTCATCTTAATAAGACCCGCTTCAAGAAGAGAAATTTTTCCTTTATCTAAAGAAATAATCGCATAACCCATATTTCTTGTTCCGGGGTCTATTCCTAGTATGTTCATATTTTTCCTAAATAACTTTAAAGTACATTATATACAAAAAAATAAAACAATTAATATTTTTTGATATACTTACATAATGAAAAAATTAATAATCACTCTTATAATACTATTAAACCTTAGTCTCTTTGCACAAGATAACTCTCAATGGATTCTAAATAAGGCTAGCCTTTATGTAGACAATGACTTATACTATTCACAAGACAATAGCTATAGTGCTGGTGAAAGAATATCTTTATCTTTTTATATACCACAAGAAAACTATACTTTATATCAACTACTAGGAAATAATGACATACAAACTGATTCTTACATAGACTTTTCACTTACAAGTCAAATATATACACCTACTGATATTTCAAAATATGATTTAATTCAAGAAGACAGACCTTATGTTGGTTGGAGTTATATTGAGACTATCGTTTCAAAGGTATCAAAGGATGAGCTGCGTTCCCTTTCTTTAAAGCTTGGAATCATCGGCAAAGCGTCTGGTGCAGAATGGTTACAAACACATTTACATAGCCTTGGAAACTTTGATGATGTAAACGGTTGGGATAATCAACTAGAAAATGAACTTGGAATTAACCTGGCATACACACAAAAATGGCGTTATGAACTACAAAGTTATAAAGGTTTCCAGAGTACAATAATCCCTTTTGTAAGTGCCGAACTAGGAAATATAGCTATTAATGCTACTGGGGGCTTTACAAGTAGGTTTGGTTGGAATATACCTAAAGACTTTGGTGTGTCAACTATAAATATGGGAGCTCAAACAAGTACTTCTATATATGGATACAATAAAGACTATCTAAATAAAAACTGGTGTTTTAGTTTTAACTTTAGTGCTGCTGGTTCAGCTGTTGCTAAAGATATATTTACCGATGGAAATACATTTAATAGTAGCCATTCAGTAGAAAAAGAAAATTTTGTGGGCTATTATGCCTTTGGAGCAAGCCTTCGGTACAAAAATTATATACTAGATTTTATGGAAACTCATAATACTAAACAATTTAAATTAGAAAAGAAATCCCACACAGTAGGTACTATTGTACTCACATATATATTTTAATCACACTATTCACATCAACAAATTAAAGTTATTCACATACAATTCATGATAGTATTCAAAATATAATTAAAATCAAGGTTTAATGTGAATATAGGTCAAGAAGTCATACAACAGTTAAAAGAAGAAATTACAGAATCAGAATATAATCGATATATAAAACAGCTTATTTATGATGCTAAAAAATCCACAAGTGATTTAGCTATATTTTATGCATCTAATGCCCTTGTTCAAAACTGGATACAAAGTAAATACAGTGAAAAAATATCTCATCTTTTTGAAATAAACAATGGTTCTAAGGTAAGTGTTAGAATTACTCAAAAAAATTCTACTGAGAGAAGAAAAACAATCAAAAAGATAGAAAAAAAGACAAGCCATTCACTTTTAAATCCTTCCCAAATTTTTGATAACTTTATGGTCGGTGGATCAAATCAGTTTGCTTACTCTGCAGTTAAAAGTGTGAGTGAAAATGCAGGAACAAAATACAATCCTCTTTTTATCTACGGTGGTGTAGGTCTTGGCAAGACGCATTTAATGCAGTCGGCTGGAAATGTTTTTGAAAATCAAGGTAAAAATGTCATCTACACAACAAGTGAGCAACTTCTTAACGATTTTATACGCCATATTCGTAACAAAACTATGGAAAAATTTCAAGAAAAATACCGCAAATGTGATGTACTGCTCATCGACGACATACAGTTTTTAAGTGGAAAAGAAGGAATACAAGAAGAATTTTTTCATACCTTTGAAGCACTTAGGGGTGATGGCAAACAAATAATAATGACAGCAGATAAGCACCCTAAAAAAATAGGAGGTCTCCAAGAAAGACTCCAAAGTAGATTTGAGTGGGGCTTAGTTGCAGATATACAACCTCCTGAACTTGAAACAAAAATAGCCATTATAAAAAGTAAATGTGAAATAAATAAGGTTAAACTTTCTTCTGATATTATTAACTACATTGCAACCGTAATTGACAATAATGTTCGTGAAATAGAGGGTATACTCTCCCGTTTACAAGCCTATTCACAGCTTATGCATATAGATATAGACTTAGATTTCACCAAAAATGCTCTCAAAGACCAACTTCAAGAAAAGAAGAAAAATCTAAGCATGGAATCTATTACAAATATTGTGTCAAAAGATTTAAATATAAAACCTAGTGAAATTCGCTCCAAAGGAAGAAGTAAAAACCTTGTTTATGCTCGAAGAATTGCTATTTATATTTGTAGAGAATTAACGCAAAATACTATGCCTCAACTTGCACAATATTTTGGTATGAAAGACCACACAGCAATATCGCACACCATTAAAAAAATCAATTCACTTATACAAACGGATGAAGATTTTAAAACAAAAATAGAAGAACTTTCAAATAAAATAACTTCAAGCTAAAAATCTGAAGAAAAAAAAGATATAATAATAAATGTGAATAAGTGTGAATTAGGTCAAGTGTATTCATCACATATAAAAAGCCCTTGCATTAGAGTTTTAAAAGTGATTTTCACATATTCACTATGACCTACTACTAACTACTAAAAATTATATAATACAATAGGATTTTATATGAAGATAATTATCTCTAAATCAATCATAGAAAACATTTTAATTCAAGCAGGACCTTTTTTAGAAAAAAAAGATACTTCTCAAATTACATCACATGTTTTTATAAATGTTTCCAATGCTACTTTAACAATAAAAGCTACTGATTATGAAATAGGTTATTTTATTACTACAAACAATGTAAATATAATAGATGATGGTAGTACTACAGCAAATGGTAAAAAACTATTAGACATTATTAGAATTTTAAAAGATGGAGATATTAATCTAGAAGTTAAAAATGAGATGTTATATATCACTCAAGCACATTCTAACTTTAAACTACCAACATTTTCTCATGAGGATTATCCAGAGTTTCCAAGTTATGAAGGAAAAAGCCGTATTGCAATAAATTCTTTTTCTCTTATAGAATCTCTAAAAAAAATAACACCTGCAATAGATACTAACAATCCTAAATTTGAGTTAAATGGTGCACTTATAGATATTAAGCCAGATGCCATTAACTTTGCTTCTACAGATACAAGAAGACTTGCAGTAGCCACAATTCCTAATCATGCAGAGGAAGAATTATCAATTATACTTCCAAAAAAAGCTATTGTAGAAATTCAAAAACTATTTTTTAACGATATTGAACTTTATTATGATGAAACAAATTTAATCATTCATTCTGATCAGTATACTTTTTTTTACAAAACTCATAAATGGCAAGTTCCCAGAGTATTCTAGAATTATTCCAAAAGAAATAGCCAATAATCTTTTATTACCAAAAGCAATTATGGTTGATTCTATAAAACAAATAACAACTATTTCAACTGATGTAAAAATAACATTTTTAAACGAAACAATAAGCTTTGAAAGCTTAAGTGATGATAATATTGAAGCAAAAACAGAAATAGGCTTTTCAACTGGTTTTACAGAACCTTTTACAATAGCAATCAACAGTAGATATTTATTAGATTTTTTAAACACTATAAATAATTCAGAGTTTAACATAGGGCTTAATGAAGGTAACTTACCTTTTATTTTAAGTGATGAAAATTTTAAAACGGTTGTAATGCCGATAGTAATATAAGGAAATAATGCATGGAAAATTATGGAGCTAGCAATATTAAGATCCTCAAAGGATTAGAAGCTGTTAGAAAAAGACCTGGTATGTATATCGGTGACACAGGTCATCGTGGATTACATCATTTAGTTTATGAAGTTATAGATAATTCTATTGATGAAGCAATGGCAGGTCATTGTGACACTATAAATATTACACTAACAAAAGCAGGAACATGTAAAGTATCTGATAATGGACGGGGTATTCCTACAGATATTCACCCGACAGAAGGTATATCAGCAGCAACTGTTGTTTTAACAGTACTTCACGCAGGTGGTAAATTTGATAAAGATACTTATAAAGTATCTGGTGGACTTCATGGGGTTGGTGTTTCAGTTGTAAATGCACTTTCTGCAGATTTAAAAATGATAATTCACCGTGAAGGTCAAATTTTTGAACAAAACTTTAAAGAGGGTGCTCCTCAAGAAGCATTAGCAGTAACAGGAACGACTCGTAAGACAGGTACAACTATAGAATTTTCTGCTGATCCTACTATTTTTACAGATACTATTACATTTGAGTATGATTACTTATCTAAAAGATTTAAAGAACTTGCATACCTAAATCCATTTATAACAATCAAATTTAATGATGAAAGAAATGGAACTAAAGAAGTTTATCATTTTGAGGGCGGTATAGCTCAATATGTAACAGATATGAATAAAAAAGTAATCGTTGCAGATGTTATGAGTTTTTCATCAAAAGTAGAAGATATAGAATTTGATGTAGCACTTATGTACAACGATGCATACGATGAAAAACTTGCATCTTTTGTAAATAACATTAGAACACCAAATGGTGGAACACATGAGGCTGGTTTTCGTGCTGGTTTAACGCGTGTAATATCTAACTATAATTCTAAAAATGGTGCAATTAAAGAAAAAGATGTAAAAATTACTGGTGATGATGTTAAAGAAGGGCTTATTGCTATCGTATCTGTTCGTGTTCCTGAGCCACAGTTTGAAGGTCAAACAAAAGGTAAACTTGGAAATACTTATGTAAAACCACTTGTTCAAAAAGCAACAGGTGAAGCCCTTTCTAAGTACTTTGAAGAAAACCCAATTCAAGCAAAAGCAATAGTTTCTAAGGCACTAATGGCTGCTCGTGGTAGAGATGCTGCTAAAAAGGCTAGAGAGTTAACGCGTAGAAAAGATTCTATGAGTGTTGGTACACTTCCTGGTAAACTTGCAGATTGTCAAAGTAAAGATGCCACAATATCTGAACTTTATCTAGTGGAAGGGGATTCCGCGGGTGGTTCAGCTAAGATGGGACGAGATCGTGTTTTTCAAGCGATTTTACCACTTAAAGGTAAGATTTTAAATGTAGAAAAAGCAAGACTTGAGAAAATTCTAAAGTCTGATGAAATCACAAATATGATTACAGCAATGGGTTGTGGAATCGGTGAAGAATACAATGAAGAAAAGCTTCGTTATCACAAACTCATCATTATGACGGATGCGGATGTTGATGGTTCACATATCCAAACACTTTTACTTACTTTTTTCTTTAGACATTTCCGTGATGTAGTTGAAAAAGGGTACTTATACCTAGCACAACCACCACTTTACCGATATAAAAAAGGTAAAAAAGAGATTTACTTTAAAGACGATAGAGAAATGAATGACTTTCTTATTGACAATGGTGTAGAGTCTTTAGAAGTTGATGATATTGGTCACAATGACTTAGTATCTTACTTTAAAATGGTTGATCATTATAGAGGTTCTTTAATTGCCTTAGAGCGACGCTATGCACTTATTTCTTTAATCCGTCATTTTATAGAAAATCCAGATTTAATTGCACTCACTACACTTGACTTATTTGCAAAAGTTGAAGAGTTTCTAAATTCAATTAATAACAACATTTTAACAAAAACTATAGATGAAGAATCAAATGAAATTCATATTTTTGTTCAAACTGAAGGTGGAATGGAAGAACTTTTAATAAACGATGATCTATTTGCAGCACCTCATTTTACTGAAGCAGATTTTGTTTTTAGAAAAATTCAAGAATGGAACCTTAACTTTACAGATGATCCAGTACAAGAACTTCAAAATATTATAGAATATGCTAAAAAAGGTTCGTACATTCAACGCTACAAAGGTCTTGGTGAAATGAATCCTGATCAACTTTGGGAAACAACAATGACACCTGAAAACCGTATTCTTTTACAAGTAACAATCGATGATGCAGAAGTTGCATCTGACGCATTTACTCTGTTTATGGGTGATGAAGTTGAACCTCGTCGTAATTATATTGAAACACATGCAAAAGATGTTAAACACCTAGATGTATAGGTAAGAGATGCTACTTCCAGAGATAAAAGAAAGAGAATACCGTTTTAAGTTAGCCCTTAGAATGGGACTTCCTATTTTTTGCTCTTGTACTTGCCTTTGTGTCAAGCACACTTATAAATACCTATGAATCACTCCAACCTTCTTTTTATATTCTTTCTTTACTGCTCTTAGTATTTAGTATTTATTTCATTTTTTTTCTTATATATAAAGGCTTTGATGAGCCTATTACAGAACGCGTTTCTAAGACTTTCACAAGAGAATATTTATATAAATACTTAAAAATAAAAATAAAAAAAGACTACACACTTATGCTTTTGAGCATAGATAACCTACATAATATAAATACCCGTTATGGAATTAAAAATGGTGATAAAGTTTTACGCGATGTAGTGCTTTATATGAGTGAGTATTTTAAAGACAAAAATATAGTTAATTTTCCAATGGGACATATAAAAGGTGGAGATTTTATTATAGGACTTGAGGGTAAAAAAAGAAGACTATAACACAATACTTGAGCTTTTATGTCTTAAAAGTAGTGAATTAAAAATAGGCGAGATAGAAGTAAATATATCAGGAGCCATAACTGATACAAGTTTTTCAAATAATTTAGAATATATGATAGAAAATTTATTTGAATTACAAGAAGAAAATAGAAATAAAAAAAAGTATTTATGAAAAAGAGCTTATAAGCCCTACGGACTTAGAATCTTTTGTGATAGATGCTATAAAAAATGAGCGTGTTGAGAATAGAACACAAAATATTTATGAGAAAGATACACTTATTATGAAAGAGTTTTTTTCTAAGTTAATTGATTCAAATGGGAAAGTTATACATCCAAAATCATATATGAAAGTTGTGAATAAACTAGGTTTAACCGCACAATATGATTACCTTGTATTAAAGAGTATCATAAAAATGAGTTTAAAGAAAGAGGAACTTTTTTGCTTATCAATTCATCCAACTTCTTTAAGAAACAGTGCTTTTTTAGAAAAAGTAAAAAATATTTTAAATGATAATGAAGAAGTAAGAGGGAAAATAGTTTTTATAATAACAGAAGTAGAATATTATTCAAATTGTACTAAATATAATTATACGCTTCAATCATTAAGAAAAAAAAGGTGTTAAAATAGCTTTAGATAAGCTAGGTTCTTTTCATTCAAGCTTTCTTTATTTAAGGGACTTAGACATAGATATAGTTCGTTTTGATACTTTTTATTCTAAATCTAGCAATCAAAACAGTAGTAAAAATATGCTCGATGGACTTAATTTAATGGCACACAAGCGTGGCGTTAAAACATGGATAAAAATGTTAGAAACTGAAGAAATGAATTCTTTTGCTCAAGAGATAGGGATTAATTATAGACAGGGCAATATAGTATCAGAAATTAAAAAAGAGGTAGTTATATGATGAAGTACGGTGAAAAAATAGTGAATGAGTTTGATGTAGACAAGGACTTAGAAATATGGCCAAATGCACATGAAAGAAATTATCTCATAAAGATGACACTTCCAGAGTTTTCTTGCCTTTGTCCAAGAAGTGGCTATCCTGATTATGCTACAATATATTTAGAATATACTCCAGATAAATGGGTAGTAGAATTAAAGGCTATCAAGCTTTATATTAATTCATTTAGGGATAAACATGTGAGCCATGAAAATTCTGCAAATGAGATTTATGAAGTCTTAGATGCTAAACTAAAACCTAAGTACATGAAGGTTATAGCCGACTATAACCCAAGAGGAAATGTTCACACAGTTATAGAGATAGATAGCTCAAAGCTTTAAAGGAATTTAATATGTTTGGTAAGATATTAGCTAAAAAGAAATCTGAAACAGAAGAAGATACTAATAATAAAGAAATTATAAAAAAGATTTCAAAGATGAACCTTAGTGATATGAGATTCTATGTAAACAATAAACTCAATGACTTTGAGGTATGCGAAGATGGACTTAAAGCTGTTATGAAAAAGCTTGTAAGTAAAGATGCAAATGAAAAAAGATTTGTAGAGAGTGATGCAATGGACTCAAAGATTAAAAAAGCTTTTGATCTTGTGATTGTAATAGCGGCAAATAAAAAGATGACAATGGATACTTCTGAGCTTATTAAGGAGTTTATAGACCTGTATGACGATATCATCAAAAAGTTTGATACCGATAACAAACAAATATATACTTCAAAATTAAATGATGCACTAGCTAATTCTTTAATAACAATACAAACAATGATGCAACTCAACAGAAAAATGGATATTTTAAAGTAAGTATTGCTTGAGCCACAAAAGGGCATCTTCGCGCGTTTTTAGTATTAAATCTATTTGTAGTGTATAAGCTTTATCGAGTATGTCAGCGTAGTCTTTAGATGGTTTAATCCCTAAATTTATAATATCTCTTCCTTTTAATAGAGCTTCTTGCTTTGAATTTAAAATACCAAGGTTTATGGCTCTTTTTTTGAGACTAAGAAATATTTCCGCATCTACAGATGGATGTAGAGCTTGAGAGAAAAGTAAGAATAATTCGATATTTACCTTTGTTGCCAAATGTAAAATTTCACTATCAGTATAAGAAAATTCAAATTTTGTCTTAGTAAGTGAAGCGATATTTTTACTAAGTTTAGTTTTGTTTGTTAGTCTAGAAAGAAAAATACCTAAGTCATTTTTAGTAAATTTATAACAGATAACTGATAACATAAGAAAAAAGTTAGTATCATTGTCTTTTTTTACTTAGCTGTTTCATCCTGTCTATCGCATTCATAATAGATAAAAAGTCTTTAGCATCTAGAGCATCAAGAGGCTGTAAATATTTGAGTCCACCCAGTTTTTTTTAGTAAAACAAATGCACTTGATGGTCTAGGAGATTTTAGAAATATTTTTTTAATTTCATCATAAACTCTTTCTTTGGCTAATTCAAAAAGTAAATCTTTTTCACACATATTTTTACAAAGTACAAAGAGTTTTTCATCAAGGTTAAATTCTAACCTAGATCTAAAAGAAACAGCTCTAAAAACTCGAAGAGGATCTTCATCAAATTTTTCTAAATTTACAGCTTTTATGAGTTTATATTTTATATCTTGTATACCATCAAAAGGATCAATAAATATTTCTTTATCTACATCGTATCCAATACTATTCATCGTAAAATCTCTTCGTGAAGATGCAGTTTTGAAGTCTAAATTTTTATCTGTTTTAACTAAAAATCCAGAATGTCCAGATGCAATTTTATTGTCAGTTCTTGGAAGTGTAAAATCAATTTCTAAGTTTTCTAAAGAGAGCTTGCATACTCCAAAGCTTTTTCCTACATTATTTACTCTTCCAAACTCTTTTAAAATATTTGAAAGCTCTTGATATGAATTTACACCCAAAAGCTCTATATCTATATCTTTTGAATCAATATTTAAGAAAAAATCGCGTACATAGCCACCAACTATAATAGATTTAATCCCATTATTCTTTAGTTTATCAAATATTTTATTTAAATAATTTGGATAATCAAATATTGGTGTATTTTTCAATTTTAATTCTCACTTTGATAAATTATAGATAATAATTAAATAATGCGTGCCACCATAGAGCTATATTCTTATATTATATATAAGTATATCACTATTTTTATCAAAGTATAACTTTTATTTAGGTATAATCGCACAAAATTTTTCCACAAAGGGAACATCTAATGCAAAAAATTAGAAACATCGCCGTAATCGCGCACGTTGATCATGGTAAAACTACACTTGTAGACGGGCTACTCGAGCAATCTGGTACATTTGGTGACCATGAAGCACATGAAGAAAGAGCTATGGACAGCAATGACTTAGAAAAAGAAAGAGGAATCACGATTCTTTCTAAAAATACCGCTATCCGCTATAAAGACTATAAGATTAACATTATAGATACTCCGGGTCACGCTGATTTCGGTGGTGAAGTTGAACGCGTTCTTAAAATGGTTGATGGTGTTTTAGTTTTAGTAGATGCTTATGAAGGTGTTATGCCTCAAACTAAGTTTGTTGTTAAAAAGATGCTCGCCCTTGGTAAAAAACCAATTGTTGTAATAAACAAAATCGATAAACCTTCTGCTGAACCAGATCGCGTAGTCGATGAAATGTTCGACCTTTTTGCAGATATGGGTGCGACAGATGATCAACAAGATTTTCCAGTCATTTATGCAGCAGCAAGAGATGGTATTGCTAAAATGGACATGAGTGATCCTGATGGAGATTTTAATTGTATTTTTGAAGCGATTATCAATGATGTTCCAGAGCCAGAAGGTGATGCAACGAATCCACTTCAAGCACAAGTTTTTACACTAGATTATGATAACTATGTTGGTAAAATCGGAATTTCTCGTATCTTTAACGGTACTGTAAACAAGGGCGATAACATTATGCTTGCAAAAGCTGATGGCGAAATGGTTAAAGGTAAGATCTCTAAACTTATTGGTTTTCATGGTTTAAATCGTATGGAAATTGATCAAGCTGAAGCTGGTGATATTGTTGCATTTGCAGGAATGGAAACTGTTGATGTTGGAGATACTGTTGCTGATCCTAAAAATCCTGTAGCACTTGACCCTATGCATATTGAAGAACCAACACTAACAGTTGTGTTTGCTGTTAATAACTCTCCTCTTGCTGGTCAAGAAGGTAAACATGTAACAAGTAACAAACTTCGTGAGCGTTTAGAAGCTGAAATGGTTACTAATGTTGCAATGGGCTTAGAAGTAGTTGGAGAAGGTAAATTTAAAGTATCAGGTCGTGGTGAACTTCAAATTACAATTCTTGCTGAAAACATGCGTCGTGAAGATTATGAGTTTAGTATTTCTCGTCCAGAAGTTATCGTTAAAGAAATCGAAGGTGTTAAATGTGAACCGTTTGAGCATTTAGTTATTGATGTTCCTGAAGTTTTATCTGGTGGTGTTATTGAGCGTCTTGGTAAAAGAAAAGCTGAAATGAAATCAATGTTACCAATGGGTCAAGGTTTCCAAAGAATTGAGTTTGAAATTCCTGCGCGTTCATTAATCGGTTTTCGTGGCCAGTTTTTAACAGACACAAAAGGTGAGGGAATTATGAATCATTCATTTTTAGAATTCCGTCCATTCTCAGGTTCAGTTGAATCTCGTTCGTATGGTGCTCTTATTTCTATGACCCCAGGTTCAACACTTGCATTTTCATTATTTGGTATCCAAGATCGTGGTGTTTTATTTATAGGTGTTCAAACTCCAGTGTATGAAGGTATGATTATTGGTGAGCATTCTCGTTCAAACGATTTAGTTGTTAACCCTATTAAAGGTAAAGCACAATCAAATGTTCGTTCTTCTGGTGCGGATGAAGCGATTAAACTCATCCCTCCTCGTGACATGTCACTAGAGCGTGCTCTAGAGTGGATTGAAGATGATGAGCTTCTTGAAGTTACACCTAAAAATATTCGTATTCGTAAGCGTTACTTAACGGAAGCGGAAAGAAAAAGAGAAGGAAGAAAATCTCCTAAGTAGACTTTCTATCTTCCTTCACGATAAAGATTTAATCCTTATCGTGAAGAATCTCATCTAATATTTTAAACACTTCATTACTTCCTTCTTCCATTTCATTAAAAGCACTTTTAAGCGCATTTACATCCATATCTTTTTCAAGTATAAGATCAAATACCTTATGGGTACCATTGTGAACAATAGAATGTGGTTTTTCTAAACTTTTATAATGCGATGTTTGAGAGAAACTTGCTTTACCATCTCCTTCGTAGTACCATTTACCTAAACGACAACTATGATGATCTACAAATTTAAACTGTTCTTTTTGTGTTACTGCAGAAAAATAAGTATTTACTTTCCAAAGAACATGATCGAGTTTAGCAAGGGACATAAAAACTCTATCGTTTGTAAAAGACATTGCCTTTATAGAGTCTTTAATCCCGTTTGAATCCTCATGTAAGGAGACATTGAGTTCAGTAACAAGTCCGCTTGATTCTTGAACATTAGATTGTATCTCGTTAAATTGTTCGGACATGCTATCTACATCTTGTTTCATTGACTGAAGTGAAATATTTATTTCGCTCACTGCCTTGTCTGTTCTGTCTGCTAGTTTTCTAACTTCATCAGCAACAACTGCAAATCCCCGTCCGTGTTCACCCGCTCGCGCTGCTTCGATGGCGGCATTAAGTGCTAGTAAGTTTGTTTGGTCGGAGATGTCTTTTATGAGTGAAAGAATACTTGTTATATCATTGGTTCTCTCGGAGAGACCACTTACGGTATGCATAGAAGTGTCTGAAAGCTCATTAAGTGTATCTAAAAGATTTACAATAGAACTCGTTTTATCTGCTGTTTCTTCTATGCTTTGGGCAAGTTCATTCGTTCTTCCTAAGTTATCTTTTGAGTTAGAAACAGATTCAGCCATATTACCTTGAATATCTACTATGTTAGCTTTTAAATGGGTGTTTTGCATCCGCATAAGTACATCAGAAGTTCTTTCTACAAAGACTCTGTCGGGGTTATTTCTTTTTCTTTCTTGCTCATCAAAGATAGCTTGTAATCTTTGGTTTTCTTCTTGGAGTAAGTTATTCTCTGATTGAAGTTTTTCGTAAACCTCAAGAGAAACTTTTGACGAGGTAAATAATCCCATTGTTCATCCTATATATAAGTAATTCTTCTAGTCTATCTGAATTTTTGTAAGAAGAACTTTAATATTCTCGTTTCTAGCCAATATTTTGGATGAAATAGAGAACCTTCTATAAAACCTACATGTCCACCGTGTAGGGATATTTCAAGGACAATGGAGTCAGATATTTCATCGGGACTAGGTAATATAGTATCATTCATAAAAGGATCATCTTTTGCGTGAATAATAAGCGTAGGTGTGTGAATATTTTTTAAGTACTGTTTAGAGCTTGATTTTGTATAATAATCCTGCGCAGACTTAAAGCCGTGGATAGGTGCAGTGTAGATGCCATCAAAATCCCAAAATGTTTTTAAAGTATTTATATCTTTTTCTTTCATCCTTAGGAGCGATTCCATATCATGCTTAGCATATTTTTTCTTAAGCGTTTTTTTAAGATTTTGCATAAGATGCATTTGGTAGATGCGAGAAAATCCTTTGTTGATAGCATCTGCACATACATCAAGTTGCAAGGGAGCAGATACAGATACAGCAGCTTTAAGTGGTGAATCTACTCCTAGCTCTCCTAAAAGTTTAAGTAGCATATTTCCACCAAGAGAATACCCAACTGCGTAAAGAGGTGCATCTGGGTATCTCTTTTGAATCTCTTTTAGACAAAAAAGAGCGTCTCCTGTTTCTCCACTATGGTAGGAGCGTTCTAAGTTGTTAAGTTCCTCTGAACAGCTTCTAAAGTGCATTAAAACTGTGTTGAAACCATTTTTACAAAAGCTATCCATAATTCCACGAATATAAGGCGATTTATAAGAGCCTGTTAGTCCATGAAAAAGTATAACAAAAGGTGTGTTAGCGTTTGTGTTACTCGTAAATGAAAAATTTAAATCAAGAAAATCACCATCTTCTAAAATTAAACGCTCTCTCAAAGTTTCAACTTCTGGACCTTTTCTAAAAAATGATGAATAAAGTGTTTGCATATGTCTATTTTTCATGAAAAATGTGGGTTTAAACGACTTAGTCAAATATAATCCTTTATTATTTGTAAAATCTTATCAAATCTTTATATATAGATGGCTATAATCGTATTAATTAACTAAGTAGCGTGGAGCCATCAATTTGAGCAATTTAAAAAGAAAAAAAATATATAATCCTGATTCAACAGAAAATGTAAACGATAGAAAAATCTTTGGTGGTAACCCAACAGGTATTTTTGAGTTAAATAATATCAAATACCAGTGGGCATATAACCTTTGGGAAATGATGCTAAATAATACATGGTTTCCAAAAGAAGTTGATATGACTCGAGATGTGAATGATTATAAGAACCTCACACAAGCTGAAAAAACAGCTTACGACAAGGCTTTATCGCAGTTAATCTTTATGGATTCTTTACAAACAAATAATATTATCGATAATATTAACCCTTATATTACTTCTCCTGAGATTAATCTTATTTTAGTGCGTCAGTCTTTTGAAGAGGCATTGCACTCACAGTCGTATGCAGTTATGGTTGATTCTATTTCTACTAATTCTGAAGAAATTTATGACCTATGGCGTAGAGATATGATGCTAAAAAATAAAAATGATGCCATCGCTGCTGTCTACCAAAATCTAGTAGATGAGCCATCTGAATACAACTTTGTTAAGGCATGTTTTGCAAACCAAATCTTAGAGGGAATCTACTTTTACAGTGGTTTTACTTACATTTATACACTTGCTCGTTCAGGCAAGATGCTAGGTTCTGCACAGATGATTAGATTTATTCAAAGAGATGAAGTTACGCATCTTGTTTTGTTTCAAAACCTTATAAATACGCTTAGAAAAGAAAGACCAGAGCTTTTCACAGAAAAACTTCGTGCTGAAGTTATAGAAATGTTTAAAGAAGCGGTGAAGCTAGAAACAGACTGGGGACAGTACATTACTCAAGGTCAGATTTTAGGACTCACTGATGATATAGTTGAGCAGTATATTCAATACCTTGCAGATGATAGATTAACATCAGTTGGATTTGATAAAATTTATAATGTTACTAATCCTATTAAGTGGGTTGATGATTTTGCTAAGTTTAATGATCAAAAAACAAACTTTTTTGAAGCTACTGTTACAAACTACTCAAAAGGTAGTTTGAGTTTTGATGACGATTTCTAAAAAGAAGAAAGACTATATACTTGTCTCTCTTCTTTTTGAGACAAAAAATTCTTACGATACAAACTTAGATACCCTTCTCGCTCTGATTGAGAAAACACAATATAACTCTTGTATTGTCGCTCCTGAAGTCTGTTTAACAGGTTTTGATTACGATAATCTATCTGCTGCGCAAGACTTTACGCCAAAGGCATTAAAAAGTTTAAAAGAAGTCTCTCAAAATAAGATTATTATCTTAACAATGATTGAAAAAGTAGCTCACAAGACTTTTAATATGTTAAAAGTTATTCACAATGGCAAAGTTGTTTATTCTCGTGCTAAAGAGAAGCTTTTTAAGTTTGCTGCTGAAGAGAAGTATTTTACACCAGCTACAGATGCAGACTTTGAAATTGTAGAAATTGATGGAATAAAGATAGCTGTCTTAATTTGTTTTGAACTTCGCTTTAAAGATATGTGGAAGAAATGTGAAGGCGCAGATGTGATTGCAACACCATCTTGGTGGGGAGTAGCACGAAGTGAACATTTTGTTAGTTTTACAAAAACATTAGCTATTATGAACCAATGTTATGTTGTTGCAAGTGATTCTTTAAATGCAGAATGCTCAAAAATGAGTTCAATTATAAATCCTCAAGGTAAAGCGCTTTATAATGGGAATAAAGCTTGCTTAGAAGTTCAATATAATGAAAAAGAAATTGCCATCATGCGACGGTATATGGATGTAGGATTAGGTAAAGATATTGGATAGAATTACTGCAACAAAAACAACACGCTTAGCAAATGAGTGTCATCACAAGTTTACACTCAGCGCAAATGTTAAAAATGCTATTGCCAATACTAATCGTGAAATGTTTGTCCCAAGTGGGTTTAAGCATAGTGCGTACAAGCTAGATGCCTTGCCTATGGGTGCTGCACAGTGGATAAGTTCACCTCTTACAGTTGCAAAGATGACTGAGTACCTTCAGCCCAAAGGGGCAGACAGAGTTTTAGAAGTAGGTTGTGGAAGTGGTTATCAAGCTGCAGTTCTCTCACATATGTTTCGTGGAGTTTTTACAATAGAACGCATAGAGTCTCTTATGCTTCAAGCAAAGTCTCGTTTTAAAGCATTAAATATTCATAATATCCACACCAGAACTGACGATGGACAAAATGGATGGATACAATACGCTCCTTATGACAGAATTCTTTTCTCTGCCACGGCTAAAGAGATTCCAAAAAAACTCTTCGAGCAGTTGAGTGATGGTGGAATCTTAGTAGCACCTATGCAAAAGGGAGAGAAGCAGGTAATAATGCGTTTTAAAAAAAATGGTAAAAATATTCAAAAAGAAGAACTAGAAGCTTGTGATTTTGTACCAGTTTTAGATGGTGTTCAAAAATAGTTTCTTTAATTTTTTAAGCTTTTTATAGTAAAATATATTAAATAAAGGCTAGGTAGAATCATGGAAAATGTTTATGGAATACAGTACAGCAAACCAGAAGTAGTTTTACTTCAAGACACAGGCATTGGAGTAGCTGAAGCTGCTGCGCGTACCTGTTACGATTCTTTTGAAAATAGTGAAAATGAAGTCATAAAAAACATTGAGTACACTATGCCCGATGATGCAATGAGCGATTCTATAAATGAGATCGAAGATTCAAATCTTTTAGATGATTTAGCATGGACATATTTTCATCATTCTATCTTAGAACATGCTAACCTAAGCTTTTTAGTACGAGGAACTTCGCGTGGAGTACTCCAAGAACATGCTCGTCACCGTATTCAAGCTATAAGTGTGCGAAGCACGCGTTATACAATGAGTTCTATCATTAACGCATTTGTAGCTTCAAATCATGGCGGCGATAAAGAATTTTTTATACAAAAAGTGCTTGGTTTTGATATGTTTGTTACGATTGACGAGGGCTATAATAGAGTAGAAATTGGCGCTATATATGACAAATTAGCCTACCAAAAAAATATTGTAGAAGATTTTCATTCTATTGCTGTTGCTAAAAGTTCACTTCCGCTTTTAGAAGAACATGAGGGCAATGCTGAATCTTTATTTGCTGCACTTCAAGCTGGAAAGAAAAAAAGAAATGTTGGGGATGCTTTTAAGCATATAATTTCTGACAATGTGAAAGTAGATATGGTCGTGACCTTTAATCTTAGAAGTTTAAAAAATTACTTTACACTCAGAGATTCTGGCGCTGCTTTTTTTTTCAAATACGCTGGCTAGCACAAGAAATGATGCGTGTAACACCATCAAAATATTTAGATTTAATTATCAAAAAAAAAATCATAAAGAATTCATATGTATAAAATAATTTTAGCTTTGCTTACACCACTCTTTTTCTTAGGATGTGCAAACTTTCAAGTAACGGGTGTGATGTGCGATCAAGTAAGAAGTGACCCAACAGCAACAGTTCCATCAGAATGTAGAAGATATGTAGATGAAGATGCACAGAAGGCATTTGATAAAGAGACAGAGATTCTCTCAACAGAAGATGCTATTAAATTTACAAAGTAAATTTGTTGCACAAACGCTTGTTGAGCTAGTACCACTCCCATAAACTTCAACAAAAATGGACTAATATTTGCTTTTAAGAGATAATGACACTATTTTAATAATTGAGTAGTGTTAAAATCATTATTAGAATAGATAAATATGAGACAAGTAAAATATAAAATCAATCTGCAACCAGAGCAAAAAGAGACACTAGAAAAACTTCTTAAAAAACAATCTACTCCCCAAAATATAGCAAGAAGAGCAAAAATAATACTTCTTACTAATAATGCTAAAGAGAGCTATACATCTATAGCTAGCACTTTAGGGATAGGTAGTTGTGATATTACTAAATGGACAAAGAGATGGATAGAGAGAAGTGACATTAAAGACAATCTGGAACGATTACAAGACAACCCTCGTTCAGGCAGACCAAGTGGAATTACGCCAGAACAATGGTGCCAGATTATGGCATTAGCATGTGAAAAACCTGAGAACCATGGTGTTCCTCTCACAAACTGGAGTCATTCTACATTAACAAGAGAGATTATTAAACAAGGAATTGTTGAAACTATATCCCAAAGTCATGTTGGTGACTTTTTAAAAAAGCAAAATTACAACCACACCGAAGTATCTATTGGCTAAATGAAAAACCTGATGAGAAGAAAGATGAACGAATTAATGATGTATGTGATGTTTATCACAATATCAGCCAAAAAGAAGATGAACTTACGATAAGTACTGATGAGATGACAGGTGTACAAGCATTAGAGAGAATTGCAGAAGACAAACCTATGTCAGCAGGTAAACCATGTGCTAGAGAGTTTGAATATAAGAGACATGGTACACAAACACTAATAGCAGGATTCAATGTCACAACAGGTGAAGCCTATGGTATCTGTGGTGATACTAGAACAGAAGAAGATTTCTCAAACTTTATTGAACATACTATAGAAAAGTATCCAAATTACAAAAAATATCACTTTGTGTTGAGATCAACTCAATACTCATAAATCAGAAAGTTTAGTACGCTTGATTGCTAAATATTCTGGTGATAAGCAAGACTTAGGAGAAAAAGGTAAATCAGGTATTTTAAAGTCTATGCAAACACGAGAAGATTATCTTTGGAATAATGAACACAAGGTTGTTTTCCATTACACTCCAAAACATTGCTCTTGGCTAAATCAGATTGAGATTTGGTTTGGTATTTTAATGAAAAAAGTAGTTACAAGAGGAACCTTTACATCTAAAGAAAATCTAAAAGAGAAGATATTAGCTTTTATAGATTATTTTAATGAAACAATGGCAAAGCCCTTTAAATGGACTTATAGAGGGAAGCCTTTGAGTGAGTAGTTTTTTTGGGTTAGTTTGTGGGAGTGGTACTAGTCCTTTTTGTTCAGTGTTTTAATGCTAATCTTTTTACCAGTTAGTTTTGGTGCTCTTGGTCTTGGAGTTCCATCGTAGCTATGGTTTCTATCTCCTGACTTTCCAGAAAAAATCGCTTTCCCATTTTCATCTTTTCCTATAAACTTATTGTCTTGTTTTTCTTTTTTGTCCCAAGGCTTTTTATCATCACTGAAAGATTTTTTTTCATAAGGTTTCTTGTCACCGAATGACTTTTTATCTCCGTAATCTTTTTTCCCATAAGGCTTTTTATCGTCATAGTTTCTTTTAGGCTTGTTATCACGGCTTATAAACTCCCGTTTTCTTTCTTCTCGTGGGTCAAAATCTTTTCTAGTAGGCTGTGCTACTTTTTCAATGATTTCTTCACTAAAACCTTCTATTCGTTCTTGCATAATTGTTCTACCATTGAGCGTTTCAATAGCATGAAGTAATTTTTCTTCACTAGGGTCAAGTAAAATAAGCGCATGCGAATCAGACTTAGTGATTCTAGACATATACACAATAGCCTTATCTGGAACATCATAACTTATAAGAAGCGCGCATCGCATATCTGGGTTTTTATATAACTCTCGATCACTAACAATGCTAACATTTGTTTGTTCGGTTGTTAGTTTTGATTCTTCTGCTGTTACAACAATGATTTTTTTACCATCATTTTGATTAAGCAGTAATGCTAAAAGTTCCTCTTTTTTGTCGTTTTTACATGGATGGGCACGATGATTGTGTCTTTTAAGTGTTTGAGTTGTGTCTGACATGAAAAATCCTTGAGGTTTTAGTGATGCAATTATACCCATTATTAGCTTTAATTATTATAGAGGTTAAGATATGGTAATATTAAATATTAATTCAAGGAATATATAAACTATGTCATTTAAAAACTTAGGTCTATGCGACCAACTATTAAAAGCTGTAAAAGAACAAGGTTATGATGAACCAACACCTGTACAAAAAGAAGCGATTCCCGTTATTCTTGCAAAAAGAGATATTTTAGCAGGTGCGCAAACTGGAACTGGTAAAACTGCTGGTTTTACACTTCCTATGCTAGAACTTATTCACCGTCATAAAGATGAGTCGAGAAAAAAACATCATGTTCGTGCGCTTATTTTAACACCTACGCGTGAGCTTGCGCTACAGGTTGAAGAAAGTGTTTCGCTATATGGCAAATTTCTTCCATATAAGTCTTGTGTTATTTTTGGTGGTGTAAAAATTAACCCTCAAATCACAGCACTTAGAAAAGGGATAGATATCGTTGTAGCGACTCCAGGGCGTTTACTTGACCATATCTCTCAAAAAACTATTGACCTTTCAAAAGTGGACTTTTTGATTTTAGATGAAGCAGATAGAATGCTTGATATGGGTTTTATAAACGATATCAAAAAAGTTTTAGCAGTACTTCCAAAGCAAAAACAAACACTTCTTTTTTCAGCTACATTCTCAAATGAGATAAAAAAACTTACAGATTCTCTACTTAACTCTCCTGTACTTATCGAAGTAGCAAGAAGAAACCAATCGGCTGAACAAATCAAACAGATTGTACATCCAGTTGATAAAACAAGAAAAAGAGAACTTCTTACAAAACTCATAAAAGAGGGTGATTGGCAACAAGTTTTAGTGTTTATGAGAACTAAACATGGCTGTAACCGTTTAAGCGAACAACTTTCAAACGATGGCATCTCATCTGCGGCAATTCACGGAAACAAGAGTCAAAATGCACGCGTAAAAGCATTAAGTGATTTTAAAGCAGGAAAAGTTCGGGTACTTGTTGCGACAGATATTGCCGCTCGTGGAATTGACATCGATCAGCTTCCTCATGTTGTGAATTTTGAACTTCCAAATGTTTCAGAAGATTATGTGCATAGAATAGGGCGAACAGGTCGGGCAGGAAACAAGGGTGAAGCTATGAGTCTTGTCTGTGTTGATGAGAATGAATTTCTAGCAAATATCGAAAAACTAATAAACAAAGATATTCACAAGTTTATAGTTAAAGGTTTTGAACCAGATCCTTCTATAAAAGCAGAACCTATAAAAATGGGTGGAGGCGGTGGTAACCGTGGTCGTGGTGGAAATTCTCGTTCTAGAGGCAACAATAAGCCAAGAAATGGCGGTGCTTCTCGAGGAAGAAGATAGTTTTTACACTCTCTTTTATTCGTAGTTAAATTTTATTTGTGCATCTTGTATTAATCCATCTCTTATGGTTTTATGACAAGTTGTGCAATCTGATTTTATACCATAATCTGCTGCAAACTGCTCTTTTGTGATGTTTTTATGTTTCTCTTTCCAGTAGTTGGTCTCTGTAATTGCTTGAGGAATTTTGTCACCTAATCTATCGAGTACTTTTATAGATGCTTCTCTTGTTGAATATTCGGCTGCATGGCTGAGCAAATACTCTCGAATTGATTGTGCTTCTTCCTCTGGACGCGAAGCATCTTTACCAAAATGATTTTCAAGATTATCCATCATAAAGTTCCAAGACTTTTTTGGTAGTAGGTAAGCGGGATAAACAATATGACAAGAACCACAACCTGAAGATGTCTCATAAGAATCGCTCCTAAAGTCTATGGCTAAACTTTGATCTTGTGTTAAAATATTATCTGGTTTTGTATAAAAATATACTCCTAAAGACAAGACAGAAGCTATCCATACAAGCCCAAAAAGATGTTGTTTTGGTGTTAAAATAACATCGAAACTTGTTTCTATTCTTTTTCCATGAATCATTCCAAGTATAAGGTCTGAGCCATTAAAAACTAAATTTAAAAGAACTCCTATAACATGCGAAGCGATAAAAACTATAAGTACCGTTGTAGCTGTTTTATGAATACTCTCAAGTAAAAGCATCCATCCGCTATAGTTTTTGTTTAAACTAGCAAATATTCCACTATTTTCTTGGATGCCATAAAGTAAACTTCCACTCACTGTAACTAAAATTAAGAGAGTCATGATTAGCAATACATAGACAGCCGAGGCAGGATTATGCCCCATATAGGAGCCTCTGTTTTTGTTAAAATAATTTTTAAAATACGCGGGTACTTGTGGCGCCTTTTTTAATAAATCTTTATGTTGTGAGCATTTAACACCGAGAAATCCCCATATAATTCTAAATGCAATTAAGAGGGCTACAAGATAGCCTACTAAGACATGCGATGTTAATTGGTTTTCTTTTTGTATAAGTATATAAGATGTTACTACGCTTGTTATCAGCATAACATGGAAGAGTCTTGTGTAAATACTCCAGATTTTCTTTTTTTCTTTCATTTATTTCACCAGATAGTTTTTATTTTATGATGAATATTATAACAAAATAATAATTAAGTTAGAAACTTTGATATAATTTCTCTTATAAATCAAGGGAAGGACAGTTTATGAATAGAAGTAATATATGTGAGTTATGTTCGAGTGAGGAGGATCTTAGTTTATTGGAGGTGTCACCATCAGATGCAAGCCAAGAGCAGTCGGTATATGTATGTTCAACTTGTAGAGGGCAAATAGACAGCGGTGAACTTGATGAAACGCATTTTAACTGTTTAAACGATTCTATGTGGAGTGAAGTGCCAGCTGTTGCAGTACTGAGTTACAGACTTTTACACGCGCTTGGTCGTCAAGACTTAGTGGACATGATGTACATGGAAGAAGATGTAAAAGCATGGGCAGATGCTGGACTAGAGCAGGAAGAAAAGCTAGTGTATAAAGATGCTAACGGTGTACTTTTAAGTGCTGGGGATACAGTAGTAATTACTAAAGACTTAGATGTTAAAGGCACTGGTTTTACTGCAAAAAGAGGAACTGCTGTTCGCAATATCGGCTTAGTTCATGGGGATGCTGAGCATATCGAAGGTCGAGTAAATGGTGTTAAAATTCATATACTAACAAAGTTTTTGAAAAAATCATAATGAATGCTTACGATAGATTTCATGCTATAGACAAAGACTTTCGCTCTCCATATGCCAGAGATAGAGACAGAATTATTCACTCTGCTTCTTTTAGAAAACTTGAGTATAAAACACAGGTTTTTTTAAATCAAGAGGGTGATTTTTTTCGTACACGCCTTACCCATTCCATAGAAGTTTCACAAATCGCACGCTCTATTACTGCAAGCTTAGGTCTTAATGAAGCGCTCTCAGAAGCAATAGCCCTCGCGCATGATTTAGGTCATACTCCTTTTGGACATGTTGGTGGTGATACACTCAATGAGTGTCTTAAAAAAGATGGTTTTAAAAATGGTTTTGAGCATAATTTTCAATCTTTTCGCGTAGTTTCTTTTTTAGAAAAAAGATACAAGGCATTCGATGGACTCAACCTTACTTTTGCTACACTCGAGGGCATTTTAAAACATTCTTATCCTTATCATAAAAACTTTCTGCCTTCAAAAATTCATGAACAGTTTAACCTCGATACGCATCCATCTATTGAGGCTATGATAGTTGATCGTGCTGATGAGATAGCATATACAAGTCACGATATAGATGATGGAATCAATTCGGGACTCATTTCTTTTGATGATTTAAGAGAAAGTGAACTTGTGCAAGAGATTTTGCAAAAAGTAAAAGAAGAAGGTATAGAAGAATCCGATGCTGAAATGTTTCGCTATAGATTCAGCTCACATCTTATAAATCATCTTGTATATTCGCTTTTAGAGTACTCAAAAGAAAATATCCACACGACAGACATAAAGAGCATGATTTTAAATGCTAGAAGTGAACTTCCAATCGGTATGGAAAAAACTCTAGAAACAAAACTCAAAAAACTCAAAAAACTCCTTTTCCAAAAGCTTTATCAACATCAGGCTATCGTTACTAAAATGTATGCTGGAAAACAAGCAGTTATGGGTCTTTATAATGGCTTAATGGAAGAAGAAAAAATGCTTCCAGAAAATTTTTATAAACAGTTAAGAACAAGAAAAAAACATAGAGTTATCGCAGACTATATTGCATCAATGAGCGATAGACATGCAATAAGTTTTTACAAAGAGATGTACGGAAAATGAGATATTTATTTTTACTAACACTTATTGTTTTCTCTCTTTACGCAGAGGAATTAGAAAATACATCTGACTTAATTCAACTCAAAGACACTTCAGGACTGAGTGATTTCGAAGTAAGAGACAAAGCAGAAAAAGCGGATAACAAGAAAAAGCAAAGTATTTCACTCAAACAAATATATGAAATCACAGATGCTAATGGCAGTGTAAATATTAAAAGACTACAGGCTTTATGGGAAGATCAAACACCTAAAACTAATGGATATGACTGGGTAAAAGCTAAGTCAGGGGAATGGTTTAAGGGTAAAATAAAAGCGATGTACAATGATGCATTAGAATTTGACAGCGATGAGATAGGTCTTTATACATTTGACTTTGATGATATTGCGTATATAAAAAGCCATGGATCTATCAATGTAAACATAGAGAAGGTGGCATCTATTAGCGGGATAGTCCGTTTTGATGGGCAAAAGATAAAGATTATTCAAGGAGATAAGGATTATGAGTTTGAGCGCTCTGCAATAGTCTCATTTGCTCCCGCAGGGGAAAGAGAAAGAAACTTTTGGTCAGGGAAAGTTTCCATTGCGGTAGATAAGCGTACTGGAAACAAAAACCAATTTGATTTTACAAGCCAGCTGAATTTACAAAGAAGAACAGATGCAACGCGTTTAAGTTTTGATTATTTAGGTCGTATTTCATCGGTTGAGGGTGATGAATCTGCAAATGATCATCGTATAACAGAAACTTTTGATGTTTATATAACAAAACGATTTTATTGGACACCACTTTTTTCAGAATACTATACAGATAAATTTCAAAACATTAAAACTCAACTAACTGCATCTATAGGTTTAGGTTATACGCTTATAGACAAAAGGAAGCTCTCTTTAGATCTATCGGGCGGGCCAGGTATACTTTACACGCGTTACGATACAGTAGAATTAGGTCAAAAAAGTACAAGAACATCTCCATCTTTTGAGACACGAATTAAATTAGATTATGAGTTTACAAAAAAGAGTGATATCGTATATGATTATAAGTTTACATTTACAGATAATGATTCTGGATTTTACAAGCACCATATGGTTCTTCGATTAGAAAATGAACTTACTTCATGGCTTGACTTAGATTTATCATTGATTTGGGATAAACTAGCAAAACCTACAGAGTCAAAAGATGGGACACTCCCTTACAAAGATGATTATCAGATGCTCATCGGTTTAGGAGTTGAGTTTTAAGACTTATAAAACTTCAACTCTGTTTCTTCCATTATCTTTAGCTACATAGAGTGCGTCATCACATCGCTTAAATATACTCTGGGCTGTATCACCTTCTTTATACTCGCTGAGTCCAAAGCTTGCAGTGATTTTTCCTGCTACTGGATGTTCGTTTGCCTCAATAAGGTCTTTTATTTTGAGTGAAATGTGTGCAGCAGTTTTTGCATCTACATTTTTAAAAAGAATCACAAACTCTTCTCCACCCCATCTTGCAAAAACATCTGCGTCTCTAACAGAGGCAGCAACTGTTTGAGCCATAGTAACAAGGACTTCATCCCCTATAAGGTGTCCGTAGGTGTCATTAAATGTTTTAAACTTATCTATGTCGATTAATGCAACCGATAAAGTTCCTTTTCTTTTATGGAGTTTTTCTAACTCTTCTTCAAAAACTAAATCAAATTTATTTCTATTGTAGACCTGCGTAAGAGCATCTGTATAAGCCTTTTTCTCAGTTTTGTTAAGCTCTTTTTTAAGCATTGTGATATCTGTAAATGTAACTAGAGAGTGATGCGTATTTTTCAATTGAGAAATAGCTATTTGAAATGATTTCTCTTCCTTGTTTTGATCATGTATACTGACCATTCTTTTTTCAGGTGGAAGTTTTGTAACAAGGGAAATAAATTCTTCATTGCTATCGATGAGACCTTTATGTAAAAAGCCATCTTTTTGTATGAAAAGACTAAGGATATCGTGTTTTGTACTTTTGTTGAATTTATTTATATCTTGTATGTTAAACAATGCATTAAACTGTTTGTTTGAGAACTTTACATCTTTAAAATCTGTAATCATCATCATATTATCTGTTGAATCAAGTATGTCGTTAAGGAGTTCCCTTTGTTTATCTATCTGAGTCCTTGAAGTTATTTGTTGGTATAAAAAGTAAATGATAAGGAGGGACAAAAAGAGACTGATTATTCTTAGAGAAAACCTGTTAGCAAGTGCTTCTTTTATACTTGGCGATATTTCATAAGATATAATCCAAGCAATTGTTTCACCAGAGATGTCCTCAATTGGAAAAAACGAGACAACAATAATGAGGTTTCGATACTTAATATAAGAGCTAAAGCTATCTTCTTCTAGCATTTTTGTAGTTATCTCATCTTTTATATTCTCAAGCCGTATTTTATTTCCTGCTACACATTTTTCTTTTGTGTGTCCTTCGTTGAGAGTAAAGAAATAGTTTTCATTTTCCCCAGATTCTACATATGTATCAAGCAAATTATGTTTTTTTAAGGACTCAATGTTGAAAAGGTCTTTATGTATAATAAAATGAGAATGTATATTGCTAACATTGTTAAGATACCATTGAAGTCGAGTGCTGCTAAAAGAGATTTCAAGTACACCAAGGTACTCGTTGTTTGTGTTAAAAAGTGGAAATATATTTCTAAATCCATGCATTGTTTCATCTTGAATGAAGCCTCTCAGAGGGGTTTTGTTTTCATTTACATATACAATATCTTCGCGTGTTTTACTTAGATTATTTCCAAACTTTAAGGGTCTATGTGCTTGGTAAAAGACAGTATTGTCTGCAAATATAAAGTTGTATTCTGAAACACTTTGTTCACGCATGATTTTATAATGAGTAGAGAGCAGGGTATGTAACTCTTCTCGTAATATATCTTGTTCTTGCATTGATGCATGCTGCGCTTTAGAAAGTATCTGCAGCACTCCATCCATTGCTAATGTGTATTTGTACATGGCAGATGCTGCGGCTTCTTGACTTGCTAAAAGTATGTCATAATGGGTTTCAAGTGAATCCACATCTTGTTCTAAGGCTAAATCTATTCTGCTTTGTGCATTGATATGTGATAAATAGTAAGCAAGACCGTTAAGAAACAAAAAAACAAGGAGTAAATTTATATATATTTTATTCATTAGTTTATTCTAGCATAATATTTCATAATAACAAGAAATAAAAAATTAACTATGAAAATGATAAAACTTCAGGATTAAAAGGTGTCACGCTGCTTTAATGAGAGCTAAGTAAGTATAAAAAGTAAAACAAGCCCGAAGGCTTATCTTATAGGCGTGATTCGTAGCGTCTCATCATATAAAGACGCTTAAGCATTTTTTTTACGAGAAGCTATTTTGAATTTCTTGCGCTTTTCGGTTTCCGTTTCGTGGAAACGGCGAGCACGAGCTTCAGTAACGATTAAGTTACGGTCAGTCTGCTTCTTGAAACGGCGGTAAGATGCATCAAAGTTATCATCTGAACGAAGTACTATTCCTGGCATATCACATCACCCACTTTCTTTAAAAATTTGTCGAGTTGGAATTATAGCTGAAACTACTTTTTAATTCAAATGAGTTCAATAGAACCACGAGTTAAAAGAATTTTTTCTTTATTTTCAAGCTTATTATAAAATGAATAACTTTGAAGGTTCATGTATTTCTCCGTGACAAGAGTATATCACGGAAATGTGAACTTAAGCTTTTGTAGTACAGCCTGTATTGATTTTAAGTAAGCTATACAATGGACAAAATCCAAAAATCCCTGTTAGTAATGGAACTGCTCCAACTACTACTACAATTATATTGCCTGTAGCTACCCCGTAAACTATTAAAGCTATACCTGCTGAAACTCTTAATGCTCTGTCTAATGGTCCTGCGTTATAACACATATTGAATCCTTTTTGATTTTGATGGTGTAATTATTCCGAAATTTAAAAGCTTTGTCTGCTACTTATGTTACACAAGGATTTTGTAGCTATAATAATTTTATGATTACACAAGATTCCATAGAAGCCTTAAAAGCACGCCTTGATGTTGTTGATGTTGTAGGTTCGTATGTGGAATTAAAAAAGGCAGGAGTGAATTATAAATCTCCTTGTCCTTTTCATGATGAAAAATCTCCTTCTTTTGTAGTAAGCCCTCAAAAACAGATTTATCATTGTTTTGGTTGCGGTGCTGGTGGAGATTCTGTAAAATTTGTTATGGAATATGAAAAACTAAACTACCCAGAAGCTCTTGAAAAACTTGCAGACTTCGCTAACTTTACACTTAGTTATACAGATAACAAACATAACAAACCACGCTCACAAGTTATGGATAAACTTCAAGAATATTATAGTTCTTTACTTCCCTCAAAACAAACGGCAAGTGACTATGTAAAAGAACGGGGCATCTATGAGAGCAGTGTAGAAAAGTTTGGAATTGGTTACGCTCCTGATTCTAACACTTCGATAAACTATATAAAATCACAAGGTTTCACCATACCTGAGTCAGTTGAGATGGGTGTTGTAGGCTCGGATTCAGGTCGTAACTTCGCAAGGTTTGTAGAGCGTGTTACCTTTCCGATTCATTCAGCGAGTGGTGCTATTGTGGGTTTTGGTGGACGGACAATTACGGGACATCAAGCAAAG
The DNA here is from genome assembly GCA_030949825.1 of Sulfurimonas sp. Taxonomy (GTDB): domain Bacteria; phylum Campylobacterota; class Campylobacteria; order Campylobacterales; family Sulfurimonadaceae; genus Sulfurimonas. The sequence goes on from JAUZSC010000009.1 coordinate 62,662, forward strand.
TATATAAACTCACCCGAAACTCCATTTTTTAATAAATCGCGTTTACTCTATGCCTACCATCATGCACGGCAATCACTTTACAAACAAAGTGAAATCATTATAACCGAGGGTTATCTCGATGTTATTATGTTGCATCAAGCAGGTTTTACAAATGCGGTGGCAACCTTGGGAACAGCACTCACAGTAGAGCATCTACCACTTTTAAGAAAAGGCGAACCTCGTGTTGTTATGGCATACGATGGTGACAAGGCAGGGAAAAAGGCAGCACTCAAAGCATCGAGACTTTTAAGTGCTGGTGGTTTTTCGGGTGGTGTTGTTATCTTTGGAGATGGACTTGATCCTGCAGACATGGTTAAAGAGGGTCGAACTGAAGAGTTAGCATCTATGTTTAGAGAAACAAAACCATTTATAGAGTTTGTTTTAGATGAGATTTTATCTTTGTATGATTTAAAAGACCCTAAGGCGAAAGAGTCATGCATGGGAGAAGGTCTTGCGTACTTAAAAACACTCTCACCTCTTTTACAAGAAGAATACAAAACCTACCTAGCATCTCGTTTGGGTGGGCTTGGCGTAAGCCCATCACTTTTAAAAGTGACTTCAAACAAAGATGAAAACAAAAATGCTCCTCGTGTACAAAAAAATACACATAAAGATATGTGGGAACTCTCCCTGATTAAAACAATGATAGAAAAACCACACTTTATCAACCAAGTGTTTGATGTACTAGACCCATCTATTTTAATGTTTCACTCTCAAGAACTTAACTTAGCCCTTGCGTCACATACAGATGCCCCAGAAATCATGGCAATACTTGTTGATGAAACGATTCCTATACTCCAAGATGAGGACTCACTCAAATCAGAACTTCTTATTTTCTTAACAAAGCACTACGAAAGGGAACTAAAAAAGATAAATTTACAAATCCAGATGCCATTTGAAGAAAAAGCTTTTTATATTCGAAGATTTCGTGGTAAAATAGCTAGATTAAAAAAAGGTGAACTCGTTTCATATTTATAAACTGGGGGAATTAACAATGGCAGGAATACATTTTTCATTTATAGATTTTAAACAACTACTTGCATTAAACATGGGTATAGCTGATAGACTTGATGAAAATAGAGCGGAGAGTTTTACGCTTGTTTATTGTAGTTTTGAGGGCTTAGACCAAGAGGTGATAGATAACTCTCTTGCTAGTATTCTTCGTACATCAGATTCTATTGTAAACCATGGAAAAGACTACTTTTTTGTTCTTCCTTATACTGATAAATACGGAGCAGATATTGTCAAGAAACAATTTGATGAAGCATTTGCTAGATTTTTAAAATCTTTTATGCTTTCGTATCCAGCTGATGGGGAAAACCCTGCTGAACTTTTAGGCGCACTTCAAGATAGTGTGAGTTTTTTTCTTAAAGATGACCTGCATTGTTTAGATAGATTCGCAAAAGTTATTTAGAACTCGTTTTATAAAAAGAGATAGCATCTGCTATCTTTTGTTCTTTATAAATCTTTTTATCACATACATATCTACACTTCATTTTTTGATTTTTCATCGCTTTTTTATTGGCATCTCTTGCTTTAGTATCAAATACGCTTAGGTTGAAACGCGTTTCTTTTGGTGTATCAAAAGGGCTAATCGCCAATAGGGATAGTGGAAAAATAATACATAATAATTTCTTCATACACTTCATATCGACAGTTTACCTTTTTAGTTTATAAAAATAGCTTTATGCACATCAAATAAATATATTGGAATGCTAAATGCTTTATTTTAGAAAAACCCCGTTATAACAGGGGCTTAAAGTAGGAGTACAGGATGATTTCATTAGATGTAAAAGCAGACTCAAAAGCATCATCACCTCTAGGATTAGGACTTGCTAAAGAAGCTGCAGAAGAATCGACTCTTTCTTTTTCGGCACTTTTAAGTGGGGCAAAAGACTCGAAATTTTCTAAAGATACTAAAGGTATTCAAAATGGCTCTTTTGTAGTAGCGCTTGATCTCAAAGAAGAAGTTGCAGATACAAAGCTAGCAACAAACAAAGACTCCTTACTTTCTCTTTTAAAAGGTGATAGTAAGATTGTAAGCGCAGATACTATAAAAACTATCAAAAAAGAAGATATTGATGCTTTAGAATTGAATCCAAAAGTAATACAAAATCTTAGCGTGGCTGAGGTAAAAACTTTGATATACGATGCAAAACAGTTTTTAAAACAAAAAATTATGCAAAGTGATGATTCTAAAATACTACAAGCCAAAGATTTACCAAAGACCTTAAAAGGTTTAAGCGATATGGCTAAAAGTCTTGGTATAGATATGAGTAAGATTACGCTTGAAGAAGTTAAAGTTAGTGCAAAAGAAGTTTTCAAGGCAGATGCCCAAGAGATTGTAGAGATTCAAGTTAAAGTACCAAAAAATAAAATAGCAAAAGTACAAACTGAACAAGAAGCAGTACAAGAGATAAAAGTAAAAGATACCATAAAAGAAGATGTGAAGCTTAACGACAAAAGAGTAGATATCCTTAAAGAAGTTAAAGCGACACCTCTTTTTAAAGCTCAAGAAAAAACAGAACTAACAACAGAACAAATTGTACAAACTAAACAATTTAAAGTTGAAGAAAAAACACCAAAAACAAAGGCAGATGAAACATTAAAACTTCTTCTTCGAGGAGATAAACCAAGCCTAAGTGTTGGAAATACTACGGCTGATTTTTCTGTTGCAACAGCTAGAGTTATAGCACCAACTGCAACAAGTGAGGCACAAAAATCTTTTGAGCAACTCCTTCGCGCTTCACCAGAAGAAAGTACTTCAAAAACAGATGGTCTCTCAACACACAAAGCAGATAGTTTTGAAGTAAAACTCAACGAAGCTAAGCAGATGATTAAGTATTTATCTGCTGATGTAAAAACGGCTATAGAAGATTATAAGTCACCATTTACAAGAATTAAAGTACAACTTAATCCTCAACAGTTGGGTGAAGTAGATGTAACGATTGTGCAAAGAGGTAAAAATCTTCATGTAAATATTAGCTCAAACACAGCAGCTATTAACACTTTGGCGATGAATGCGAATGAGTTAAAAACACAATTAAATAATAATGGAATAAATAATGCTTCCTTAAACTTTAATAACAGTGAGCAACATAGCCAAGAGCAAAATTCTCAACAACAGCGAAACCGCCAAAATGAGCGTGACGCTGATGAAGAGTATAACTATTTTGAAACACAAGAACAAAATGAAGAGATTCTTAGCTCTTTAGAAATTGTAGTTCCAAACTACGCGTAAAGGACATAAAATGGGTATTACATCAACAGGCTTAAATGCCGCGACAAATCCAGAAACAGTAGCTTCGACGAATGTTCAAGATAAAACTAAATTAGGTAAAGATGACTTTATGACTTTACTTTTAGTACAGCTACAACATCAAGATCCAACGGAACCAATGGATAGTGGAGCGATTTTAACGCAGACCTCAGAACTAGCAGCTTTAGAGGCAAGTTCAAATACAAATACAGCACTCGAAGAGTTGTCCGCATCTTTACAAAGTTCTCAAGATTTTGGAATCACTTCAGCTATAGGAAAACGAGCAGATCTAGGAAGTGATGCAATATCTCACGATGAAGGGACAACAAGCTCATTTGAAATGTATTTCTCCGAAGATGTAGCATCTGGAACAATAGAAATATCTGATTTTGAAGGCAATATAGTATCGACTATGAATATCCAAGATCAAGAAGATGTAAATGGTAATGTACTAAGTCAAAGAGATGCTGGTGTGTATCAGTTTGACTGGGATGGATTAGGATTAGATGGTGCAGCGGTTGAAAGTGGTATTTATCGAGTAAATGCTAAATATGTTAATGCAGCCGGTGATTCACAAACAAGTAGAATAGGAGCCTATCCAATAGAATCAGTACGGTTTGAAAATGGAGAAACTTTTGTAAAAGTTGGTTCAAGTTATGTTCCATTAGCAGATATAGTCGAAATCTATTAAAAGGATATATTATGATGTCTCAAGCTTTTTATACAGGAATTTCTGGAATTAGAAGTAATCAGTATGCTATTGATGTAGTATCGAATAATATGGCAAATGTTAGTACCGTTGGTTTTCGTGGTTCAAACTATGAATTTGCTTCTCTTTTTGAAGAACAACTTTCAACCGCTACAAGTGTGGCATCTAGCAGCATAGGTCTTGGCTCAAGACTCCAAGCAACATCTATGGTAGATGGACAAGGAGTCCTGCAACTTACAGATAGAAGTACAGATTTAGCTATTCTTGGTGATGGCTGGTTTGGCATACAAGGTGAGGGTGATCCCGTATACACAAGAGACGGAGCTTTTACCTTTGATGCAAATGATGATTTAGTTTCACTTGATGGTTTGCATGTACTAGGAACACTTGGCGGAAACATTAGCGATAATGATGTTCTAACTTCTACAATCGATGAAATTCCTCTGGGTCCTATAGCTTCACAAGAAAAGTTAAAATTTCCTAAATCATTAACATTTCCTCCTGTTGCAACAAGTCTTGCAACTTTTAGTGGAAACCTAGGAAATCTTGATGAAGTTCGTACTATGAGTGCTGGTGTTGTGGACTCGCAGAGTAATAAAAATGAACTTAAGCTTACTTTTACACGAACTGTACCTCAAGTATTACCAGGAAGTCAATGGGATGTAGTTGCAACAACTGAAACATTAGATGGAAATACAATTTATGATACAAAAAATGGGCAAGCTTTGTTTGGTGCTTCTGGCGATTTAATCTCAAGTACATTAACAAGTATAGACAATAATGGAACAAATCTAGAAATTGATTTAGGTTCAGGTTTTGATGGTGTTGTAGCATTGAGTAATACTGATGTTTATGCTTCAAGTTCGGCAAATGGAACTATTGGTGGAGATTTACGAGGCTACTCTATTAACAAAAATGGAGAAGTTATAGCAACATTTACAAATGGCGCACAAAGTAGTGTTGGTAAAATTGCAATATACCATTTCCAAAATGAACAAGGTTTAACGCGTTTAAATGGCTCTAAATTTCAAGCAAGTCAAAATAGTGGTGAGCCACTTTTTTATACAGATGCTGCAGGTAATAACATTATAGGAACAGATCTCACAAACTTTAATCTTGAAGGTTCAAATATTGATTTATCATACGGTCTTACTGATCTTATTATTTTACAAAGATCATACGACGCGAATTCTAAGTCTATCACGACAGCTGATCAGATGATGCAAAAAGCCCTCAGCATGGATGCCTAAACAAGCCCTTAAATAATTGGAACACTAAATGCTATATATCTATTAGATATGAGAAGTAAATTCTCTTAGATTTTCAAGCAAACCAATTAAAGGATATAAGATGTTAAAATCACTATTTTCCGGTGTAGCCGGACTACAATCGCACCAAGTTGCGATGGATATAGAATCAAACAATATTGCAAATGTTAATACTACGGGTTTTAAATATTCTCGTGCTAACTTTTCAGACCTCTTAGCCCAAACAAAGTCTATCGCAACAGCGCCTCAAGGTGCTCTTGGTGGTAAAAATGCGGTTCAGATTGGTCTTGGTTCTACTGTAAGCTCAACAACAAGAATCTTTTCACAAGGTTCAATCCAAAATTCAGATAAAAATACAGATGTTGCCATTCAAGGTGATGGATTTTTTATCATCTCACCTGATGGTGGGAACACATACAAATACACCCGTGCAGGAGATTTCAAATTTGATGCAGGTGGAAATTTTGTAGATAACAATGGTTTTATTGCACAAGGTTGGTTAAGGGATAAAGAAACAGGAAAGGTAGATTCTACAGCACCAATTACAAATATTAATATTGCCCCAGGACTTACAACTCCTGCGCAACCTTCAAGTGAAGTTGTTCTAAAAGCAAACCTAAATTCTGGACCACTTGTTCAGAGTTTTTCTCCTGCTTATCAAGTAAAAAGTGGAACACCCCCTGTTTTACCAATTCAGCCAGCATTGGATGCAAATGGTAATGCGATAGCTTCAGGTAATGTTGGTGTAATGTTTAACGAAGTAGGGGAAGCTTTCTCTCTTCAAAAAGACCAAGGTGTTTGGGCTTCATTTGTTGATACAACGGTTACTGGTGGCGCGATTGTTGCAGCCGGTGCAGCAGAATTAGATATTACTTTTACACTCGATGATGGAACTACAAAGCAAATCACAACTTCAGGTGGTTTAGCTACAAACACTATAGATGAAAATGGCTTGAGATACACTTCGGCTATCAATGCTCAATCAGCTGTTACGGGAGTATCTGCAAGCTATGATATTGCAGCAAATACGATTACTTTAGTAAATTCAAATGCATCTGCTTCTGCATCACATAATATTAATATTAGTGCCGTTGGTAATACTAATAGTGGTTTAATAGTAGGAAGTACAACTACAGCTTACAGATACCAATACGATCCAGCGGGAACTTCAAAACTTGCAGGTTCAGATAAAACATTTACAACAATCGCAGACTTGCGTGAAGCGATGGAAGTTCAAGCGAATGCTGATGGTGGTGGAGCTACAAGTAATGTAGAAATTAGAGTAGATGCACAAGGAAAGATTGAAATAATCAATCCCGGTGGCTCAGCAAATGATTATGACATTAATCTAAAAATAACAGCAATGAATGCTGGAAGTATCCCAGGTGGTGGAATCACAGAAAATGTGCGTTTTACAAGAAATATGGAAGCCTTAAATTCTGTTTTACCTGCGGGAAGTAGTGGTAAAGCTTTCTCACAAGCTTTTAATGCCGCGACGCATTCAAGTTCTATAGATATTTTTGATTCACTTGGCTCTAAACACACACTTAGAATGGAGTTTAGAAAAACAGCTCTTGATTTAACGACTGGTAGTACATGGGATTTATTAGTAAGCGTTCCTCAACCAGCAACGATTGATACAGTAGCTCCTACATATGAAAAAACAGGTTCTATCCGTTTTAACAATGATGGTTCACTCGCTACTTACAATCCACCAAATATTTCTTTTTCAGGAAACAATGGTTCAGCACCAGATCAACAAGTAAGTTTAAGTTTTGGTACAGCAAATGCCTTTGATGGTATGACATCTTTTGATAATCCATCATCAACTTCGGGAATTTCTCAAGATGGTTTTACAGGTGGAGACTTAGTTGGAATTAGAATCGATCAGTCTGGTACTCTAGTAGGTTCATTTTCAAATGGTCGTTCTTTTGGACTTGCACAAATCGGTATGGCTAAGTTTACAAATAATGAAGGCCTCTCAACTGAGGGTGGAAATGTATACATTCAAACTGCCAATTCAGGTGATCCTATTATCGGTACAGCAGCAACAGCAGGACGAGGGTTTATTCAGTCTTCAGCTCTTGAAGCATCAAATGTTGACCTTTCGCGAGCATTAACCCAGTTGATTATTATTCAGCGTGGTTTTCAAGCAAATGGTAAAACGATTACAACATCCGATCAGTTACTTCAGACTCTTATAGGGCTTAAAAATTAATGAAAGACTACTTTAAAGAAGTTGCAAAGGGTTTAATTGCCTTTGCAAATCTTTTTGCAGTTTTAGTATTTTTTAAAAGTGAAGATTGGCTAAGTGGATTTTATGTTATAATTGGCACATATATTTTTAGTGGAATTATCTACTATGTTTTAGTAAAAAAGGATGTAACATGACAGAAGCAGCGCAAGTTTGGAGTATATTAATGCTTATCTCCTCAGGGGCTTTACTTACTTACCATTATTTTAAAACGAAAAAGACTTCAAATCATCACTAAATAACTTTTACGATATAATTTCTTTACTATAAATAAAGGAATTATACTTATGCTATTCTCCGCTCCACTCAAATCAAACTCAAAAAAAATTATGTTACTCGGTTCAGGTGAACTAGGAAAAGAAGTAATCATTGAAGCACAACGCTTAGGTTTAGAAACTATTGCGGTTGACAGATATGAAAATGCTCCTGCTCATCATGTGGCACATAGAAGTTATGTTGTAAATATGCAAGACAAAGACGCTCTTTTAGAAGTTATTCGTCGTGAAAAACCTGATTATATTTTACCTGAGATAGAAGCTATTTCTATCGATGCTTTGTTTGAAGCTGAAAAAGAGGGTTTTAATATTATTCCAAATGCCCAAGCAGTTTCTAAAACGATGAACCGTAAAAATATTCGTACTTTCGCGGCTGAAGAACTAGGTTTAAAAACAGGTCCTTATAAATTTGTAAGAAGTGAAGAAGAGATGCTAAAAGCAGCGCGTGAGTTAGGCTTCCCTTGTGTTATAAAACCTGTTATGTCTTCTTCTGGTCATGGTCAATCTATTGCAAAAAGTGAGAGTGATATTCCTTCTTCATGGGAGACAGCAAAAGAAGCACGGGGAGATGCCAGTGAGTTAATCGTTGAAGCCTTTGTTGATTTTGATTATGAGATAACAATACTGACAGTTAGAAACGGAAAAGAAACTGTATTTTGTGAGCCAATAGGGCATGAACAAAGAGATGGTGATTATGTATTTTCTTGGCAACCAATGGCTATGAGTGAAGTAGCATTAAAAAAAGCGCAAGTAATGGCAAAAACTGTAACAGATGGTCTTGGAGGGCAGGGTCTTTTTGGTGTTGAGCTTTTTGTTAAAGGCGATGAGGTTTATTTCTCAGAGCTTTCACCGCGTCCACACGACACAGGGATGGTAACACTCATTACCCAATCTCAAAGTGAATTTGCCTTGCATCTGCGTGCTGTTTTAGGTCTTCCTTTAGGTTTTACATTTTATGGTTCTGGTGCATCTGCTGCATTTAAGTCAGATGCGCATAACTACGCACCTCTTGTAGATGTAGATGACTCTTTGTTTAGTGCTAATAGCTTTGTGCGAGTGTTCTCAAAACCAGAGGCACACAAAGGAAGAAGACTAGCAGTTGCCCTTGTTTTTGATGAGGTAGAAAAAGCCTTAGAAAAATCTCGTGAACTCATTAAAAAAATAAAAGACGCTTAAGTTAAGGATTCGTAATTAAATGAAAATGGTTTTATTAGATACTCTCACTTTTGGAGAAACAGACTTAGGTGCTTTTGATGCACTTGGTGAAGTTACAGTGTATCAAACAACATCTGCAAAACAAACACAAGAACGCATTGCTAACTGTGATGTTATCGTTACTAACAAGGTTGTTATTACAAAAGAGAATATGAAAAATACACCGAGCTTAAAACTCATTTGTGTAGCAGCAACGGGTATGAACAATGTTGATTTAGATGCAGCAAAAACAAACAATATAGAAGTAAAAAATGTAGCAGGCTATTCAACTGATTCTGTTATTCAACATACTTTTTCTTTACTTTTTTATCTTATGGGACATTCTCGTTATTACGACGAGGTAGTTAAGAGTGGAAGCTATTCTAAAAGTGCTATTTTTACAGATGTATCAAAGCCATTTTTTGAGATAAAAGGTAAAAAATGGGGAATTATAGGTTTAGGTGCTATTGGTCGTGGTGTTGCAAATATCGCTAAGGCTTTTGGCGCGGATGTAACTTATTACTCTACAAGTGGAGTGAATCGTACAGAAGATTTTCAGCGACAAAGCCTAGATGCAATGCTCAAGTCCTGCGACATGATCTCTATTCACGCACCTTTAAATGAAAAAACAAACAATCTTTTAGATTATGAAGAACTCAAAACCTGTAAAGATGGGGCAATAGTTCTCAACCTTGGACGCGGAGGCATTATCAACGAAGATGCGGTGGCTAAGATTATTGATGAGAAAAATATTTCTTTTGGTCTAGATGTTTTAACTGAGGAGCCAATGCGTGAAAATCATCCACTTTTAAGCGTTAAAAACAAAGAAAATCTTTACATTACACCTCATATTGCGTGGACTTCCATAGAAGCACGAGATTTATTAATTGCATCTACGGTAGAGAATATTAAATCGCTGAAATAGCACTCTTCTTCTCAGCTTTTTTAGCTGCCACGATTATTCCCTTTAGTTCAGAACTTGCATTTATTGTAGCTTTAAAAAATGAGATGCCACAATATACAGCGCTTTTTTTTGCTTCATCAGGAAATATCCTTGCTATCATTGTAAATTATTATTTGGGTTTTTTGTTTTACGAAAAAACTAAAACAAAACTTTCTAAATCTCGTATAGGAAAGAAGTCATTTGCTCTAGGTGAGAAGTACGGATATTACGCTTTATTCCTCTCATGGCTTCCAATCATCGGTGATCCTCTCACCCTCGTTGGGGGTATTTTACGATTACGATTCCTTTATTTTATTCTTATCGCTGGTTCTTTACGCATAGCGAGGTATTATTTTTTAACTTTTATGATATAATTATTGTAATATGTCAAGGAGTTATTTTTATGCTTAAAGAATTGTTGGTTTTACTCATAACAAGTCAATTCCTTTTCTCTGATGCTATCACTCCAATCCCCTTAAATCCTGATTATGACAAAGAAAAAGCAGCACTAGGAAAGAGCTTGTTCTTTGACCAGATTCTTTCTATTGATGGAAGTAGATCGTGTGCTTCATGCCATCACCTTCCTGGTAGTGGAGCAGACAATATAGCTTTTTCTCTAGGTATGTCTAATCATGCTACTAGTATTAATACGCCAACAGTTTTAAATGCAAGGTTTAATTTTGTGCAGTTTTGGAATGGACGCGTAGAGACTTTACACGAACAAGCACTTGTGCCACTTTTTAATCCAAAAGAGATGGGAGAATCTATTGAAGCTTCAATAGAAAAATTAAATAAATCAAAGTATAAAGAAAAATTTGAAAATTTATTTCCAGAAGGTGTTACAAAAGACAGTATTGCTCAAGTAATAGAAGAATTTGAAAAAGCTTTAACAACGCCAAACTCTAGGTTTGATAAATATTTAAGAGGCGATGAATATGCTCTTAATGAACAAGAGTTACGCGGCTATAAAGCTTTTCAAAACCAAGGCTGCATCTCGTGTCATAATGGTGTAAACATTGGTGGGAATATGTACCAAAAGATGGGAATCATGATCCCTTATGACCATACAGTAGATGCTACTTCTATAGAGGGGCGTTATGCTGTTACAGGCAGACAAAGAGATAAGGCTGTATTTAAGGTTCCGACTTTGAGAAACATAGATTTAACTGCTCCGTATCTACATGATGGAAGTGCTACGAGTTTACGGGATGTTGTTATAGATATGCGAGAGCATCAGTTAGGAATTTTAGAAGAAGACAAAAGCATTGATGATATTGTTGCCTTTTTAAAAACATTGACAGGTGAAAGTCCAAAGATATTAAGTGGTACAAGCGAATGAAAAAAAATATTTTTATAGCCTTTGTTTTCGTTAGCACACTCTGTGTTATAATTTTTTATATCTTGAGAAATGGAGAAATAGTAGAACATGAAAAATTATATGCAGAACTGAGAAACATAAGTTATGAGTTGGAAATTTCAATAGATAAACAGCATAAGAATCTTGAACTTCTTAAAACTCAAAATAACTATGATGGAGTCGTAAAAGAAAATCTAGACTTGAAAAAAAGATTTCAATATTATGAGTTATTGATTAAAAAAACTAAGAATGTTAAATTAGATAACTTGTTTTACGATATGAAGCAGAAAATATTTACATTAGAACATATTTATGAAGATATAAAAACAGATAATGCAGTTATGAAAAATTCTCAAATGTGGCTATCAAAAACTTATATAAACTATGTGACTCATTCACAAAATACAAATCTTGATAAAGATGTACTTTTATATATTTTCAATGCTATTAGCCCTTATAAAAGTACTCAAAATAACACATTTAAAAAAATCGAATCTGATTTTTTGGATGTAGATACCTTTAATGCACATTTATATATCATTTATGAAAAGAAAAAATCTCTTTCCTTTTTAGAAAAATCTCTTGATAAAAATACATTATTTGATGAATTGGATAAGGTTATTTTATATACATTAAGAGAAGTCCATAGTCTCCAAGAAGAAACAGAAACGATTATAAAAAGATTACTCTTTACTTCGGCTTTTCTTCTTCTTTTTGGGCTGATTTTATATGTAAGAGAGATTGTAAGTGCAAATGAAACAAAAAGACTAAAAAATGAACTGCAACAATTTGTAGATGCTCTCAATGAAAGTGCTATCGTTTCTAAAACAGATATAAAAGGTGTTATTACATATGTGAATGATAAGTTTTGTGAAGTATCAGGATATAAAAGAGAAGAGCTCGTTGGGTTTGGGCATAACATCATTCGGCATCCAGATATGGATTCAAAAGTTTTCACTCAATTATGGTCAACTGTACAAAACAAGAATGTTTTTAAAGCAACTCTACATAATCGTGCAAAAAATGGAGATAGCTATTATGTTGATACAACAATAAAAGCTATTCTTGATATACATGGAGAGATCATCGAATACCTCGCTGTGCGATACGATGTGACAGACTTGACTTTAAGTAGAGATAGGGCAGTCTTAGCAGAAAAAGCAAAGGGTGAATTTCTCTCAAATATGTCGCATGAACTCAGAACACCTTTAAATTCTATTAATGGGTTCTCAGCTATTTTATCGCGTTTGATTAAAGATGAAAAACATTTAAAATATTTAAAAAATATTATGGATAGTTCGGATAACTTAATAGGCTTAATCAATGACATTTTAGACCTTTCTAAACTCCAAAGTGGAAAATTTAGTTTAGATTACCATGACTTTAATTTGGAAGAAAAACTCCTTGTATTACTTGAGCGTTTTGACGCTTTACTTCTCGCATCTGACTTGCGTTTAGTACGCTATTTTGATGAAAATATAAAAGTAAGTTTGCAAGGAGATTGGTTAAGAATATCTCAAATCATTACAAATATAATGTCCAATGCAATTAAATTTTCTTCTGCAGGAAAAGAGATTCAACTGAGCATCTCTTATGAAAAAGAAGAACTGAAAATTCAAGTAAGAGATTTTGGAATTGGTTTAAGCCAAGAGGCACAGACTAAAATCTTTAATGCTTTTGAACAAGCAGATAATTCAACAACACGACAATACGGGGGAACTGGTCTTGGTTTAAGCATAGTCCTCAACCTCATAGAGCAAATGAAGGGTACTATAGATTTACAAAGTACAGAGGGTGAGGGAAGTTGTTTTAGCATTATGATTCCTCTAAAAGAAGCTAAAGTACTTCAAGAACAAGAAGAGAGTCAAGAAGATGAACAAAGAGAACTTTTAAGCGCATATGTACTAATAGCTGAGGACAATAAAACAAACCAGATGCTCATAGGAATACTTATGGAAGAGTTTGGTTTAGACTTTAAGATAGCAAATGATGGCGTAGAAGCGGTAGAGATGTTTGGAAAAGAAAAATTTGACTTAGTTTTGATGGACGAAAATATGCCAAATCTTAATGGCTGTGACGCTATGAAAAAAATCCACAGTTTCCACGGAAATGATGTACCAATAGTTGCCTTAACCGCTAATGCAATGACTGGGGATAAACAAAGATTTTTAGATTCGGGAATGGATGATTATGTTGCTAAACCCATTGACGATGAAGAGCTTTATAAAGTTATAAAAAGACTACTAAGAAAAAACAAGTGAGTTAGGAAAAAAATGAATACAAGTGATGTTTTAATAATAGGCGCAGGTGGAGCTGGTTTGGTTGCCGCCTTGCACGCAAAAGCAAAAGGCGTACATGTCAGAGTGTTAACAAAAAGAGTATCCAACCCGTTCTCAAACCTGTATGGCACAAGGTGGAATCAACGCAGCCCTTGGAAATGCTGGTGAAGATAGTGTTGCATCACATATTGCAAATACTTTGAAGTCCGCAAAAAATATAGCAAGTCTAGATGCCATAAAACACTTATGTGAAAATGCTCCAGATGCTATAGCGTGGTTAGACTCGATAGGTGTTTGCTTTTCTCGTACAAAAGACTCTAAAATCGCTCAAAGAGCCTTAGGTGGGGCATCTTCACCTCGTGCCTGTTATGCACAAGATTATACAGGTCTAAAAATCCTGCATACCTTGTACGATAGATGTTTAGAACAAGGCATAGAGATTATACATGAGACTTTCTTACTCGATATTCACACACACGAGAACACAGTTATGGGAGTGAGCGCCTTAGATATCCGCTCAGGAGAGACGAAGACTTACGAGGCAGCCTCTGTTATTTTAGCGACAGGCGGATACAGCAGAGTTTATAACAAACACTCAACTAACTCAACAGCATCTACGGGAGATGGCATTGCATCTGCCTTGCGAGCGGGAGCGAGTTTGAGCGATATGGAGTTTGTGCAGTTTCATCCAACCGGACTTAAACATTCTTCTATTCTTATCTCAGAATCAGCGCGAGGTGCTGGTGGTTATCTTGTAAACTCTAAGGGTGAGCGTTTTATAGATGAGTTACTTCCTCGTGACACAGTAGCTCGAGCCATAGATGCACAGATAAAAAGCGGTGAAAATGTATTTTTAGATATTCGTCATTTAGATGAGGAGTTTATAAATAGAGAACTTCCACAAGAAAGAAAGTTAGCAAAGCTTTATGAAAATGTGGATCCTGTTAGTGATTTAGTTCCCATCAAACCAGTAGCACATTACACAATGGGTGGAATCGATGTAGATGCAAAGGCAATGACGAGTGTTAGAGGTTTGTTTGCCACGGGTGAATGTGCTAATCATAGTGTGCATGGTGCTAACCGTCTTGGCGGAAATTCACTTTTAGAGTTAATCGTTTTTGGAAAGCTTGCTGGTGAAAATGCTGCAGAATTTTCAAAAAATGTTTCTAGTTCCCAAGCACAGTATGGGAGCGAGAAGAGCCAAAGGGCTAGTTCCCATGCTTTGCTTGGGAATTCAGAGATAGATTTTTATAAAATACGAGAAGAACTCGGTGATTTGTTTTATTCGCAGGTTGGAATTATACGTGAAGCATCCCAACTCGCAGATGCTCTAGTAAAAGTAGAATCACACATCGCAAACCTTCCTCAAATGGGCGTAAAAGACACATCTAAAGTTTATAACACAAACAAGATAGAGTTTTTAGAATTTAAAAATATCTTAGAACTTTCTCGTTTGATTCTTTTGAGTGCATTGTCTAGAAATGAAAGTCGTGGAGCACATTTTAGAAGTGATAAGCCAGACACAGATGCATCCTTTGACAAACATACTGTTATAGATAAAGATGGAGTAGTGTCATGAAGATAAAGCTTCAAAGAGAAACACTTGTTGAGTATGAAGTAGATTTGAGTGATGCTACACTCTTAAATGTTTTAGATGAGATAAAAACAAAGATTGACCCAAGTTTGAGTTTTTCAAGTGGATGTAGAAGTAGCATCTGTGGCTCATGTTCTGTGCGTGTAAATTCAAGAGAAGTTTTAGCCTGTTCTTATAAGGTTCAAGATGGAGATGTCGTCGAGCCATTAAAAAATGTACCAGTCATTCGTGACTTAGTTGTAGAGATGGATAAGGCTTTACAGTTTAATGCAAAATCAAAGGCATGGCTAAGTAATACTTTAAATACTCCTAATCTTACGCAGGACAATGCCTCTATGAACGAAGTGCAAAGTGATTGCATCTTATGTGGAGCGTGTTATAGCGCTTGCCCTGTGTATGCAGTAAATAGTGACTTCTTAGGACCATTCGCACTCACGCGTGTTTGGAAATATGTGAGTGATGCTAGAGAGGACAATTCAAAAGAAAAGATTGATACTATTCAAGCGAATGGCGTTTGGGATTGTACTTTGTGTAATGAGTGTACACTTGTGTGTCCTCAAGATATATCTTCAAAAGCAGACATCGAGATGCTTCGTACTCGTTCTGTAATGGCAGGACATAATGACCCAAATTTCACATCTTTTGACACAGGCTTTGGCTTTGATGGAAGTCCCTCGTTTTAAAACACTAACAAACCCTTTAAACTATGTTATAATAATTCTAACATAAAAGAAAGAACTAGTTCTTTGAGCCTAACGCTGAGTTAAACCTAGCGTTAGCGTAGGTATCGGGATTACTCCCGATACCGTATCTAATAGATGAAAGGTTTCCTTCATTTTATGAAATAAAATTAAGGAATTAATGTGGCTAAAGAACATTCATTCGACATTACAGCAAAAATAGATATTCAAACTTTTAAAAATGCGATAAACCTCGTAGATAGAGAAGTTTCAAATCGTTATGATTTTAAAGGGACTACTTTTGAGGTTACTTTTAATGAAAAGGCTAAAACACTTGTTTTAATTGCCTCAAGCGACAACAAGATAGACGCACTTAAAGATATTGTAATCGCAAAATTTCTAAAACAAGGCTTATCTTCTAAGGTTATAGAAGAGTTGAAAACTGAAGACAGTTCAGGTGGAAATAGAAAGATGACTTTTAAAGTTGTTGATTATATAGAAAGTAAAGAAGCAAAAAAAATCACAGCCGACATTAAAAAAATGAAGTTAAAAGTGAATGCGCAAATCGAGGGAGACTCCATCCGTGTTAAAGGTGCTAAACTTGATGAACTACAAAAAGTAATAGCAATGGTTCGTGGGGGTGAGTGGGATGCTCCTCTAAATATTGAAAATATGAGATAAGGATTCTACTATGACACGAATGACGATACTTGAAGCGGCAGAGCATTTTGGGATTTCTAAAGAAGCTATACATAACCGTGTACGACGCGGATCACTTGAGGTAATACTTGTTGATGGTGTGAAAATGGTAGATATAGATGCCAGCGTAAAAGCTAATCCAGCGCCTAAAACAAGTCGAGTAAGAAAAGCTCCAGCTAAACAAGTTGATGAGAGATATTATAAGCTTTTAGAAGATCAAAACTCTCAACTTCATGTAAAGGTAGAAAAGCTTGAGGGCGAAACAAGAACGCTGCGTGATCAAAAAGAAGAGATGCTCATACAAGAGCGTATTAAAATTGAGCAAATTTATAAAGATAAAGACGAGCAGTTAAAAAACTTTCTCACTACACTCTCTGCACAGTTTATGTTAAATGCTCCAAGCCAAGTAAAAGAAGAAGAGCATGTTGAAGTTGAGATTGAAGAAATTGAAGAAGCAATAGAAAAAGATGTAGAAAAAAAAGGTGAACTTATTTCACTCAAAAAATATTTAAAAAAGAATAATTATTCACCTAAAAAACAAGAAAAAATCAAAATGAAATTTGTGAAAAAAGCTAAAATAGATGAAAGAATTATTGTTATTGGAAGTAAGTATTACATGGATACTTTTAAGTACGATTATAGTGATTTACTCAAGTAGTGATTTTTATAAATCACTAGCTCGAAGTGTTAGCCCTTTTAGGTTACTAATAGGATACGAATAAGAAATCCCATCTCCTTCTCCTGTTATATCAAGCTCATTCATAATGTTTTTAACCATAGCTTCCACTTTTTTAGTAGGTGTTATAAACATAAGGTTTGAGTCAGTAGAATCACTTTGAAGTCTGTTGTAAAAATTGTCCATTTCTTCAAGTCCCATACCGTGTGCTTTCATGATGGTAACACCTCTTGCTCCGGCTTCTTTTGCAGCTAAAAGTGCTTTTTCTTCTCTTTCGTGTGGTACTATAACATGGACAGCGGAAAACTGCATTTTATAAGAATGACGCTTGTCTGTTCCTTGAACTTTTACGGTTGAGAGCCCCATATTTTCAGCATCTACTAAAGCATGGCGCAATTCATCAAGATGCACCTCTTCTTTTTCATGTTGACCCATAACACCCATTCTTTCTGTGATAACACCGTATGCCATAACTGTTATCATGGGAAAAAGAGATGCAAAGGCTATAAGACCAAAACCATCTATGAGAGGATCTCGTCCTGGTATATTTGTGGCAAGACCAAGACCGAGTGCTGCCACAAGTGGGACTGTTACAGTTGAAGTTGTTACACCCCCGCTATCGTAAGCGATAGGAACAATATACTTGGGAGCTATAAATGTTAATGCGATTACAAAAACATAACCAGCGATGATGTAGTAAACAATATCTCCACCATTTACAATTCTAAATGTTCCTAAAAATAGACCAATAGACACACCAAAAGCAACCGCAATACGAAGAACGAAGTCGTTGATTTTTCCATCACTAATCTCTTTTGCCTTTCTGGCAATTGCCGTAAGAGAAGGTTCTGCCATGGTAGTTGAAAAACCAATAGCACCAGCAAAAGCGTAGATAATTACATTGCTATCGTTTTGAGTGAGTTGAAAAGCCATCGTTTCACCAAGTGAGAAAAGACCCATTTCAAGACCGATAATAAAAGCATCTAAACCAATGATAACAAGACCAAAGCCGATAAGTACTTCTTTTAAATTATCAATCGGTTTTTTTAAAATTATATATTGAAAAAATAAGATAATTCCCAAAATTGGAACTACATCCATTACCACTCCAGCAAAACCTTTAACAAGATTTATTAAACTAAAGTCAAAGGCACTTGCTGTTTCAGCGGTGTGTGCTGCGAGTGGCATTACAATATCAGATGTTTCTATAAACTCGTAAACATAGATGCCATAAAACTGAACAAATATCATAGGAGTGAGTGAGGCAAAGGCAATAAGACCAAAGCCATCTAAAACAGGATTTCGACCCTTGATAGTAGATGCTAGACCAATCCCAAGGGCTGCAACAAGTGGTACGGTTACAGTAGAAGTGGTAACGCCACCAAGGTCAAAGGCGAGTCCAACGATTTCTTTAGGAGAGAAGTATGTGGCCGCTACTACTAAAATATATCCTGAGATAATGTAGTAATGAATTGGATGACCTTTTATAATCCTCCAAACGCCAACAACTATGGCAAAACCAACAGAAAATGCGACAACCATTCTAAGCGTAAATGCGTCGATTCGACCAGCAGATATACCTGCTGCTTTATCGGCTATAACAAGTAATGCAGGTTCGGCAACGGTTGTTCCAAAGCCTATCATAAAGGCAAAAAGAACTATCCAGCCTGTAGAACCTTTTCGAGCAAAGTCTCCAGCAAGACCTTCTCCAACAGGAAAAATTCCAACTTCAAGACCAAGAAGAAAAATAGCAAGACCTATACCAACGATAGCTAAACCAATGGTAGTACTAAGCCAGTTATCTGGAATAACTTGAATGATTGCAAGTTGAAAGAATACGATAACGAGAATAATAGGAAGTAAATCTCTAAATGATTCTTTGAGGAGTTTTAAAAATGATGCTATGCTTAACACGAGGACCTTCTTGTAGTTTTATATAAGCAATTGTACCTTGTCTTGCTTGAAACTAAAGAGAAATTGTAAAAAAAGAGAATATTTAGGTTTATAGTGTATAATTCAAATCTTCAAATGGTTTCGTGTCCGAGTGGTCGATGGTGTGACCTTGGAAAGGTCATGTAGATTTATCTACCGAGAGTTCGAATAACTCGCTACATTGCTTTGAAACCCCTATAATAAGGACTTTGAAGAGAAACAGTTGCTTGAAAAAGCCAAGTGCGTCACTAATGCGTCAGTAATGAAACAGAGTGATATAAGAAAAACAAATAAAATGGTTCAGTGTCCGAGTGGTCTATGGTGTAACCTTGGAAAGGTTATGTAGTTTATTCTACCGCGGGTTCGACTCCCGCCTGAACCTCCATAAATAGGTGCTTTGAAGCACTATCCGAAAATACTTCTCCCTTTAATATTATTACTTTTAACCACATTAGAAATGTATGTTTTTTGAGTAACAATACTATCATTATGACCAAGTAATCCACTAACAACTGTTATACTTTCTATATCACTATGAATAAGGTTAGTTGCAAACGTGTGTCTCAAGTTATATAGCCTTCCCTCTGGTAATCCAACATACTTCAATACTTTCTTATACATCCAATCTAATTGTCCAGCACTTGTATATTCAGTGAAGTATCGGTTCGTGAAAACCCAAGTCTCACTTCCTGAGATTTCTTTTTGTGCTATGAGTGCATCCATCGCTTCTTTTAATATAGGAATAGTTCTAATTGAAGATGCTGTTTTTGGTTTGCCTATATCTCCGTTACGAATTCTTCTATTTACTGATACAGTTTGCTCTTCAAAGTCAATGTCCTGCCACTGCAATCCTATGACTTCCCAGAACGCAAACCGCTGCCTATCATAAATAAAAATATGTTCTTGAACATACCTCTCTACACAACTCAAAAGGACAGAACCCCTTGTTTATGGGGTTGTAAAAATATAAGTTAGGAAATAACGGCTAATCAAGTCAATTGAACTCAAATACTACAGTTGTTTTTACCATAAAGTTTATATTTCCATCCATTTATAAGAAAAAGGCTTAAAAAAACAATACATTGATATTGAAAATATCAATATTTAACTTAATAATTTCCTTAAAGTGCTCAAAATAGGCTTTTAAAGCGTAAAATATTTGTGTAGAGAGCTATGGTTCTTGAACTGTTTTCTGATTCTACTATCCATAGCTCTAGTAACATCAGCAATAAAACCGTCAAGTCCGTCAATAACTATTTTTATTTCATCGAGTGTTAAAAAGCTTACTGGTTTATTCCCTTTTTTACTTTTTCTTGGAACTTTTACTGCATTAAGAGGATTGACAGTGATTGACCTTCTTCAAATAATTTACGACACTTCAAAGTTTGGAGATCGAGATTTATCGTTCTGGAAGACACGATTATTTAAAGTAGATAATGAGTATCTATCAGTACCAATTGAATATAAGTATATTCAGTATCGTAGTTGCTTAAACTATCAAATACCTAAGTTCAGAGAACACTCTTTTTATTGTAGCACCAGAAGAAGAGAGCTTGAGGACAAAACCAACCTCTACCAAGTTGCAAAAGAACAAGCAGTCTATCAATACACAAATAGAAAAGCAATCTTAAAGTATGAATCGCAAATAAACAACTTCAACTTTTTAGTAGAGCTAAAGCATGAAGAAAAACTTTTACTCTTGCAACAACAAAAGAGAGAACTGAAACAGAAGCTTAAATCTTTTGAGATAGATAGCAAAACTTACCAACGGCTTTACACACCTATCCGAAAGAGTAAAGAAAGTGTGAATTACCATATATGGAGTTTGTGTCGTAATTATCGCAATAGGTATTTTGATTGTGGTCGACTGAAAGAGGTTTATAGGAGTTAGCTGATATTACGAGCCACACACATTTTAAGTGTGTGGCTTTTATGGTATAATTACAGAATTAAGACTAAGTGAAGTGAAAATATGGGAATTCATATACTTCGTACCCTTGGAAACTTCGGTTTCAGAGTAGGTTGGTACGGCAGAGATGTGGGGTGCTTCCCTCCCACCACTTAGTTTTTTATATACTCTTCAAACATTATCTTAGATTTTTCATTAAAAAATTTCATACTATCTTGACACTTTATTAACTGTCTAATACTTGGTTTAAATATTGTTGATAGTTCATTATGGTAATTATTTACAGATATTCCATACATCAAATAGCTGTCCTCATAGTAGGTTATAAAGTTAGTAATGCCATCTTGCTTATAGATGCAAGAAGCAATTGTTGTATTGAGGAACTCTTGAAATTTATACTCATAAATATACTCTGCTTGTTCAGAATGGTTTTGTTGAATTTTTTGAGCTTTCTTCTTTGAGATAACTAATTTGTTTTCATTGAAAGTATTTCTGTAATGGTGGAGTATCCCAGAGGTTATAATACCTAAAAATATTCTGTTTTTACTTCCCAATATGAACCCTTAATATATATTTGAAATTATATCTAATTTCTTCATAGTCTGATTGGATAGATTAAAGTTAGGACAGACGACGACAATACACCTAAGCAAGAAATATTGAATGCGTTAGTCACGTTATTTTACTTGTTTGTGTGTGTGAGTAGAATTTGCGTTTGTGCATCAGCATAAAGCGTTATAAGAAAGAATAGGGCTCCATACTCATTTTACATTCTTTTGAAGCATATAGAGGAAATATGGCTATAATTAGTGTAATATTTAGCTCAATAAGAGTAAGTGACACAGCGTTGGTCTCTCAATAAACACAGTGTGCTTTTTAGGAGTATTTAACACCTCTTAAATGTCGTTGTATAGGCAAGTGTAGAGGTTTTGAGCCTCTTAAATCAGAATTGGTGTGTCAGTAGATTTACCCCTGTGAAACCTCGTAATATAGGGGTTTAGTAAGGGAAAATGAGAGTTCGAATCTCACCGAAACCACCATTTTCTACAATAGCTATGACTTCAATATTTTATCAATCCCTGGAATCACGAAATGTTTAAAATATTCTTTATTTATAGGTTTTTTAATAAATCTTTTCGCCCCCACATCT
The DNA here is from genome assembly GCA_030949825.1 of Sulfurimonas sp. Lineage (GTDB taxonomy): Bacteria > Campylobacterota > Campylobacteria > Campylobacterales > Sulfurimonadaceae > Sulfurimonas. The sequence continues at coordinate 84,879 of JAUZSC010000009.1, forward strand.
TTGATATCGTTAAAGTTTTCAGTGTTTTTTTGTGAAGTTACTATGAAAAGTTTTGAAGTAAGGTGAGGCTTATCGCGTAAGACTATATCGACAAAAGATATTCCATCGAGACCAATTGTTTCTATGCCTGAAAAGACTAAATCGACATCATTATCTTGAACATAGTCTAAAGCTTCTGCACCGTCTTCAAAAAGTACTATGTCTAAGTCCTCATAATGAAGAGACTCTAAAATATCATGAATTTTATTTTGAACGGTTACACTTGCATCGAGTACTAATATTATCATTACTAACCTTTATTTTTAAGCCTTGGTATAAGGTGAGATAATTTTAATATAACTCTACTTAAAAAGGTGTTATAATTTCAAATATAAAAAAAGGAAAACAAATATGAGTGTGCCAAGCAAAGCTAAGGCAATCAAGCTGGACAATCCAGCTCAGGTAAAGATTAGCCATCAGCCTGAAACCAAACTACACATATTAGGCGGTAACAAATAATATGAAGCTGTAGTAAGGGCAGTCTATCAGCCACAATGCTTCGGCGTGAAGGTGTTGAGCCCCGTAATATTTATCGTCACACCTGACCAAAGTCTTCATTTACTGGAAGTCAGCATTTATATAAGCGAAATTAAAAAGTGTTTTTCTAGTTTTTAACACTAGCCCAATAAAAGAAGAAAAGGTTAGCTTATACAAGAGGTGTCGGGGTCTAAGTCCGTAGCGGGTAGATGAATTGATTGTTTTGGAACTTGGGAGAGCCTTGTGATTTCTGAATGTTATGCCTAGAGCCGAAGAGGTTAGGGTGTAATTTCACAAGGCAGTCGGATTAATCCATAGTAGAGGTGTAAATAGGGTAATGCCTATTGAGGTTGAAATAAACCACTCGAAGGGATTAACAATTTAATGTAAGGAGGTAACTTAACAATGTCAAACTCGGAGTTGAATAACACTTTGTATAAATTATCTTCTCTATCAAAGTGTGCGAAAGAGAATAAAACATTTCAGTTTGAGAGCTTAGCTCATCATCTAAATGTAGAGTTCCTAAAAGATTGCTACAACAACCTTGCTAGAAACAAGGCAGTAGGAATAGATAAAGTAAGCTGGCAAGATTATAATAGTAATTTGGATGAAAATCTGAGAAAGCTAGTGCAAAGATTGAAAAATAAATCTTTTAGACCACTTCCTGCAAAAAGAGTGTATATCCCTAAAGGGAATGGTGAAACAAGACCCTTAGGAATTTCAACTATTGAAAATAAGATAGTAGAGAGTGGTATATCACAAATATTGCAAAGTATCTATGAGATGGACTTTTAGATTGCTCTTATGGTTTTAGACCAAAAGAAATACACATCAAGCACTTAACCAAATAGATACAACTATTATGAGTAAACCTGTAAATCATATTGTAGAAGCAGACATCAAAGGTTTCTTTGATAATGTAAACCACAATATGTTGATAGAGTTCCTAAATATTAGAATAAAAGACAGTAGTTTGATATTTCTAATAAAGAGATTTCTAAAAGCAGGATATATTGATGATAATCTACTTATTAAAACAGATGTAGGTACTCCTCAAGGAAGTATCTTAAGTCCACTATTAGCTAATATATTTTTGCACTATGTTTTAGATACTTGGTTTGAAAAAGAGGTAAAAACACATATCAGAGGATACTGCGAACTTGTTCGCTACGCCGATGATTTCGTATGCTTAGTTCAATATAAAGATGATGCTAATAAAATAGTATCAGCACTATACAAACGATTTAACAAATATGGATTAACGCTACATCCTGATAAAACAAGAGTCTTCTCGTTTGGTAGATTTGAAAGAGGTAACTCTCAAAATCAAAATCGTAAAGCCAATACATTTGACTTTTTAGGTTTTACTCACTTTAGTGATAAAACAAGAAAAGGATACTTTAAAGTAGGGCGAAAAACAGCAATGAAGAAATTTAGAGCTAAAATAAAAGAGTTGAATATTTGGTTAAAACAGATAAGAAACTTAGTCCCTACAAAAGAGTGGTGGAAAATACTACAAGCTAAACTAAGAGGACACTTTCAATACTATGGAGTAAGTGGAAACTTCCCATCTATTAAAAGGTATTACTCTTTAGCTTTAAAAATGGTTCATAAATGGTTAAATCGTAGAAGCCAGAAGAAAAGTATGAGTTGGAGTAAATTATATAATTACTTAACTCTATACCCACTTCCACAACCAAGTATAAAACATAATTTCTACACTTTATCTCATGAGTTTGTGAGTTAAATTGAAGAGCCGTATGAGGGAAATCTTCAAGTACGGTTCTGTGAGGGGCATTCTGCACCTCCGAAATATTAAATTAAATAAAAAGGAGGGTGGCGATGTCTACTCTACACAAGAAAATATTACTAAAAATAGTTTTATCTTTAGGACTTCTTCTAGCTTTTAGTGCGTGTTGTGACTCCAAAGATGAAGAAAAAGAAGCTGTGAAAATAGACAACACAAAAGTTTTAAAAATGGTTTTAAATGTGCAAGGAATGACCTGTGAGGGTTGTGAAGCTACTATTCAAAACAATGTTTCAAAGCTCGCTGGTGTTGTGAGCGTAAAAGCTTCTCATGTAGATAAAACTACTACAGTTGATTTTGATACAACACAAATAAGTGCTGCCCAAATTGAAAAAGTGATAATAGAAACCGGTTATAAAATCATATCAACTCCAGAGGGAAGTGATGAAAATGAGAGTCCTAAAGTTGCACCAAAGTCAGTAATGAAATGTGGCGAAGGTAAATGCGGTCACGCTGAGTAAGTAGCTATGAATGCACTTGTAATTATAGGACTTTTTTTAGTCCTTCTTTTGGCTGTTTTGCTTGGAGTGTTTTTTTTACAAACTAAAAACAAAAAAGCTTCTTTACAAAATACGCAAAAACTCCCCGATATAAGCTTAGAAAGCTTGCTTAAAAAAATAGAATCTAAAGCATCAACGAGGCAAGAACTCAAAGATACCTTAGACTTAGTCTTAGAACACTTCGGAAATATAGATAACTTTTCTCTTTATGAAAATATCATACGCGCAATTATACTCCATCCAAACACAAACAAAAATCTTATTCTTGAGTTTGACAAAGAACTCTCAAAAAGAAATCCAGAATATAAAAAACGGATATCAGATACACTTACAGATGCTCTAAATTTACGATAGTATTTTAAGAAATACTATCTGTAACGGGTCCTTGTACGCTATTTATATGCATTTTTTGTAGTTGTTCTAACTCATCTGTAGTTTTAACAAAGCTAGCTATAATCTCAATGCCAAGAGAATCAGTAATCACTTGAAGTGCAGACATAGAGTCTTGGGATTGGTCAAGTAAAAAGGCAGAATCAGCTTTCATAAATTTAGGATTAAGCTCTTTAAGATAAGTGTAGTCGCTTGATTCTCCGGTAAATGAGTTCACACCAAAATCAAAACCGTATTTTGCAAAAAGGTTTACAAAACTTTTTACCGCTGCAATATTGTGAATAGCAAAGCTATCTGTAACTTCAAAGGACAATTTAAACTTTAAAGTTTTTGCGTGTTTATCAAAAAGTGAGGAAAGCTCGCTAAAGGCTTTAGAATCTTTTATAAATTCGTTTGATAAACGAATAGAACACACGCTGCCATCAAGCTCTTCATGTCTTTGCGTAATAAGGTCTCTTAAAGTGACGATATACATTTTAGAAACAAGCCCTAAGTTAATTGCAGGAGCGATAAAGTCGCCATAGAAAAAGCGTTTGTTTTCTCCTCCATCAATAGTAAAAGTCATTACCTTATGATCAACAGTTTTTGTTTTAGCATTAAGTGTTGGCCAAAACCTTAAGCTAAAGTAGTTGTTTGTTATTGAGTCTTCTATAACTTCACGCCATTGTTCTTTACCCATAGAATTTTCATCATCTTTTTCTTCGTAGAGGTAGGTATTATCAGCTTCATTCGCTTTTGCTTGAGAGAGGGCATTATCTGCTCGAGTAAGAAGATCTCCGATACTAACAGTCGGCTTGTACCTGTAAAGACCAATGTTAATATTCACAGCTTCTGCGTCAAGAGCATTGGCTTTGATCAATTTATTAAAGCGTCTATTTATCCTTCGTGCTACATCACTCGCTTCATCAGCTTCACAATCAGGAAGCATAAGGGTGAATTCTGTTCCATTGACTCTAGCAATCACTTTATCTTCATAAGGCTTACACACATCATTAAAACCTTGTGCAATTTCTAAAAACATAGCATCTGCTTTTTGACGACCAAGTGTTTGGTTTAAAACTTCAGCTCCCGCGAGTGCAATAAACATAATCGTTCCACCATTAGTTTTATTTTCAAGCTTGATTAAGTCTGTCATTTTTAACATAAGGTAACGGCGGTTAAAAAGTTTTGTTGTTGGGTCATTGTACAGAAGTTCTTTGTTTCTTTGTGCGGCTTCATTCCCTTTGTTGAAAATTTCTTCAACTTTTCTCACCATGGCATTCATCCCGTAAACAACATCTTTAAATTCTGTTGTAAAAGGAATCTCTTTTTGAATTACAAACTCATTTTTTAAAATAGCTTCGGCTTGATTTTGAACTTTATAGAGAGGTTTAAGAACAAAATGAAGGATTATCCACATGATTAGAAGCGCGACAAACACTGAAATAACAAAGAGATACAGAAGTTTGATAAACATTTTATAAAGAGCCTTGTAGACTACACCGGTATCTCCTGTTACACTAACAACCCCGACCATATTCCACCCAGTAGATACATCTGCAGAAACACTTTCGAGTTCGATAGAAGTAAAGTTTATAAACCATAAAGGAACACCTTCGACGGGGTCACTATCAATCTGTAAATAATCTGTAGCCCCATCATTAGATTTATAATCTATCATCTTATAGTAGCCACTATCAAACTCTGCATCTATTGTCGTAACAAGAAGTGCTGGTTCTTCACTTGCATCTGCTAACTTGTTTGTTAGTGTTGAGATGTTATTAACCGTTGTCTCATAAAGTGACTGAATCATATCCTGTTTTGCAGAATAGTAGTTGATAGCCATAACCGCAGCTAACATAATGATGATGATAAAAGATACGGCAAGTGCCATTTGCTTAAAGAGTGTCATAATTTCTTCCTTGTGTTATGGTGTACTTCTGGTTTCATAATTTCTTCCTTCGCATGCCTTGTTCTAGCTTTTTCCATTTTTTTGACTTTGCACCTGTGTCACCGTTTATCATTTTAACAACTTTAACAAGGTCTTTACGCTTGGATGCAGGGAGGACAAGTCTGTTGTTATTGTCTAAAATGAGAATATCACTTTTCTTTTTTGGTTTGGGTACTTTGAGATAAGAGAGAACCATATGCGAGATTTTTTTACCGCTTCTACTTTTGTAAATTACATAAGTAAATTTTAATCTTTTAGGACTGATACCGAGTTCTTTAAGAATGTAGTATTTAGTAATGGTGTAGTCTTCACAATCACCTTTACCTTTACCTATAAACTCATATAAAGTAGCCCAGTAATCACTCACTCCATATACTTTTTTATCGCTGGAGTATTTAATATAATTGACCCATGAATTTACTACATTGAGCTTCTTCATAGTGCTTGCATCTTTAAGGTCTAAAATGAGTTTTTGTCTTACAGCTACAAACCTATTTTTAGAGTGTGCACCATATTTTAGCTCTACCTGATTAATTAACTTCTTCGTTATTAACTCGGCACTTAAAAAAGTAGGTGTAACAAACAAAATGCTTATAAAATAAAAAAGAATATATCTCATAGTTTATTATAGCTTTACTTTGATTGATTAACTTTAAAACTTAGCCTCTCTTTTTAAAACCTTCTTTCCCGTGTTTCGCATTTTGAGTAAAATCTTTACTAAAAGGTTTTAGGTAAGCTGGCATTGCCCGTCCTTTAACCCGCATAATATCGAGTACCATTAAGTCTGAGATACTTTGTGCATCTAGCATCTTGACCTCATTAAGGTAAGTAAAAAGAAGTTCTCCTAAACGCTGTAGTGATATTTTCCATGTAGAGTTTGTTTGTTCGTACATCCACATACAAAAAGCATAAAAGTTTTCATAAACGCTTTGCTCTCTCCAAACAAGCACGATAGAGTTTTTAAAGTTACCATTGTTGTAAAATAAATCCCAAAACCTTGCAAATCGTTTCATGTTTTGTATATCAACAAAGCTAAGTTGTTTGTTTCTTAAAATATCATAAGGCGGAATGTCGCTATAAACCATCTCGTATTCTCTATCGTGTCTGTCTATGTAGGTACCTGAGAGTTTTTTTAGTATGCCTATTTGAATCTCACAAGAATTCCATGAAACGAGGGTGTCAAGGTTGTGTCCAAAACTCTCTAAGTCTTCACCCGGAAGACCTACGATTAAGTCGAGATGCATATGGGCATTGGTTTCATTTTCTAAAAAGAGTATGTTTTTCTTGATTTTATCAAGTTTTAATTGACGCGATACATTCTTAGCGATGTCGAGGTTGAGTGTTTGAATACCTACCTCGAGTTGCAGCGCGCCATCGCTAAAGAGTTTCATTTTTTCTTTGATAGAATCAGGGAAATGGTCAGGAATAACTTCAAAATGAGCAAAATAAGTTTCATCCTTTGCTAGAAAGAAGTCTAAAATTCTGTTTGCGGTTCTCATGTTAAGATTAAAAGTCCTGTCTACAAACTTGAAGTTTCTCGCACCTCGAATCCATAGTTTTTCAAACTCAGCTAAGACTTCATCGAGATTAAAAGCGCGTACTTTTTCATCCATAGAAGAGAGACAAAATTCACATTCAAAAGGGCAACCGCGTGAGACTTCTACATAGATATAACGGTTTTTTATATCATCGTCTGTGTAGTACTCATAAGGGAGTTTCATCTCTTTAAGATTTGGCGTAGTCATAGGAATAATTTTATCTTTTATGGAAACTTCATTGATGATATTTTTACAAAGTTCATAAAAACTAACTTCACCCTCACCTTGAACAATAAAATCTGCAGCATCTAGGTTTACACGAAAAGGAGTATAAGTTACCTCAGGACCACCAAGAATAAGGATAGTGCCAGGAGATACTTTTTTAAGTATGTGAATAAGTTCAGCAGTCTGCGTAGCATTCCAAATGTAAGTCCCAATACCTATAATATCAGGAGAGGAGACAAGTAAATTCTCAGCAACAGTTTGAATAGCATCGTTAATACTAAACTCTAAAATCTCTGCATCTGCTTGAAGTTCATGAAGATTTGCATAAATATAGCGAAGACCAATAGAACTATGCGTGTATCTGGAGTTAAGAGTAGTAAGTAGTATTTTCAAAAAAACTCCATTTATTTTAAAGAGATGCAAATTATATCTTCACTTTGCAAAATATAAAGTTATAATTCGTTTATGCCAATATTATTATCAATTTTTTACTTTTTTTACTTTGCAATTATCGGGGTTTATATTATTTTTATGCCCAAAGTTCTTGCGATGACGGGTTACTCTCCTAGTGAGATAGGGATTGTCTTTGCTGCGAGTCCTCTTGTTCGATTTATTATGCCTTTTGCTTTTATAAAGGGGCTTAAGATTGATAGAGCAATGTTTAATGCTTCACTTCTTATCGTTCTCGTTAGCGCGCTTAGTTTTTACTTTTCTTTAAACAATTTTTATGCGCTTCTTTTTTCTAACATAGGCTTAGGTATTGGAATGAGCGTAATGCTTCCTTACATCGAAGTTATTTCACTTGGGACCATGGGAAAAGAGCGATACGGAAAGATTAGGCTTTTTGGCTCGGTTGGTTTTGTTCTTGTAGCACTTGTTTTAGTGAAGTACTTAAGTACTCCAAATATTGCTCTGAACTACCTTTTATCTGCAACGATTATGACAAGTATGGTCGCCTTTTTTATTGTAAAAAATGCAGATGCTAAGAAAAGTAAAGAAAAAGATTACACCAATGATATTAGCCTTGTAAATGACTGGAAATTATGGCTAGGGCTGACACTTATGCAAGTAAGTTTTGGCTCATTTTATAACTTTTTTACGATTTATGAAACAGATTTTGGTGTGAGTTTAGATATGACAATCTATCTCTGGAGTTTCGGAATAGTCGCTGAGATTTTTATGCTCTTTTTTCAAGGTAAACTCCTCAAAAATAATCTGCTTCTCATCTTGCAAATAACTACCTTAGCATCTGCATTTAGATGGTTTTTACTTTATCTTTTTCCTCAAAATATAATACTGCTCTTTTTCGCGCAGTCACTCCATGCACTTAGTTTTGCACTCTTTCATTCTGCCGCGATTAGCTACCTTTACCATACCTACAAGCATAAGGCTTTAGCACAACAGTTCTTTTCTGGAATCACTTATGGAATGGGTGGATTTATGGGAGCGTTAATTGCAGGCTATATTTATGAATGGTACCCGAGAGAGCTGTTCTTAAGTTCAGCTCTCTTTGCACTTTTGGCATCTATATTTCTATTTTTGCAAGCTAAAAAGATTAATAATCGATAATTAAATTCGCCGTTAAAGTTTTGTCCGAGTTTTGAGTTCCTAGAGGTGGAGTGTTTACATAATCAAGTTTATAGTTTATTCCGAATGAAAAAATATCAGATATTTTACTTATAAAAGCACTTTTTGAATAGACGAAGTAATTTTTGCTATCATCAAGTTCTGTTCTATAACTAAGGTCTTGCGTGAACTTTAAATTTTCTAAGATTTGCCATTCATAGATAGCTTTAGTTCGTAATGAAGCATACTCTATAGCGCTTGATGTATTTTCCAACTCATCTTGTGCATAAAGTAAACTTCCCTCAATAGAAAGCCTGTGACTTTCTTCTTTGATTAGTTTATATCTTGCCCCTGGACCTGTATATGCCTGGTAGTTATAACCAGAAAATTTATCATCTTTATATCCAAGGAGATATGTAAAGGCAAATCTATCTGTAAACTCATAATCATAACTTAGCTCTGTTAGAAACTTATTTATTGTCTCAATATTTTTATCATCAGCATATTGTCCATCAAACATAAAGGTAAAAACATGTTTATCCCATTGTTTTTTCATATCTAAATCTAGACTATATGCTGTAGTATCCGTATTTCCAGAAGTACTCACAAAACCAAACTCAGCATGTGTTTTTAGTGTATTTGCTTCTTCTCTTCTCGCTGCAATATTTTCAGGACGATTTCCCTCCATAGCTTCAAGATGTTTTAAATCATCTTGAAGTTTTTGTATTTGTGCTTTAGTATCAGCTATTTTATCTTGTGTAGTATTTGCGTAAGCTAAACAGCTAAGCGCAAGAAATACGGATAGTAGTTTACTCACGCTTATGCCTCTTCTTTTACAACATGAACATCCATCTGTGGGTAAGGAATAGAAATTCCTTTTTCATCAAATGTAAGTTTTACAGTTTCGAGCATATCAAAATAAACATCCCAGTAATCATCAGTATTTACCCATGCACGGAAAGTAAAGTTTACGCTGTTGTCTCCGAGTTCACCAACACCTACAAAAGGAGCAGGTTCGGATAAAACTCTATCGTCAGCTTGCATAATTTCCATCAAAGTCTCTTTAGCAAGTTTTAAATCATCACCGTATCCAATGCCAAATACATGATCAACACGACGGTTTGGCTTTTTAGAATAGTTCGTGATATTTCCACCAATAATGGCAGAGTTAGGAACAATAATAGTCCTGTTATCAAGGGGTGCAATGATGGTAGAGAAAAGATTTACATCTTCAACTGTACCAGTCGCTCCAGCAGCCTCAATAAAGTCACCAACTTTAAAAGGGCGAAAGATGATGATAAGAACAGCAGCTCCAATATTTGCTAGAGAACCTTGAAGAGCAAGACCAATAGCAAGACCAGCAGCACCAAATACAGCGATAAATGAAGTGGTGTTTATCCCTAGAGTATTTAAAGATGCAAAAACAACCATAAGTAAAAGGAGGAAATAGATTAAGCTTTCAGAAAATTCAACTAAAGTCTGATCCACTTTTGCCTTTAGCATTAAGCTTTTAGTGACAGCCGTTAGTTTATTTACTGCCCATTTTCCTATAAAAAATATAAGAAGTGCGGCAATGATTTTTAAACCATATTCACCTGCGTACATGATCGCCATATCTGTGTATTTAGACACCTCTTGCGTTGCTATTTCAATATCTGGAACTTCCATTTTATTTCTCCTCTGAATTTTAAAAGGAAATTATAGCAAAAACTAATGAGTTAGTAGTGTTGTTTTAGATGAATCTTTTCTACATATCTCGCGATAGAGTGGTAGGTATTAGAATGAGAGGACTCAACATTATAAAGAAGAGGTCGGTATTTAATGTAATTTTTCCAAACCTTTTTACTTTGAAGTATTTTGTCTTGTTTGAAAAGCTCAAAACTTACAGATGCATTGATAAAACCTTTGAGAAGTTTCATCTCTTTGTCGTCTTCAAATCGTCTTGGAAACCAAATGGCTTCGAGTGCTTCATGTGCGTCGTAGTATCTTTGTTCATCTAAACAAAGTATGTATTCTTGTATTTTTTCAATCATTTTTATCATCTTCAAGTAGCATCATATTTTTTTCTCCAGTATCCTCTTCCACCTTTAAGTGAAATACAGTGTTGCTTTGGGAATCTCTCTTTATATTCATCGAGTCTATCTAAAGTTGCCTTTCCCGAATCACAGTAAAAAACAAAGACACTTCCATCAGGGTAATGTTTAAGTTCATGAGGATTAAAAACTACTGTTTGAGCCTTGTCTATAGGAGATAAAATAGTATCGATGAGGACTACTTCTATACCTTCTTTTTCTAATTTTATTTTATTTTCTAAGAACTCTTTTTGTGTCCATTGTTTAGGATAAGTCATTTTATACCTTACTTACTAAGATTCTATGGATTGCATCTGATGTGGATGGTTTATGGTATAAATCACCTTGCATAAGTGTGCATCCATGTGCTTGTAAGTTATTGCGTTGCTCTGCTGTTGTAACACCAACGGCACTTATTGGTATGTTTATGTTTTTTTGCTAAAGCTATTAAGGCAAATGTGACTTCTTCATTGTTTATAAGCGAAGCCTCAAGTTTAAGCTCGCTTATTGCTAATGATTTTAGATGCATAACCGATGAGCATCCTAGACCAAATTTGTCTAGGTTTAGCTTAATTCCAAGACGCGCTAGTTTATTTATGTAAGGAGTGTATTCTTCTACATCTTGCATCACTTGATTTTCTGCTAACTCAAACTTGAGGTACTCTTTGAGCGATGTATTTTTATTTATAAGTTCACCAATGCTTCGGATAAAGTAAGCTTTTTTAAGTCTTTGTGTTGAAAGATTTAAGCAAAGGCTTCCCGTCTTTAAATCTTCTTTGTGCCATAACTCAAATTGTGCAACACTTGTTTTCATTACCCAGTCTTCAAGTATGTGAATAAAGTTTATCTCTTTTGCAAGAGGTAAAAACTCATCAGGGAGGAGTAAGCCATGAACGGGATGGTTCCATCGAATGAGCGCTTCCATTCCTTGAATCTGAAGGTTACTCGAGTTTATTTGAAGTTGGTAGTAAACTTGCATCTGCCCCTTGTCGATTGATTCTAAAAGTTGTTGCTCAAGTTTTTTTCTTTTTGCAGCTTTTTGTGCAAACTCTTCTGTAAAAAATTGATAATTATTTTTCCCATTGTCTTTTACTTTTCGCATGATTACAGAAGCATTTTTTAAAAGAGTTTGGGAGTTTAATGTATCATCAGGATATACAGAAATTCCAAGACTAAAACGAACTTCTATTTTTTGATCATCAATTAAAAAAGCTGTTCGAGAAAGTTTCATGATTTTATCACTCACACTACGGATAAAGCTAGCATCTTCAAAGTGGTCTAAGATGATGATAAACTCATCTCCTCCAAGCCTTGCTACTGTATCGCTCTCACGGAGTGTTCCTTGAATTTTCTTTCCCATTTCTTGAAGAACTTTGTCTCCAGTACTTGAGCCATAGCTATCGTTGAGCTTTGTAAAATCGTCAAGACCCAAATATAAAATAGCGATTTTCTTTTTAAATCTTGCAGCATTTTTGATGGACTGGGAGAGTCTATCTATGAACAAAAGTCCATTCGCCAGACCAGTGAGTGGATCATGTTCAGCTTCATAGACAAGCTCATGTTCAAATAGATGGTGCTCTTTAATCTCTTTTTTTAAGCGAAAAATCCATAGGAGGAGAGCCACGATAAGAAATACTAAAGATATTATAATGATAGTTTGCATAGATTTATTATACCTCTTTATTGTAATAAAGTTTGTTACAATAGCGTTATGGGAAAGAAAAATAAAAGAAATACAAAAATAAACCAGAGAATACGAAGCTTTTTTGATGATGAAGCATTTGATGTTGGAGTGGAACGAGTTCCCTCTGATACACTCAGTGAACTTTTTCACGCACTTGGAATCATTGACATTGATTTTACAAAAGAGTTTATGCTTAAAGATATACGAAGACGCTGGAGTCAGTCAGGTTTTGACTTTCGAGAACATGTTTTAGAATTTTTTACAGCAAATGGTGAAAAATACCCCTCAGATAAACCAAAAAAAATAAGTTTAGAGCGAACAGAAAAACTTTATGAATTACTTGGTGAGTTAGAGATTACGCAAGAAGAAGAGATTTTACTTCTTGAAGCTTTTAAAGAAGTAAGAAGTAAAAAGATAACGATACAAAAGATGGAATCAAAGCTAAATCATATTCGTTTTGATATGAAAAAAGAAAAACTGCAAAAAGCACTTGATGGCTTTTTTGACATAGATGATTCTTTAGAGTTTAATGCCTCGCTTCGTTATAAAATCTATGGAGAACATTTTCATAAGATTTTAACGCTTAACACAAAGCCTTATAGTTTTGAGTACTTGGATGAGAATTCTATAGAAGATATTGTTAGGCAGTTAGAAGTAGATAAAGAACAAACCATACTTGCAAAGCAAGCATCTATAGAGAACTTCATAGATGGACTCGAGCAACCCCATGCTTATCTTACAAACAAAGAGATAGAGACAGCACTTCGTGCGAACCCTCCAAAAACACAGGTTCATTTTCCTATTCTTAAAGCATCTATACTTAAAAGTTTAATCGAGATGCATTTAGATGTGCAAGACTTAGTTATGCATGAGAGAGAAGTGCTTGTTAGTATCAAAGAAGAGGTGCTCTTGCCTTTTTCTGATTTAAAACATGGCTACACGCTAGAGCTTCACATACAACTCGATGGGCTTTTAGAAACCATTTGGAATGGTGAAGCACTTGATTTTTCTGAGCTTGTTAGTGTGGCTAAAAAAGAGCAAGAACAAAGTTTCTTTTATGATTTAGAAGAGCTTGTTGGGACTTGTAAAAATTATGCGATATTGCTTCATTTTACTAAGGAAGAACTGCACTTAAAAGTCTATGAATTTCTTTTAGAACTTTTATATAACACGCTTGATATCACTCCAAAGATAGTGCGCAAAACGACACGAATATTTATCTATAACATTCAAGAACAGTTGGCTAAAAAACAAAGACAGGCGCTTCTCGCGAGAACGATTCGAGACTTTAAAAACCTTTTTCCAATGGCACGACAGATGCGAAGAAAACTAACACTTCACATAGGACCTACTAACAGTGGCAAAACATATCAGGCAATGAAGCGACTCGCAGATGCAGATACGGGTTATTACCTTGCACCTTTGCGTTTGTTAGCACTCGAGGGTTATGAAAGTCTAAAAGAGAAGGGCATCGAGTCTTCGCTTATAACAGGTGAAGAACAGATTCTTGATGATGAGGCAACGCATATTAGTTCGACCATAGAGATGCTAAACTTTGAAGTGGATGTAGATGTTTGTGTAATTGATGAGGTACAGATGATAGACGACCGTGACCGTGGTTGGGCATGGGCTAATGCTATTATTGGGACACCTGCCAAAGAGATTATTATGACGGGTTCTACTAATTCTAAGGAAGCGATTATCGCGCTTGCGGAGTATCTTGGAGAAGAACTTGAGATTATCGAGTTTGAGAGGAAAAATCCATTACGACTTCTTGAAATTCCGACAGAGTCAAGAGATGTAGAAGCAGGAACCGCGATTATTGCTTTTAGTAGACGCGATGTCCTTCGTTTAAAACAAGATTTCTCACGCTTTTTCTCTGTAAGTGTTGTGTACGGAAATCTTTCACCCGAAGTTAGACGAGAAGAAGCACGACGATTTCGTGAGGGTGAAACAGAGATTTTAATTGCTACAGATGCTATAGCAATGGGGATGAATCTTCCTATAAAAACCATACTTTTCTCAAAAGCCGAAAAGTTTGATGGCATAACTCAAAGAAACTTACAACCATCAGAGATTCACCAAATTTCAGGACGTGCAGGACGTTTTGGTTTAGTAGAAGAGGGTTATGTGGGAGCACTGAATCTCGAAGCTCTAAGAATTATAAAAAAGAACTTTTATAAAGATGCAAAAACGATTACAATTCCTTTTAAAGTGATGGCAAACAGTGAACATATCAAACTTGTTGGAAGTATTTTAGAAGAGAATTCACTCAAAGAGATTTTAAAATTTTTCGTTGAGAATATGGAGTTTAACGGTCCTTTTAATGCATCTTCTTTAGAAGATATGCTCGCTGCATCTGAGATTGTAGATAAATATAATCTAGACATAATAACAAAATATAATCTAGCTTGCGCACCACTGACACTCAAATCTCCTTATATTATTAGTGCCTACGAAAGCTATCTTCATGCCTTAGAACAAGAAATTCCAGTTGCGTACGTTACCCCAAAACTCTATGGGAATTTTGCACAAACAACAGATGAGCTTTTACGTGCAGAAGATATGGTAAAAGAAATTTCACTTTACCTATGGCTTTCATATAGGTTTGAAGAATATTTTATAGATGAGAAAAAAGCAAGAACATCACGAGGTGTTTTAAACAGGTATATAGAAGAGTCCCTCCATCAAACACACTTTAGACAAACATGTAAAATGTGTAAGGCAACACTTCCCCTAAACTCAAAGTACAGTATTTGTCAGGCTTGTTTTAAGAAAAATTACACGAG
>JAUZSC010000010.1 GCA_030949825.1 Sulfurimonas sp.
ACAAATTAAGAGAAAGTGGTGCTAAAAATTCTAGCCATGTTTACGAAAGTGAGAATACAAAGATAGCGCTTATTGATTTAAACTATAACTTTTTTGTGGAAGTGTTGGGTGATTGGATTGAGCATTATGCTAAGAATAAAAGGAACACTGTTGAGTATATAAAGTACCGTTATGTTAAAAATGACGCTCCGTACGATGTAATCGATATAGCAAAAAAGATTTAGGTAGCACTGATAAATTGACACAAGTGAGAAAGTATAAAATAGATTTTAGTGTTTCTGAAAATATACAATTTGATTTTTCTTACAGTGGTTATTTAGTTTCGAGATACAATAAAAAGATGAATAGATATCGCTTGGTACAAGTGCTTATGAATACTATGATTGGTAAATTAACTTATGTTAATTTTATTCGGAAATGCTTATAAGTGCAAAGCCGATTACTGTTGCATTAATTGAGGAGGATGGAAAAGCTTTTTAGAGTAGCTACTGTTAGTTTTATGTTTAGATACATTAATTACTTACATTGGCAAACACTAATTATAAAGATATTGAAAAGTTACTACAAGAAATAATGAAGTAATAAGACGAAGCTGGAATGGTATAAAAAGCCAAATTGAAAAGCGTGGTTTAGAAGAAAAAGATATTGAGTTTTTCGTAATAGTTTTTGATATAGAATAAAATAGAAAATACGAGAGATATTTCTGATGAAAAATGGCATATTATTTACTGACAAAAACGCGATGAAAGTTTTCAAGAAGAAACAGCGTGAAACATAAGTAATATTTCAGCTTAGATGCTAGTATATCTAGAGTCTTAGCGTTTTTAGTTGCTTTTTGTATTTAATTTGAGCATATGCTCTAGTACAAACTAGATGTCTAAGCGTTTTTGAGCATAATACTGGCTTAGCTTTTAAGCTTAGATGCTTAGTATAGCTAGAGTCTTAGCTAAGATGAGACTAATCTTACTGCTAGTATAAAACTTTGTTTTGACCTCTATACTGGCTCAAAGAATCCAAAAAATTTAGAAAAACTAAAAATTCAAAGCTTAAACGAGTAAAATTTTACAAGTTTTATAAAAATTACAGTTGAAATTGATACAAGAATAGCCGTAAAAGTAATTTTAAGTATGCTAAAAGAAATAAACTCTTTAATTTAATACATTGGTATAGCTATAAGTATTTTAAACGCTTAAAGGCTATTTAAACAAATTTATAAAAAAGGAAAAATAATGACATTTTTTGAACTATTGAAAGAGTATTTTTTTAGCATTATGCTTTTGGTGTTTTCGCCTTATATTTTATACTACATTTCTCGTATTTATAAACTGGGAAAAGCTAAGCAAGAAGAAGCACTAAACCCATATTTAAATAGGAAGACTGTCGAGGAAGAAAAGCTAGGTATAATTATTGAAAACTCCGACCCAAAAAATATAAAAAAGAATGGAAGTACTCGTTGATTTATTAAAAAACACAAAAGGTAAAATTACAATAACTGCCGCAGAAGCAATTATGCTTGTTGAAATATTTGGCAGTAAGATTACGGTTTCTAGCAATGGTGAATTAGTAATTAGTGTTGGCGTTGCTAATAAATTTGCGTTGGATATTTATAATGACCCTATGCGTTTTATAACTTACATAAAAGCCGTTGAAGAAAAAGTAAATCTTGATTATGTAAATAACCAAATTGACTTAGGCGAAGTTTTATATATGTTGCGCAATGCTAGAAAGTTTGGTTTAGAATTAGATGAGCAGGAGGATAGTGATTTAATAGTTACTATAAAATCAACAATTTACAAAAGTGACTTAAAAGATGTTCTTATTAATATTGTTGGAGATGAAAATGAAGAAAATTATTTTTCAACTAAAACAGAAGATGTTTTAATAAACACATACAAAGAAGAAACGCAAGAAAGCCAAAAAGAAAAACAAGAAGCCGAAGATGAAAAAGCTCAAAAAAAGGTACTTGAAAAAAATCCTAATCTAAAATCAATTGTTAGATTAGAGAACGGTCATATTTTTATAACTTTCAAAGATGATACCACAATGGAAAAAGATGATTTAAGAATATACTCTCTTACGAAACCGCAAGAAGAAGATAACACAAAACAAAAAACATCGGGAGGCTCAAACAATATTGTTGAGATAGTTAATGAAACAGTTGGGAAAATGTTAAATACCGAAACACAAAATTCTCAAAATGCAAATACTAAATTAACTCCTCTTCAAAAAAGAGAAAAAATAATTAAAGAGTATGTGCATCAATACGGCGAGCTTTGTTATTATGAAGAAAAGTATAAAAACGAAATGAACTTTAAAGACAGAGCGAGAGAGATGCTTGTCGATGAACATTTATTTTGCGACAGGCATTTTAGTTCTGATATATTTGATACCGATAATTTTTTTAATAGTAAAGATATGTTTAAACTATTTCTTGCTAGTTTATTCAAAGCAATAAATGCAATTGGTAAAGATCGAGACCGTTCCTTATGTTTTTATCGGCGAAATTAAAAAAGCAAACAAAGACCCTATTAAATACATCACCGTTGATATTCATTATATATTGGTGTCTATGTATTTATTAATGCAGCGTGAGCATAGAGAAAGTTTTTTTAGATACATATATTTAGATAGAGGTAAACTCAACACTATCAATATTGATGTTCTTATTGAAAACATAAATAAAGATTTTGATATATTCTTTTTACAAAATGGTTATTTTTATCTACTTCTATTTATTCTTTTTTAGGCAAAAGTTTTAAAACTACAGTTTTAAGATTTGAAACTTCTACACTTCAAGAATTTATAAAAGAAGATGCTGGTATTAAAGAGAGCTACGAAGACTTAGAGTTTCGCTTGCTTAATAATATAGATACTGTTGCATTTGGTAAAAGAGCTTTAGCAAATGATGCCGATGTTACTTTGGGGCAGTCTCATTTTTTCAGAAAAAAGATTAGTTATGCAAAGTTAAGCGAAGACACAATTAGCGATGAAAAAACATTTTAAGGAAATAAGTGATGGAAAAAAAGATTATTCTAATGCCAACACAAAAGATGCTTATGGCTCTATTTCAAATTTCTTCTTATCGTATAAATCAATTTTAGCATTAGTACCTCTTGTTGAGAGAGAAATGAAAATAAGAGAATTTCAGTCAGAGGAAATTGTTCGAGTGAAGTGTGATTACATATAACTCATTTTAAACTATTTAACTTATAAATTGTTACATATACTAATTTACGTTACAATTAGACATGAAGAATATAAATGAGCTTATTTCATATCTTGAAAAATATTACATTTAGATGTATCTATCAGTCATATGAAGCTAGAGTATAAGAAATCATTACCGGTTGCGATAAAAAGTAATTATGAAATTTTTACCATCAAGATAGAGAATGTTAATGTAGTTGTTTTACATACTAATGAGCAAGACTTACAAAGTATTAAAAAACATTTATCGCTCTTTAAGGAAGCTTTTTCTTTACCTCTTGCTTTAAGTATAGCAAATATTAGTAATTCCACTAAAAAATATTTAATTGAAAATAGTCTCTCTTTTATATCAAATGAGTCTATTTACTTACCGCAGTTATTGATATATTTAAAAGATATTAATACTAAGAGGAAAAAACGAATAAATAAAAAACTCTCCAAATTAGCTCAAACTATCTTAATTTATTCCTACACACAACAACACTTTGAGTTAGATATTAATGAAAGTGCTGCTATATTTAATGTTACTAAGATGAGTACAAGTAGAGCTTTGAATGAACTTGTTGCATATGAATTATTGACTGTATGCTTATATGGACGAAAGCATAAATACTCATTAAATAGTAATATTGAGATTGATAATCTGATGAAGCTATTAAAATCTCCTGTTCAAGATAGAGTTTTTGTGAAAGAAAAAGATTTAGTATATTTTGAGAAGAAAGTTAAAGCCTCTTATAGTGCCTTATCAGTCTATGCAAACATTACAAATAAAAAAGCTATCTATGCGCTTGAGAAGAAACAGTTTGAGAAAATACTAGAACATAAGAATTCAATTTCAATCTATGAAAAAGAATATGATAATGAGCTTATTGAAATTGAATTATGGAGATATTCCCCACTTCAGATTCAAAGTGAAATTGTAGATAAAATTTCTCTATACTTATCACTCAAAAATAATGTAAGTATACAAGACAATAGAGTGATGGATGCGATGAGTGAACTCTATACCGATATAAAAGGTATCTTACAATGATTCAAGGACTAGTAAATTTTACTGATTACTTTAAAGACTATGATGAAGATTATGTAGTTATCTCAAAAAACAATGAAGCATTTATTAAAAAGACTGTTGGGCTTTATTGAACTAGCTGGATACAAAACTAAACAACGCACGACTAATGATTCTAGACATAACCTCTTTAGGTTTTTGATAGTGAAGATAAAACATATCCTGAACAAATTGAACTCTTTGCAATTCATACTCACGACTCAGCCATCGTAAAAGATAGCCATATTATACCTATCACAACACCCGAGTTTTATAAGTACCTTTCTGCAATACTTTTAGATAAAGATTATTTTGAGTTACTAATAAAATATACTACAAACATTGAGGGACTACATATTGCAACTCCAGAGGTACTCATTCCATTAAAAATTCATGCCCACATTAATCTTTTAAAAGATGCTCATCCAGATGCTAAAAAACACCTTACCGATGTCATAAGATTGGCGACAATGTTAGATGATGAAACAAGTGTAATTTTAGTTGATAATCCAAGAAAGGATTATTTGGAATTTTTACCACTACTCGATGCTGTCGAGCCAAATACAGTAAGAAATGTTTTAAAAAGTGCTGGTGTAGGAAAATTACAAAAGACAATCAGGGAGTTACTAGAAGCTGCTTATAGCATTCCTAAGAGTTAGTAGATAGAGCTCTATTGTCAAAATTACTTATTCAATGTTTTATATATTTTAATACCAACTTCTTCAACAGTATCAGGTTTTAATAATTCTGATATATCTTCTATCTTACCGAGTCCTCGACAAATATCAATAAAACCTTCAAATGAAATTTTATTAGCAGTTTCAAACTTTTTATATGTCCCAAAACTCATTCCGATATGAGCTGCAAATTTTTCTTGTGTTAATTTTTTCTTTTTTCTAAGTTCTTTTACTCTTAGAACTAAGATCTCTATAATTTTTGGTGTACTCTCAAACATAAAATCTTCAAGTTGATGCTCTATTGCTTTCATCCCTACTCTCCTTTGAGATTCTTATGAATTTTAGAACTTTTGTCAAACAAATATTCTATCCATGAAGATGGAGTTTCTAATTTCATCAAGCTTTCACGTAAATATTTTTCTTTCACTTCTATCGTATTTTCTATTATCTTCTTTGCATCATCAATCCCATTTTCTATTCCAAATGCAACTAATTGTTTTTTACTGATAACATCAGCGTTAATATAGTTAATTAACATTTGATGAGATCTATTCAAAGAGAATGTAAGATCATAGGCTGGAGCAAATCTCCATGTGCCATCTTCACGCATTAAAAATGAAAAATTGCGTGTATGATCATCTCTATTTCCAAAGACAAGATTAAATACTAATATTTTATATATTTGTATAAAGTCTTCAAAGGGAATATTTAGGTATCGCCCTGCTCTAAACAAGTTTTCATAACCAAAGGTAGTTTCAGCAGGATTATGATGAAATAATCCTGCTAAAGAATGCATATGCAATAGTTTACCCTCTTTATCTCTATCAAATCTTTGTGTCACAAAATGAAAGCCATCTTCACTTTGGGTTAAGTAACTATTTGAAATATTAATTTCTAATAGTTTTGCCATTTTATAATAAGCATACTCTGTTTTATTATGAACTGAACTATCTATCCATTCATCTTCTAATAGAGTACTTCTAGATAAATTTTTCTCATCAAATTTTATAATAGCATAAATGAATCCTGCTGGTAACTTTTTATGTCCTATATATATTTTATTATTTTGGGGGTTATAGCCTACAATAGCCTTTGCTCTTGCTCCACCTCCAGCAGAATTAGAGATTGCAACAATGGTACTCATTTCAATTGGACCAACACCTGTTAATGCCTCTTTAGAACTAGCGTATAATTCTTTTAAATTCATAGTTGCATCTATTTTAGAATAGAGAATTTCTCTGGGTTCAAAGCTTAATACTCCTAAAGAGTTATTCCCTATAAATAGCAATCTATCTAATGTACTCGGTACTTCTTTATTATGCTTTATAAAAAACATATCCATATATGCCGTTCCATAGATACCTGGTAGGTAATCATAGATTAAGCCAGGAAGAGCTTTTTGATAAGATAAGTGTGAAAATTCATATGTACTTTTCATATCTTTGAGTTTTAAGGGTGAAAAATTGAGTTGATTTTCTTCAGTATACTCAAAATAAATCTTTCCATTTATAAGCTCTAATAAACCTATGCATTTATTCCATGCTTTTACTCTCACGCTTGTAGTAGGCATTTTAATCTCCTAATTAGATACTATTATATCTATAATATGAATTATATCGTAATTATAGATATTATTATATATAATTAAAATGTAAAATTATTAGACTTCCTCTGTATCATCATACTCAAGTTCAAGTGCTTGTACATTAGCTATTGCCTTACCTGCTATACCTTTAATTGAACCATACATTTCAGTTGTATTAATAAGTACACTATCAATATGTCTTTGTTGTCGTTTCCAGCTCGCCATATTTGATTTTTTTTGTTTATCTAATTCTGTTTGCATGAGTGTAAAGCCATCAACTATAGAAGTCATTTGCATATTAAATTCATTACTACTGAGATAAGAATACAAGATACTCATCTTATCTGTTTTATTCTCTTGAAATTGAGAATTGCGCTTAAGCTCAATAAGGCTATTTCTAAGTAATGCACAGCTTCCTTTAAATTCATCAAGATTACATACCCAGATACCTTCAATAAATCCCATTCTATCAATATCTTTTGGCATGGCTTGTGTAACTAGTACGCCGATGTCAGCATTAGCTCTAAGCATATCTTGTTTTAATTTAGGAATCCAGTTATTACTCCATTCTTTAGTATTTTTACTTTCGTAACAAATCTTACCGCAGTTTTGGAGTTCTCTAGTATTTACAGTTTCAATACAGTCAGCACCATAAGCACCTTTTCCTATCTCATCAATCGTATCAAACTTGAATTGAGTTCTTAGCCAGTCTTCTATTGCATGTTCTTGTACTTCTCCTTGAATTTGCATAGAACCTTGCGATACTTGTCTTTGCGTATCTTCAAGTTTTCTTTTTATTTGTGCTAGTTGTTCATCTTTTTCTTTTAGTTTTAAATCATTTTGAGAAGTCACTTCTTCAATGGCTTTTTGTTTTTCTTGGCTTAGTGTTTCATAAAACTCTATTTGCAGCTCTGATTTTACTTTTGCTTCAGACTCACTTTTTTCCATTTTCAATTTAGCTATCTCAGCTTTTGATGACTCTAATTCTTTCACTTCTTCTGATTTAGTTTCCAGAAGTGTTTGCATTTTTTGAATTTCTTTATTATTTTCAACTCTCAAGGAATCCTCGATAGTTCGTTTCATTAGAACTTTTTCACTTTCAAGTTTTTGAGATAAGTTTTTATTAAACTCTTCTTGTAGTTTTACTCTTTGTTCCCTAGCATCTTTATTTGCTTTAGCTAAAGCCTCGTCAAGGTTCTTACTCGCCTTTTCTTCTAATGAAGCTTTTATAGCACTTGCTTGTTCGTTTTTCTCTCTCTTTACTGATTCAAGCTCTGCTTTTGTTTTATTGAATTCTTGAAGTTGTTTAGATTTAGTATCAAGCTCTTCTTGCAAGAGTAACTGCGCTTGACTCTGGGATTGTGTAATTTCTTTAGTCAAGCTTTCTCTTAATGCCTGTTCTTTTGCTTTTAATTGGAGCTGTAATGCATCTTGTAGTGTATCATCAAAGTGTTCCTCTTGTTTTTTAAAGGATTCCTCTTTTAGCTTTAAGTCAGTGACAGCTTTTTTATATTTTAGCCTTTGCTCTTGTGTATCTGCATCAAATTTAGATTCTAATTGAGCATAAAGAGCTTCTTCGATACTTATTTTACTATGACAGCTGGGACATACGATAGTGGATTTATTTGACATTGAGTTTTCCTTTCATCTAAGTATAGCCTTTCTAATAAAAATATATTAATCCCTAAGGTCTTTATATTCAACAATACAAATATTTGGCTTATCTTCAAAATAATATTTTATTTTTTAACATCTTTGTTTAAGTATCTTCTTGAGTATCGATACTTCAAAGCCCTCCTGATTAGTTTTATCAAACTCTACTCGACTTTTTTTCTTAGGGAGTCGTTTGTTTATAAATAAGTAAAAATTCTTCTTTCTAGCTTTTGGCAAAAGGCTATGAACAAACATAAAGAGTTCTAGCCCATTATTGTCAATAATATATTTCTCAACTTTAAGGGCATTAAAATATCCATGGAGAAGCTTTTTATCATTTTCACTCCCTATGACTTCACAAAATGCAAGCATCTGCTTTATAGAATATTTTTTAATAGTACTCAGTACAGTATTCTTATCCATCTTTTTATTGACCTGATGCATAGGATTTAGCGCTACGCTCTTATTTCTTACTTTGCTAGCATTAGTATCACTCAATTTTTGAATAATTTCTTGAATTATTTTTATATAATAATCATCAGACTTAAGGATTAAAAACTTTTTCATATCAATAGTCTTAGCATAAGCTCTATCAATAAATTTAAAAAATGATTTCTTTCCTTTTTTGCTTGATAGTAGGTGATATATATCACTATAAAAATCCATGCTACTGTCGTTTACTAACATAGAAGGATATTCTTTATTGTTTTGGTAAGCTCTTAAAATAATAAGCTCATCATGAGTAGCGATGTGCATAAAAGCACTGATTATCTTTCTTTTAGAATATAATTTGAATACTTTAAGTATGTTGTCTTCATCAATCATTAAGGAGGGTGCTTTATTCAAGAGTAGTTGTTCGTGTAAGCTTCTCGCTTTTCTTGCTAGTTTATCAGCACTATCTACAAATGCTCTTTTAAGCCAAAGAAATTGATAGGAGGATATCTTGTCAACTAGCCATACGTTTAATGTTTCTAAATCAAGTGCTTTATTATCATACACAAATACAACATTATCATAAGAGTTCTCAATGGCAATGCGTACACTAAGTAATAATGCTCTATATTCAGCAAGGTAGGAATCTTTTATATCGCATACGGAAGAAGAATACTTTTTATTTGTATGCAGGTCAATTACCCCTAACCCTGCACATTTAGTGTAGCTTGAATAACTGGCATCACTAATCATAAATATATTATCAGTCATAAACCCATCTCCTTGGCAGAAGATCCTCTAACAGATATAAACAGTATATATATCGCATCGGTTATTTGCAAATATGCATCTCTTATGTTTAATCCTATTTGTCTTAGTAACATGACTCTCCCCTTCCCCTATTATGTTTCGTGATAATTTATAACTGTACAATTCTACAGGCTGTAATGATAAAAATATTTATCGCTATTATTATAAGTGACTGACCATAATAAATATCATATTCAACAAGATTTAAAAGGTTTAGATTCAAGGCGAACTTTGCTTTGCGATACGAGTATCGTTAAGTGAAGTTCAACGCAGAAGATGAATTTTTTAAATCTTGCCCGTAGGGTGAAAAGATAAGCCACAACCTACTGCGTTAAAAACCCTTGAAGCTACCAGTAGCTCCTACGGATTTTCGTCTTGTATCTTATGGCTTCTCTTTTCATTGAATATGTCATTTATTATGGTCAATCACTTATACTTCTTAAAACAACTCTTAAATAGATATGACATTAGTAGAAAATATTTATATGTAAATAATAAGATAAATATGCATTAAGTTTACAAAAAAATAATAGCTTAATTGAATTAAGTAATTGACATTTTAACGGTTACCGTATATAATGCTGATACGAGGAGTATTTATGACAAAAAAAGAAATTAGTAAAACTTTTGATTTGCCTATTAGTACTCTAAATGATTGGGATAAAGAACAAAGCAGAAAAAATAAGCTTTTTCAGTTTCTTAAAAATATTAAACTTGAAGATACCCAAAAGAATTTGAAGAAGAAAAAAACTCACAGAATATTTCATATATTAAATAGAAATATTGAAAATGATAAAAAGTTTACTTATGATGAAGTAAGAAATGCTTTTATTCAAACAAATTATGATGATGCCACACAAAGAGAAAAAATAGTATATTCTAAGTTTTTCAAAGAGTGTGATGTAAGTGATTTAGAAGATTTTGAAAAAGTTTTTCATGTTTCAAAAAGAGATATAAAAACTATATACAAACAGATTCCAGAACGGATGTTTAAAGGAGTTTCTGAAATTTGGGATAAAAGGTTTAGGCTACAAAGTATAGTTACCAACATACCATTGAAGACTAATAATATTCCATTAGCATTACAAAGTATTTTAGAGAAGAGAAGTGCTCATGTATAATTTTGAGATTCAAAAAAATATGCTTCATGCTGCTAATTATTTATTGGACAAAAAAGGAATTTTAAATGTTTCTGCTTTAGGTGGTGGTACAGCTCTAAGTGCATACTATTGGAATCATAGATATTCTACTGACATAGATATATTCATTCACTCTAAAGATGATATTTCCATGATGCTAAGACCTAAAAAGTGGAATTCTATTTTTTTAGAGAAACTAAATCAGCTTGGATATGATGATAACTGTAAGGTACATCCTGTTTATACAGAAATAGTAATACAGGGTGATTATAAAATTCAGTTTTTCAGTGTAGAAGATAAAACTCAAAACCCATATAAAATAGTTGATTTATGGGGAGAGAAAATACAGATAGAATCTATACAAGAGATAATTGCAAAAAAAATCTATTATAGAGCACACAAAGGTAATGCCAGAGATCTGTTTGATATTGCTATAGCTATTCATAAAAATCCATTAATTTTCAGTGAACTTCAAGTTCCAATTGAAAAGTTTAAAGACTTATTTGAAACTGTTTCAAGAATTAAAGAAAATCAAGAGTTAAGTCGAGAGTATATTTCAGAAATAGGGCTTATGAATCCTAATGAAAACTATAGTTTATTAGCTATAAATACTATTGCGTATTTATTTGTATTTCTTGAGAATTATTGTGCTGCTTATGATTTAGGAATTAAACTAGAAGAAAGCGAGTATGTTTTAATAGAAGAAAGTACTTATAATTCAATTGTAAAATAAACATTCAGGTAGAATCATTTTTAAGTCCTTTATTAGCTTTTAAAATCTGCTTTTAAATTCAATTTTAAGTTTTAAATTTATATGATTAAGTCCTTGATAAGTCCGTGCAGGTCAATTACCCCTAACCCTGCACATTTAGTGTAGCTTGAATAACTAGCATCACTGATCATAAATATATTATCAGTCATAAGCCCATCTCCTTGGCAGAAGATCCTCTAATAGATATAAATAGTATATATATCGTATCGGTTATTTGCAAATATGCATCTCTTATGTTTAATCCTATTTGTCTTAGTAACATGACTCTCCCCTTCCCCTATTATGTTTCGTGATAATTTATAACTGTACAATTCTACAGTCTGTAATGATAAAAATATTTATCGCTACTATTGTATACTTCTTAAAACAACTCTTAAAAGGTTTAGATATGGCAAAAAAAATAGAAGAGATACTTCCTAAAATTTTAAAAGATTTATCTAATGGAATAGGTATATCAACCCTAGAGATAGAAAAAGAGTATGGCTTTAGTGCAAGTGGCGTTAGAAATCATCTAAGAAACCTGCAAGCAAGGTTTTATAAAAACTGCTTTAAATATGATGGAAGCACTAAAAAATGGGTGACTACAGATAGAGGCTTCTTAAGAAGGGAACTTTTAGAACCAGAAGAGGTAATCGTTTTAAATGGGATATATCGCAATAAAGATAGATTAGGTCCCTCTCTATCAAAAACACATGAAACGATGATTGAGAGCTATTTAAAGAGGACTAAGAGCTATATTTTCAAACAACATAAAGCAGAAGATGTAACACAAGGTATGGAACAAATCTTTGCGATCTTAAAAAGTGCAATAAATGAAAAAAATATAGTGGAGTTAAAGTATCCGTCTAAAGGTGTATTAAAAACTAGAAGAGTATTCCCCTATAGGATTGTGTACATAGAATATTATTGGTATCTTATCTCTTATGAAGAGAATGACAGAATGAAGTCATTTCGTTTATCACTGATTCAATCCCCTACTATACTCGATGAAACATATAAGTACGATTTCGAAAATGTAAATTTGAGGCTAAAGTTAGCTATGAATGCTTATGTTGATTTTGAGGAACCTCTCAATAGAATTTCTGTATTAGTCTGGGAAAAGATTGTAGAACATATAGAATTAGCATCGTATTTTGATGCTTGGAAAAAACTTGAGTATAGCACTTCTCTAAATGGGAAAAAGTATCAAAGGTTTGAAGTTACTATAACGAATCCTAATTATGATGATATTACTCCAACTATTATGAAGTATATGCCAAATATTATTGTTGAAGAACCAGAAGAGTTAATAGAAAAAATAGACGAAATAATAAATCAATATAAAAAGCTCTATGCTGTCTAATTATTTGCTCTCTCATTTATAAGCCTTAATTGTTCTTCGCATTGATGCGTATATTAAAACTCCTTGACTCAATCCTTACTATTGTATAGAATACTTCTATAAATAACAAAAGGATAAAAATGAAAACACTGCTATCAGCATTAAGCTTACTCATAACAATAACAGGCTGCTCCATTAAAGATACGGATGAAACTGAAGTAAAGGTTGCCAAACATGTTGCAAATGCACCGATATACGCAGTTGGAGCTATTGGAGCAGCAGGAACAGCCGTAGTAGGATTTCTTGGCGGTGGAATTGCCTATGGTCTTTCTAAGACTGGAGATGCCATAAGTGGAAGCGAAATGTATTGGGGCGAAACATATAGAGGGAAACAAACAGAAGAAGCCCTTGATAATAATGTTTCTTTTGCAAAGTTTTACACAGACAATAATTTTGCACTCTATAAAAATAGTGAAAATGAAAGTTTTATGCTCTTAAAAGAAACGGATGACTTTATTCAATCTTCTAACCCTAGATTTGAAAAAAGGACAGCAATTGCAAGATATGAGAAGAGACCGCATCTCAACATAAAGAAGTATAGACTGCCTGATGGTATTGGAGAAGATTTAATCTATGAAAAGATAAAAAAAGATAGATTTGGTAATCCTCTGTTTTTTGGTGATAGTATTTTACTAGAAGCTAATCAATTTAGAAATGGCTTGTTTTTAACATTAAAAGCAGATATATACATAATAGAAGACGGTGCAAATACAGTGAGCATGGCGGATGAGAGAACTTCTGACTTGCAAAATTTGCAAATCAAGTATTACTTTGGCGGTCAATAAGCCAACTACAACATAAGTAAAACACCCAAAAATAAAAGGAACAACAAATGAACACAAAAAACGAAGAAGAAACACTAAGCCTAGAAGACATGGTTTATATCAACAAAGAACACAAGATGGCAATCATTATTGATGAGAATCAGCTTTTATGTTATGACTATGATTCAAGCATAGAGCTTGCTCTTCCATCAACAGAAGGAATCTTAAATAAGATATCAATAGATGTAGGTAATGAGATAGAAGATTTTTTCAAGATTCAACTCAAAGATTATGATGTTGAAGCTATACACCAAGTTACCACGTTAAAACTAGCTTAAATTAGGCAGCTTTTTCAATATCTTGTTCCTTCCAACCTAAGTTTTTTTCATACAGTTTGTTATCAAACTTAACATCATTTTTATAAAGTGAATGAGCTATCAATATCATCTTTCGCATTACTGCTATTTGAGCTAAAGTGGAGTGTTTTCCATTACTTTTTAATCTATCGTAAAAAAGTTTCATGTATGGATTATGTTGTATCGACGAAAGAACAGGCATAAACAACATACTGCGATATATAGCACTTCCTCTTTTAGAAATACGAGTTCTTTTTTGAACTGAAGTTCCAGAAGTGTTTTCAATTGCATCTAAACCACTCAATGCTACAATCTCTTGTCGATTAGCATCTGGATAGCTTATAAAAAGATGAATTAGTGCTATGCCAGCTCTATCTCCAACTCCAACTATAGATGTAATATTTTCAAATTTCAGAGCCATTATTTCATCAGATATGATAAGTGATTTCATCTTTATACCCTCAGGGGGCACCTAGAAATCATCTCTTCTTCTTGTTCTCTTAATTGCTTTATCTCTTTATTAAGCTTTTTTGTAATGTATAAACTTCCATCTTTAGCAGACAATGCTTCAAGATGATTTGAGAAACTTACTCTCTGTTTTTGTAGAAATTTGTAGTAAGTCAACATCTCTGAAAGCTCCTCTTGAGCCTTATTTATAGTTGGTACTGCTATATCATCCTCTTTCAACATAACATGGAATTTATAGAGCATCTTTGCATCAATAATATCGCTTTTACTTCTGTTGTCTAATGCTTTGGCAAAGTTTGCACTTTGTCTGGGGTTAATGATAAAAGCATATATCTTTTTATCAGCACAAAACCGTTTTAGTATACCACCCCAATTAGTCAAGACAACTTTTCCAGAATCCTTATTCCGTCCTAGTGTGTAACCCTATGCTACACTTTTCTCAGTAATAGTAAAAATTTCCTTGTTAATTTTCAAACTCTCAAAGTAAACATTCATCGGTTTTTTATAATCAAGTGTTTCATGAAATCTCCTGTAATTGTAAAATTGCATATAGTCTGCTACATCTTCTTTTAGCTCTTTAATTGTGTTATATTGGTTCAAGTAAATTCTCTCTACTTTAGCACTTCGCCAGAACCTCTCAATTGCTATATTATCTGTTGCTCTGCCAACTCCATCCATTGAGATTATGATGCCATTATCTTTAAGTTTTTGTGTATGGATATAACTTGTATATTGACTCCCCTGATCAGTGTTAAATATCTCTGGTTTCCCATACTTCAGAAGTGCTTCATCAAGGACATCCATTACAAGGGCTGTATCCATAGTGTTAGAGATTCGCCAACTCAGAACAGCCTTCGAGTACCAATCTATAACAGCAGCAAGATAAACCATACCACCAGCTATCTTTATGTAGGTAATAGACTTCTCCTAAAACAATCAATCACTAATCCTTTCCAGAGTCTGTATTTAAGGGTATTAAATCAAGGTTAATAATGGCACAAATAAGGTTCATCCTTAATCCGAACCTTTTTCGTCTATTTCTATACGGATATTTTGTAATTTTAAATACCTTGATTTTTGCATTTATATTTTCAATTATGATACGATTAGATGATAATTTATGATTCTCTTTTTTCTCTTCTTTTGTAAGAGGTTTCTTTTTTGTTTTTTTATTTGGAATTGTAGCATTTGGACATATTTTATCTATACCTAAATAGCCTAAATCAGCAAGAACTCTACTCATCAATATCTTTTAGTTGGATTACTATTTTTAAAAAGACGGAAGTCGTGCATCTTTCCTTTAGCAATAGTTACTGCAAGTATTTTACCTTTGATATTTGTAATTATTTGTGCTTTTTGAGTATGCTTTTTCTTTTTACCTGAATAGTACTTTTTTGCTTTTTTGGTCTTTCACATTCGCTCTCAGTCACATCTACAACAGTTATTTTGATATTATTTAAATCTTCTGTTGGTACTATATGTTTTAGAGTCTCAAGATGGAATTGTGGCTCTTTTATCAGTATCTTTTCAATTTTGGTAACTGTATAATGAGCTGTTGATTCACTCACTCCATAATCAATTCCTAAATGTGCAAATGTTCTGTACTCTCGGTAGTATTCAAGCATCAGTAATACTTCATCATTTGCTGAAAGTGATTTGTTTGTTCCACCTTTTGATTTTCTATCACGATAATGTTTTCTAATTACTTTTACCATATCTTTAAAAGTATCTTTATTGACACCAACAATGCGTTTAAAATCTTTGTTTTCTAACTTATTTACTTTATAATATTTTCTTGTTTTTGCCATACTAACTTATAAGCAAATTTTACTCCAATTTTATTTGGGGTTTTAGGAGAAGTCTAATATCTGTACTCCACACTTGATTAGCTCTCACAATATCTAAGCCCCTAAGCTTATAAGAATACTTAGGATGTGCGATGTTTGGTTGAGTGAGACAAAGAGGCTCCCTGACGGCAAGTATAGCTCTTAATCCTAACTCTTTACGATAAGATGTTACGGTGTTAAGGCTAACACTAAAGCCGTTCTCTTTGAGCTGACAATGTACTTTCTTTGCTCCGTATATTGGTATCTCCTCAAAGATGGCTTTAATCTCCTCTTTGATAGCTAATTTATACTCATTTACTACTGGTGCATAATAAAGGTTGCTTCTGCTGAGATGCAGTAGTTCACACTGTCTCACTACTGACATTACTTTAGACTTGGATTCATCAACCATTGCTAGTTTTTTAGATAAGCCCAAGTCCTGTAGCTTTTCCACAAGCCAGTCCTTTTCTATCGTTAATTGTCCTACTTTTTTAGCGTATGCACCCACTTCAACTACTAGCTTTGCATTAGCTTCTTTATACTCTTTTATAGCTTTACTAGGCTCCATTGCCAGTTCCGCATTTGCAAGAAATACCTTCTTCCAATTCGTAGGTTTAGTGGTGTTATTTTATTTGCACTTGCTATTTCTACTAAGGTTTTTTCCTCTTTTAAAACCTCTAAAACCAATCTGGTTTTAAACTCGGCTGTATACACTGTTCTTTTTCTACTCATGATATTACCCTCTCATTTTGTTGTGTTATTTTAGCTTTTTAGGAATAACGATTTAGAAAATGTTGTTTGTTTTTCTTGGGGTAGTATATAGTAAGGCTGAATAAGAACCAGTAGGTTCAAAAATAATGACTAAATTAACAATATCTTTCTTATAGTACTTTTTTAACTTAGAGTACAAAGAAACAAGGGCTTTTTTTTGTATTATCTATACTAATATTCTCATCTTTGATGGGAATATAAACTTGTAGTGTTGCTTTTGAAACATCAATTCCGATATAATTAAACATAAGAACCTCCTAGTTTTTAGAAGAGTTCGTTAGGGTGAAGTTTTACTTCACTCGATTAGCCGCTAAACTTAATTTCATCTCATAAAATTCAGTCTGGAAATATCCGACTTAGTTACCACTCAAATTTACGGTTTAGCTATCTAACTTGGGGACAGACTCAAATAAATTGGTCTCAGAGTAGATTCGATATGCTAAAGACTCTTCTTATATTAATTATAGCTTTTTAAAGCATTTCTTATTATATGAGAGTATAAATATAATTAGGATGTTCTATGTTAATATTTAACGCAATTATTTCAACTACAGAAAACGGAGCAATAGTGTCTCAAGTTAATATCCCTATTAAAGCAGTCTCTCGAAATTCTGCTTGGGAAAAAGCTTTGTTTATTGCTTTTCCTGATTTACTCTCGCTGAAGAATAAGATGCTTGTTCTTTTTGAAGATGAGGGTGTGTTTTAAAAAAACTATATTAGAACTAGACACAAAGAAATAAAGCTCCTTGTCTTTTGAAGTTTGCAATTAAATTGCTACCCTACCCTCTTCCTTAAGAGCTTTGGGTGTGACAATCTTTCTTTAACAATAGAGCATCTTGCCTTATCTAAACTGACAACGCAATCATTAAATTTTTTATGTAACTTTTTATATACTATTTCAGTGCTCATTCTAAATTTCTCATAGTATCATAGCTATTCTTCTTTACTCTGCTTAATATAAGTGATTCTTAGGGTGTCGGTACCGTGTACTTGATGAGTTTATTTATGAAGTTTGATTTTTTTTAATTGTCATTTAGGGGTGTTAAAGTATTTCGTTTAACTATTAAATGACTTCGTTTTTTTATATTGCTTAACAAGCCTTAAGAGGGTTTCTTCTTGCCATTCGTTCATCATGTTTAGCTCGTATGTAAGTTTTTATAATTTTTTTATCCTATACTTATTTTGAGTTTTCGTTAGAAGTAATATATCGGTACGAGCTAAGGCGGTGAAAACTAGCCTGTGGGAAAGTCGGATAATTATACTTTAAATTTGAGTGGCGAGTGGATCAGTTTTTATTATTTCACTATTGCAATGGTGATAGAAAACTAGATCGGATTGAATCACGAGGCAAAGTTATGTGTAATATTATTGCTTAAAAGTCACATAGGAGTTTACTCCTATGCTAACGAACTCTCTTAAATAAATAGGAGGTTCACAGTGTTGAATTGTATCGGAATTGATGTATCAAAAGCAACAATAAATGTTCATATATCTAAAAATAGCCAGGATTTGTTACTCGATAACAATCTAAAAAGTTTTCGTTCTCTTTTTTCAAAGTTGAAGAAAATATATAAAAAAGAGATCGAAGATATTATATTTATATTTGAACCAACAGGAAGTTATTCAGAAGCATTGAGAAAGTATTGTTCAGAGAAAAATATCAAGTGCTTTATCATAAATCCTAAGCAGTTTAGTAATTATGCTAAAGCATTAGGTGTTGAAGTGAAAAATGATATTGAAGATGCTAGAGTTCTCTCTAAAGCTCTTCATTTAGCTAAAGATACACAAGTTAAAGTTCCTGTGTATAACGAGGATGTAGAGCAGATTAAGGAGTTAATGAGTTTTTATAAGTTTACTAAAAAACAAACTGCTCAACAGAAGAATCATCTTGAAGCTTTAACAAGTAAAGATGGTGATAAATTTTCAATTAAAGAACTTAAAAATGTATTAAAGAATCACAAGAAAAAGAGCTTAGAATTATTGAACAAGTTCAAACTTTAATTGATTCTACAGATGAATACAGAATTGCATATGATAATATTATATCCATAAAAGGGGTTGGGCAAATCGGTGCGATTGTACTTCTTCATCTCTTTTTAAAATACCCAGAAGCTAACCAAAGACAAATTACTTCATTAGTTGGCTTAAATCCAATTTATAGACAATCAGGTACTTCAATTCAATCAGGATATAAGATAGCTAAAACAGGGGCAAAACTTTATAGAAGTATTATTTTTATGTCAGTTCTTACAGCTGTTCAACATGATAAAAACTTTAAAGCTTTTTATGAACGCCTCAAGGCAAATGGGAAACATACAACCTCTGCTCAAATTGCCGTTATGAGAAAAATAATACTAACTGCTCATTCACTTTATAAAAACAACAAAAAATATGATGAGAATTTTAACACTAATCAGGCTGCTGTTATGGAATGATATTCAAGTAAATTGTTACTATTGGTATCACTGTTACATAAATTTAAGCGTGGCGACTTTTCCACTTTTCATAATCATTGCAAATAACCCTGTCATTCCAACTATTGAGCTGAGAACAAGTATGCCTATAGTTACATTATCCATTTTATTTTCCTTGTTTTGTTTAGATTCTAGTAAAGTAAAGCCTTATAATTAAGACCAACATATGTTATTGGCATAAATAAACCAATAATTTCAAGTCCTGAAATATTTGGACCATTTGCTATCAAGAAATTAACTGGCATTATTTTATAGTAGAATTTGTCATCTTTTAGTTCTTGTTTGATTATAGCATACAAAGACTTCGCAATAATCTTTAGTTTGTATTTTTGTAAGGAGTATCCAAAATATGGCTAACAATTTTGTTAGTATATAATTGTTATGTTAGCTAAATTAATCTCGTAAAGCGGTAAATTCACCTAAAAAGACAAGAAAAAAGCATAACAAAAGTATTTCTTTTTAATTAAGTGAAGCCATTGTTACCATGCTCTCTTCCCTTATATATTACAAAAATAATTGCATTCGTAGTTGAATCCTCTCAGAAGCAAATTCACTTTTAAAGTATCCCCTACTTAACAAGCGTAGTCATTTAATATGCTTTACTTAGTAGCAGCCCTAAAACTTTGGATTTTCTCCCCATTTTCTTTTTGAAAAGAGTCGTGTAAAAAAATTTACTAAGTTTTGTATTTTCATGCCCTAGCCTATATCTTTAAAAATCATTCGGCATACCAAACTGAAAACTAGTATTTTTAAATATAGTGACTTCTTCCTTAATCATAAGCGGAAACAATTCTCTTTGTACACAAAAACTATCTAAAATATTACTAATCCCATAGTTATCTTTGGTAAGTTTTACTAAGCGTTTGTTTGTATCTTTTTCCTTACCGTCTTTATCTCGAATTTTATCTAATTCATATACAGTTCTGACTGCATCAACAAATGCTGAAGCTCCACGACTTTGTGTTGTATTTTTTGTACTGTGATGTATAAATATAATGGTTTTGTTTTCTTTGTTAGCCCAGTCCGTAAATAATTGCATAAATCGTCTTGCACTAGAATTATTATTTTCATCAGTACCGTAGAATGCGATTAGGGGATCTAACACTATTAAATCATATTCTTGTAGTTTAGCTTTAAATTGAGGAAGTAGGGGAGATACTTCTACTTTTCTTTGATCATCGTATAAAAATTGTATAGTAGGGGAGTCACTAATATCTATTTTAGACTTAATGGAATCATCTTCTAATTTTAATACTTTATCAAATACCTTATTAAATCTATTTTTACTAATCTCTTTAGGATCTTCGCTTAACCATAGAAATGCTTTTTTTATTTTTCCTTCTTCAATAGCTTTAATCGCTAGTTGCATTACAAACCAACTTTTTCCAGTTCCACCAGGTGCAGTAACAAGGGAAACTGTTCGAACAGGGAAGGGGAGCCATGCCTTACAAATAAATTCAACTTCTTTATCTTCTATATTTTGAATATTATTTATTTCAAATATATCTAATTTATTTGAAGATGTAATCTCTTGTGATTTATTGGATACTTTTGCTTGTAATTCTAAACCTGAAATATTTGATTGTAAAGACTTTGTGATATCAAATGCAAGAGCCTGCATTTCTCTTTTTATTGAATAGTCTTGCAATATTTCTAGATAATCATCTAACTTATTTAATGGGTTTTTAGTCAGTATATAAATTAAATCATTCTCGAATTCTTTTCCTAATTTATTTCGTATTATTTCTTCATCTACAGCTTTATCTGCATTATGTAAATTTAATATTACTTCCAATGTATCTTTATGAAGAGGGAGAAAGAATAATTCTTTTTTTATTTTATTTGTATATTTAGAGAGTAGGGCAGGGTTAAATATAATACTTGATATTATTGTTGCTTCTAAGTTTGTATCATATGTTTGTTCTTGCATTAAATCCCTTTACTTGTAATTATACCTTAATTTTTTTGATAAGTATCACTATTATGTTCATGGAATAATTTGCTTAATAAGTTTTTTTATACTATACTTTTTAAAATTATGTTCATGAACATAATATATATATCTAAGGATAACAATATAATGATTATAGCAATATCTCATCAAAAAGGTGGAGTAGGGAAGAGTACAATTGCTTATAACCTATCGGTAGAATTAAGTAAAAAATTTAATGTCAATGTTGTTGATTTAGATGTACAACAAACAATTACAGCTTGTAATGTAATTAGAGGAAAGTTTGGACAAAAACGTTTAAATGTACTTAATTTTGAAGATAAAAAAGAATTTATAGATTTTTTAAATGAAGATATAAAAAATAATATAACAATTATTGATACTGGTGGCTTTGATAGTGGAATGAACCGAGTTGCAATGTATGCTTCAGATTTAATTATAACGCCTGTGTCTACAGAATTTTTAGAAGTAATAGGATTAGAAAAATATAAAAAGATTATTAAAGAAGTATCTAAGAAAGTAGGGAAAAGTATTAAAACGCATATTGTTTTAAATAAAATACACCATGCTCAACAAAACTTTGGAGATATTCAAAGTTTTATAAAAAAATCTCCTAATCAATTTGAACTATTAAATAGTGTCCTCAGGAGAAGATCTGATTTTTCTATTTCATTATCACATGGTTTTAGTGTATGTGAATTTGATAATACATCTGATTCATCAAAAGAAATGAAAAAGTTGATTTTAGAAATATCAGAAATATTAGATTTTAAAACACATATGAAAAAAAAGAAAAAAGGAAAACATTAAAATGGCAAAAAAAAGAAAAGTAGATTTTAATTTGGCTAGTGAAGTATTTGAAGATGCTAGTTTAACTGACTCATTTCAATCTAAAGTTGCACAAAAAACATTGGTTCCAATATCTTCATTATCTATAAATCCTTATCAACCAAGAATTGAAATAGAGCAAAATGCTATCATCGAATTAGCTAAATCCATCCAAGAAAATGGATTACTTCAACCCATTACTGTATTGGATAATCATGATGGGACATTCACAATTGTTTTTGGTCATAGACGAGCTGCAGCATATGCTTATTTAGATAAAGCTGAAATAGAGGCAAATATTTTAGCTTCTCTTGATAATAAACAATTAATTATTTCACCGATTGTAGAAAACTTACAACGCAAAGATATGGAACCAATTGAAACTGCAATGGCTTTAAATAGAGTATTAAAAATGGGTATAGTTAAGACACAAAATGATTTATCAGATTCCTTAGGAATTTCGCAAGGAAGAGTATCAAAATTATTATCGATTTTAAAGTTGTCAGATGAGTTGTTAAATGAAATAACCACTAATAAATATAAAGATGTGACAGTATTGGCAGCATTAAATAAAATAAATACAAATCAGCAATTAGATTTATTTAATGTTATTAAAATATTACCTAGAAATGAAGCCCTTAAAAAAATTCAAGCTTTTTCTGAAACAAAATATATTTTAGTAAAAAGAGTACTTCATAGTAATACTACAATTAAAATAAACACTAAAGATATATCTCAAGATATCAAGAGCAAAGTGTTAGCTTATGTGTCTGAAATAGAAAAATTATTAGAGGATTAAAAATGGCAAAGAAAAAGCTTGTACAAAAAAGTTTATTTGAAACTGTTGAAGATAAAATAAAATATTCATCAAGTAGTGTTGAAGAATTAAGAGTACCTATTTATGCGCCAGTTAAACAATTACCTCCACAATCTACAGCTGCGAAAGAATTTAAGAAAAATAATAATGTTAGAATAATTGAAACTAAGTGGGGACATGTTGAAATAAGGAATAGATTACTTACTCAAACACATAAAGATATTATGGATTTAATTTTTACTTATAATAAAAAAATTAAACGTCTTGAAGATGGGACTATAGCTTTATATTTTTCTCAATCAGAGATTTCTAAGTTTTATAGCACTGTGGATAAGAAAACTGATATTAAGAAAAGTAAAAATTTAAAGTGGTTTAGACAAAAATTAGATGAAATAGCAGATTGTAGAATTCAATATAGAGATAATAATGGTAATGAAATTGATTTTAGAATTATTTTAAAAAAAGCTTTTTCTGCATCTGAAAATTTATATGGGATTGTATTAGATCCAAATTATGTGGAATTTTATGAAAAAGGTTTGAGTGTGAACTATTCAAGTAAGATACCTGCTTTAATTTCTGTAGAATCTCCATTAGTAAAATCTATTATTAGATTTTTCTTTACACATAAAGCTATTAATCTATCATTAGAAAATATATTAATTACAATTGGATTTCCTTTTCCTGCTTCAATCAGAACAATGCAAACAGCAAAAAAAACTTTAAGAGAACATATTGATGTTTTTAAAGAATTTGATATTCAATATAATTCAGAGAAAGAAATTTTTTATTATAAGGGTACTCATCAAGTATATATTAATTTACCTATTGATACAAAAACAGGTAGTCTACCTAATATAGATGAGTAAATTTTTAAATAAAACATATATAAATAGATATATTATCTTTATTAAATATCTATAGTATCTACAAAAGAGTATTATATTACTTCGTAAAGGGTATTAGAATACTTCGTATATAGTGTTATAATACTTCGTATAGGTATTAAAGTACTTCGTTAAAGGTGTTAATATACTTCGTTCTTTCAAAAAGCAATCAGATAATTTATGTAATATTCTCTCTATAAGTACTAAAGTACTTCGTTATATTATAAAAAGAACAAAAACAATAGGGAATATTTAATAAATCAAGGTATTTTTTGTCCTAATAGAAGGTATTAAAATACTTCGCCACTAAAATTAAGAGTATTAAAGTACTTCGTTATTATATATTTAGTTAGAGTATTAAAGTACTTCGTTTTAATTTTCAATAAATTATAGGGTGTTAAAGTACTTCGTTATGAAGCTATGTAAACTTTATTAAATACCGAATAGAGCAGGGTGTTTGAAGATTATTCACTTGTTTTTAAAGGCTTCTCCTCAGTCCTGAGAGTTGTTAAAATAAATTTTCTAACTTGACCCCTCTTAAAGTAACTATTTTGCTTATTTTAGTAATAGTATCTTTACAATTACTATCAAACAAATATATTGGATGCTTTAAAACCGACAAAGAAATATATAGTGATGAAATTTTTAATAGATTCCCAGTCTCTAACTTGGCAGTCTTTCCAACCTAAACCATCTTTGAAAAATTTAAATACTTCCCCTGTTTTAGAGCGATGTAGATAAATGTAATATACCTCTTTAGCTCCTAAATATGTGTTTAATAGGGAAGTAAATAATATACTTTTGCTAAAAGACTTGTAGTAAAGAATATTATCTTATAACTACCTCTGAGCTACTTAGGCATGCTGATATTACTCTTACTGCTAAGACTTATTCTGAGAGTGATAAGGAGAGTAAGATTAGAGCTGTTTTAGGAAGTACATCACTTTAACTAAGCTAATTTTATGAACCATTAATTACAAAAAAGGCATAATAAACTAAATTCTTTTATGTGAATATAGTAGAGAGTGATAAGATAGTTTGACCAAATATAACTCAGATGTCAATATTATTGATGGGATTCCCGATTACCAACTTATCGTTAAAGCTATTGAGCTTTACTCGGTTGGTAAAGATGCCATTATTAAAAGAAATGAGTTTGATTTAAAAACAGAAAATTTTCGTAAGCGGTTTTTGGCTGCGGTTACTTCTACTTTTTTGAACTTCCAAAACAAAAAAACATGAAGAGTTGATTACAAGTTTCTTTTCACATCAGATGTCACTAGAAACTCAGCAACTTATTACTGTTCTGGCAGTTCTCTTTGTCTAACAGACTTTTTTATGAAATTAGTCGTAATGTATGTATAAAAAATTATTTTTCAGGACGAGTCTCATTAATACTGGAATACATGAGCAACTTATTGGCAAATATTTTTCTTCAAAAGTTGAGTATGGTATTTATCCCATTTTTTATTTTGGAGATAAAAAGAACAAGGATTTATTATTGAAAAAGATAGATGATTCAATCCCAAAAGAGTATATTAATAATATTAAAGTAATATGTTTGGATTATTTATATACCTAAACATCTCCCTCGAAAGCCTGTCTATGCTCATAAAATGGCATGGCAAAGAAAAGGAGATAGTCTTATATCCCTCACTCCAGAGAGAGAAGCAATTATACTCAATGAAAGCATAGCTGTAGATACTGATTGGTCTGCAAATATCTGTAATGATGCTAGACTTGAAGATCTCTCTAGTGAAGCAATTTTGTTTGCACGAGAAGAGTATAAGAAAAAGCACTCTCGAATAGCTGAGGAAGTTGATAACTGGAGCGATGAGCAGTTTTTAAATAAAGCAAAAATAACAATACACTCAAACATTACAAACTCAACTCTCTTGCTACTAGGAAAAGATGAGTCTTCTCATCTATTGGGTTCATCTGTTCCACAATTAACATGGATACTTAAAGATGCAGATGGGACGGAACAAAGTTATGAGCATTTTGGATTGCCACTTATTTTGAGTGCAAAAGAGGTTCACGATAAGATCCGAAACTTTAAGTACAGATACATGGCAGATAGTACACTCTTTCCAGAAGAGGTTGATAAATATGACAACTGGATTCTTTACGAAGCTCTGCACAACAGTATTGCCCATCAAGATTATGAGGTAGCAGGAAGAGTAAATATTGTGGAGTTTCCAGATAAGTTAGTCATCTCAAACGCAGGAAGTTTTTTAGCTGGAGATATTCAAAGTATTATAGAGCGAGATACTCCATCTGAAGTTTATAGAAACAAATTCTTATGCGCTTGTATGGTAGAGATAAATATGATTGATACTATTGGTAGTGGGATAAAGAGGATGTTCTCTATACAGAAAAAAAGATTTTTCCCTATGCCTGATTATAAAATTGCTGATAATAAAGTGGAAGTGACTATTCATGGAAAGATACTAGATGAAAAATATACAAAACTCTTATCTTCAAACTCAGAACTGAGTCTTATGGATGTTATATTTCTTGATAGGATAGTAAAGGGATATCCAATTAGTGATGAGATTGTAAAAGATCTAAGAAGAAAAAAGCTGATTGAAGGTAGAAAACCACATCTGTATATTTCAGCTAAAGTAGCACAAGCTACTGGAGACAAAGCTAGTTACACAAAGAATAGAGCTTTTGATAAACAGTATTATCTTGATTTGATTATGAAATCTATTGGAGAGCATGGTTCAATGACTCGTAATGATATAAACTCATTGCTTTGGGGAAAACTACCTGAGTACATGGATGATATACAGAAAAAGAATAAAGTTAATAATCTTATTAATGAACTCTCTAATAAATTAAAGAAAATCAAGAATAGTGGTACGAATGCTTCGCCAATCTGGGAGTTTTCTAATGTTTTATTCCTTTAATAAGTTTAAAATCAAAAGAAATTTTATTAAAGGATTTATTAAAGGATTTATTAAAGGAAATATCGAATAATGAAAAAAATATCCATATCTTTTAATATCTTATGGTGCAACCTAACGGTGCAAGTAAATCAGTAAAACAAAGGTGTATTTATGATTGATTAGTGGTTCAAAAAAGATATAGATTTTATATATAACAAGCATCAGATTGCAGTCTTTGTAGATGAGTCTCAAAAGGCAAAGTTTTTACTTGCTACTTTGGATGATAGTATAGAAGTGCACGTAGTAAAGAATGACCTTGAAGAGCTACATGTAAAGTATTTGATAGAAAAAGATAGAGAAAATGGAAATAAATATCTTATTTATACTTCAAGAGAAAACATGAACTTAAGTTTATTCGTGGGTACTGTGAAACTAATGGAATTGTAGAGATTAAGTATCTACAAAACTACATCAAAGACAAACTTCACAAGACACTCAATCTAAATCTCAAGATGAGTGAAGCTGAACTTATTTCTGCGGCTCAAGTGAGTGTGGGTAGAGATGCCAGCTACCGCAATGGATAATTTAACAGAATTGGCGAATATACCAGCCTCAGTACTTGGACATACAGATGTTCCATTTTACTCGAATAATCAGATGTTGATGCAGAAGAGTATTTTGATGGAGTAAGTTTTGTTGCTATGGGCGAATAAATAATTATGGAAAAGGAAGTAGCTATTTTTCAATAGAATTTACCTTATGTTAACCAATGTAGTAAACTTAAATGAAAACTCTTATTAATGTTCCAAAACTCCTAAGGCTTTATGGGAATTTACATTTTTTACTTTTTGAACACTTTGTGGAACACGGAAAACTAATATGAGTGCTTTGTGTTCTAAATATAAGAGTTTATGAGGTTTAATTTTAGTGTGCCTTCGGATGCTGGAAACCATTGTATAAACTCTTATATACCCTGCATATCGAAGTTTTCACACTTAAGAAATATACTTGAATTGTATTTTATAGGTATATAATGGCACCGAAATAATTTTATATCTTGTAAATCATTCTTATACTACCATTTTCAGATTCTTCAAAGTTAGTATCTAATAACGTAAATCCAGACTCACTATAAAACTTAATCACTTTTTATGATTAACTGCATCTACTAAAATATATCTTCCAGCCACTAAATCATGTGCCATTTCAATTTTTGAAAAAGCTTCATCTAATAATAATGTACCTAATTTATATTCTGCATAGTTATCTGAAACTCCAAGCTGTCCTATCAAGAAGCTATGAATACAAACTCTACTATTTGAAACACCGTCTATCTTTTTATACTTGTTTTAGACATACCATTGGTACTTAATGATTTCATAGATATTGTAAAATATCCTACAACTTCATTTTTATTAGTATTTACAAGTATAAAAGTTCTTGATATTTGTCTATCTTCAAAATTAAGAGCAGTAGTATGAATAAAATTTGTTAAATCAGAATTTATTTCACAGTTAAATGTAGCAAGAAGAGAAGCTTCAACTTCTATAAGCGGAAACAACTCAAAAGTTGCATATAAAGATTCTTTTTGAGATTCCGTCATTTAGTAAAAATTACTAGGCAGACGCACGAAGTTTATTAAGTCTATTTCTTCTTTCTTTACGAGCAGTGTCTTGTTTTTTTCGTGTTGAAGAATTTGCATTCTTCTCAGCTACTTCAAAACCTTTAAGAGATGAGTCCGATAATTTAATAATTTCTGTAAATGCTTTTGTCATTATTATCTTTTCCCTTTGTTCTTTAATGTAATTATATCATATTTATAGAACAAACTAAGTTCACTTGTATTTGCACTGAAAATTCAATAAGACAACTATTCAAGGCATTAAGAACTTTTAACTAGCAGTAGGTAAATCCGATGAAATCAAACAGACCCATAATTTTACAGACTAGGCAATAGTCTATCTTTTGAGATAAAGGACTTGTTTAATTTTTGAAGCTTATAAAGATTTACGAAGCTTCAAATATATCAGCAGCAAACATATCAGCATGCATACAGTAACGTTTAGTTTCAGCCATTGTCACCTTAGCAGTACCAAATGGTTTCTTATCGATATGAGAATTTAAAAACAGTTGGTAAAGATTTACAGCAAAGCTTCTGAGTATTGATATACCATAAGGATCTATATAAGCTATATGCTTATCTTCACAAGTAAGTTCATCTAAATGATAGTGATAAGTCTCTACTCTCCAGTGTTGGAGTATCTTCTCTTTATACTCCTTAGCTGTTGTTTTAAAATTAGCAATAAGATATTCAACGCTAGTTTTAACTTCACCTGTCTTATTGTTTATAGTTGTTTTTGTGACTCTGATAATTGTTTGAATATTTTTGAACTCACTATGACTCATAACTAAATCACAATCTCTATTTTGGAAGATTTCTACTTTTCTCTTTACTGCTTTGTTACCCTCTACTCTGTAGTGTATTGACCACTTATATCACTACCATTTAGCCACTTTTTAAATACACTAATTCATGAATTTTTATGAAGGATTCCTTAT
Organism: Sulfurimonas sp.; assembly: GCA_030949825.1. Taxonomy (GTDB): domain Bacteria; phylum Campylobacterota; class Campylobacteria; order Campylobacterales; family Sulfurimonadaceae; genus Sulfurimonas. The sequence continues at coordinate 29,294 of JAUZSC010000010.1, forward strand.
TTTCTCTCCACTCCTCTTTATCAATAAGATAGTCTTCAAAGTTTCGATATTTAAGGGAATACTTGAGGTTGAGTGTAGCATTTTTAATAGCATCACTTACATGAAAAAAGAGTAAAACTTTATAGAGCGATAGCCATAGAAAATTCTTTACACTCTCAAATATTGCAACCCGTTCTTCTTCATCTAAAAACTCTTTTGGAGCAGTTGAACTAATATAAGAGCTATTTTTAAAATAGTTGATGGCAACAATAATATTTTTATTGATTGATAAATTTACTATTATATGCCCTAGCTGTCATAGTAAAATCAGTGTCGAGAAAGCTCTTCACGAACTTAAATTAAAAAAATGTTATGAATAAATGTATTAATCATAACAAAATATGTTATGATTATATAAACTATTCATAACACAAGTGGGAATATCATGAAACACATTATTAAGAAATGGATATGGGAACATGAGAATTATCCAGATTTTCCATATGATAGAGAAAAATTATCAGAGAAGTTAAAACGAGCCCAATACCTTAGAGGTCTAGTGTCTGGTGTTCTTTGTATCGCTAACAAAGATGAATTTGATGAACTTGAAATAACTAATCTAACAAATGAAATAATTAACACCTTTCAAATTGAAGGTGAATACTTACATAGAGACTCGGTAAGAGACTCTGTAGCTAAAGCAATTAATCAAACTTATATTTCATCAGAGGATATGTCCACAAGGCATACTGATAACCTCGTTTCTCTTATGCTGGACAGCCATCGAAATAATGAGTTATTGTCAGTTACTAGACTACATGCTTGGCACAACGCACTTTTCGCCAATAGTGGTGGCTATGAAGATGTTAAAAAGATTAATATCGCTCAATTTAGAGATTATGATGATATGAAAGTGATTGAAAATGCATTTAACCGAGCAGGTGGAGTAGTTAAGTATCTTGCCCCTCCCTATCGCCTTCTTGAAAAAGATATAAATGCCTTAATTAAATATTGTAATCAAAGCGATGAAGATCCCTATATTAAAAGTGCATTGGCGCATCTATGGTTTGTTTCTATTCACCCTTATGATGATGGAAATGGAAGAATATCCAGAGCTATAGCAGATTACATACTCTCTAGAGATTTAAAAGAGGAACATAAAATCTATTCTTTGTCAGCAACAATCTATACAAAACGAGCCGAGTACTACGAGATACTAGATATGACTACCAACCTTCATAAAAATAGACATTTTGACTTTACTAATTGGATAGAGTGGAATATTGATATTCTAATTAGTACTTTGGAGAAAGCTTATGAAGATGTTCTTTTTATTGTAAAAAAAGCTAAGTTTTGGGATAGATGTAAAATGATAAATTTAAGTAAAGGACATACTCTATTTCTTGATGACTTTATCAATAAACTTTCTCGTGGTGGCAATAGTGAGTTTTCAAATGTTAATTACAGGGAAATTACAAACACAATACCAATGACAGCAAATAGACAAATTAAGAAATTACTCGAATATGGATTGATTGCGAAAGTAGAAGGAAAGGCAGGTCGTAGCACATGTTATAGGATTCTCTTTGATACAGGAGATTAAAATATCCTCCAAAAGACAGAAAAATCACTTTAAATAAGCATCTCAAAGGCATGCTTAGCAGAATACTCACAGCTAGCTTTAAATGAATACTACTGTATAGCTATGCTAAAGTATGCAAATTATTGACTCTTCAACTTTTTTTATTGCTTAGTTGCAAGATTTATAAAATTTCCTTCTAGTATCTCTAGTAATTTAAATAAATCTATTATAAAATATATACTTTTATCTAAATTATACTATTAAAACAAATAAATATATATTTAAATTAATACTTTTATTTATTTTATGCTAGAATATAAAATAAATATTATAGACTATAACAAAGGCTGCTTGATGATAGGAAGAACAGAAGAACTTACACAGCTGAATAATCTTTGTGAACTCAGTGAAAGTTCTCTTATGGTTATTCATGGAAGACGAAGAATAGGTAAGACATATTTAGTTGACTTCATGTTTGAAGAACACAGAAAAGATTGTATGTTTTTTGGTTTTTCTGGAGCTTATGAAGTAAATTCTAAGACACAGATAAAGAACTTTATCGAAGCTGTCTATGACTGGTTTAAAATAGAACCATCAAAAGAAATTGCAGATTGGACTGATGCCTTTAATTTTCTTAAGAGGACTATTGATGCAGAAGTGACTCACAAAGAGCATATGGGTAAGGTATCGCTCTTTTTTGATGAAGTTCCTTGGATAGATAAATCTAACAAAGATGGATTTTTGTCTGCACTTGGACATTTCTGGAATACATATTGTCAAAAACAAAAACGATTCGTTCTCATATTGTGTGGCTCTAATGCTTCATGGATAAAGAACAAAATTCTTAAAGATAGTAATGGACCACTTCATAACAGAGTGACACATCAGATAGCAATGAAACCTTTTGATCTGCAAGAAACAAAAAAGTATTTAATTGAGGAAAAAGGTTTTGATTTAGATTCTAAAAAGATACTTGAAACCTACATGGTTTTTGGTGGTGTTGCAAAATATTTAAGTTATTTAGATCCTCTTAAAACAATCGAAGAGAATATAGATGCTCTTTATTTCAATATTAATGGCTTGATGTATGGTGAGTATGATGAAGTATTCAAATCTCTTTTTGAAGACAAAGCCGGTGTACATAAAGCAGTCATAGACTACATGAGCACAAAAAATTCAGGCTATACAATTAAAGAGGTTTCTTCAGGAACAGGGATTAAAGTAGGAACAAAACTTACTAGTATTATTGACGAACTTGTAATGTGTGGATTTATAAGTGGCATTGGTAAATATGGTAATGTTAAAAAAGATACAAAGTACATCATTAATGACCCTCATTCTATTTTTCATAACAAATGGGTAAAGCAGTTTAGTAAAAATGAAATAGCCAATCTCAAAAAACACTACTGGAGTGATATTTCATTGAGTCAAAAATATGCAATATGGGCTGGATTTATGTTTGAAACTATTGCTATCATAAATCTTCCTCATTACCTCAAAGCTAGGGGGATACAAGGTGTCGTTAAGGGAGCTAGTTATTGGAGTTACATTGACACTACCAATAGTGCCAAAGGAGCACAAATAGACATAGTAGTTGAGTATGGGAATGGGATATATGATATTGTAGAATGTAAGTACTATAATGATGAGTACGTAATTACTGCTGAATATGCAAAGAAACTAAAAAACAAACTCAAGCAGTTTCTGTGCTCATGGATTAAATGGAAAAATAAAAAGCGAGTTAAAACTTGTAATGCTAAGTCCTTATGGATGTAAAAAAAATAAAGAATTTAATGCACTTAATATCTCTTTAGATATGACACTGGAAAATATCATGAACCCTTAAATCTCGAAAAGAGTAAGTTCCAATGTTGACTCACAACTAAATGGTGCTTTTAAATGGTTTTATCAAGAAAACTTGCAAAAGACACCTCAAAATGAGATTGATTTAGCTCTTAAAAGAGTGATTGCTTTTGAAGGAAAATTTATGGAAGGAAGAACTTCCGTTGCAAATCCATAAATGGGTTAAATTTCCGCTATACGTTGCAAATTTTGCTTAAATTAGTGTATTCTGAAATTTTATATCCCTCATATTTCCCTAATAAGCCACGATATTATTTTTCGAGACCTATAGTATTAATAAACCCTTTCGTCTCATCAAGAGCAATTAAACGATGAATTCTTTTGGACTGACTTTGAAAATCGTAAATTCCAAACATATTAACATGAAACCAGATAACGATAGAACTGTTTTTTAGATCCTGTAGTATTACATCTTTTTCTGCTTGATTTTTAGCTTGCTGTAATTTTTTAGTAATATACATATAGTTCCAAAGTATGATAGAAGTTTTGAATAAGTCGTTTTGAGTTATTCGCAATATTTTGCTCTTGGGCTGTTGCAACCGTAAATTCAGAGTTGTTTCCAAAGAAAATCGCTTTAGAGAATTTATTTGATGCTTCCACTTTATTGAGTTGTTTTTCAATCCTTTGGCGAAGCATTACATCATCGATATAATTGAGTAAAAAGTCAGTTTTTATAATCTTGCCAAACTCTTTGAGTGCTTGATAAAGCTTGTGTTGTTTAGAATATGATGTTAATCGTTTTAAAAGTTGTGTCGCCGTAGTTTTTCTCTCTTTAATTGTTATGATAAATCTTAGAATATCATCCCAATTCTCACTGATAACTTTTTCATTGATTTTTCGTTTTGGAGTAAGTTTGTAACCTAAATTATGATAAAATTTAGGACTATTACATCCATAGAGTTGTTGATCTTTAAAATTTTTAATTCTTGGTGCAAATGAAAAGCCAAGAAGATTTGTTAAACCAAATATTATTTCTGTAAAGCCGTGTGTATCGGTACTATGAATATCACTTTTAATAGAGCTGTTATTGAGTAATCCATCAATTACATATCCTGATTCTCTTTCATTGACATTGATAACTTGAGAGTGAAAAAGCCTATGAGACTCATCGATGAAAGTGTAGGCTACAACACCCTTGTCAGTGCCAAAGTATTTAAAAGAGTACCCTGCATTTGTAGAGTCAATCGATTGAGAGATATTATATTTTTGTCCATCGCTTGAAGTGTGGTTGATATCTTTGATTGGCTCTCATGTAGTTTTACAATGTCAAGCTTATCCATAGAGGCAATTATTGTCTCATTAGCCTCATTTGTATTCTCTTCACTCATATACCAGGTCTTAATATTGTCAAGTTGGTTTTCGCTGATACCTTTGGAGATTTTTCCCATTTTGAAGAGTGATAGATTACATCCATACCCATATCGAGTTCTAGCAAGAATAAGATTCTTATTTAATTTAGACTTGCTTTGATTGTAGTGCCCAAATGATGAGAGAAAATCTACTTCCATCATTAATAGCACGCAGTAGATCAATAATTGATATATATTCGTTGGATGGAAAATATTTTGAGATATGACTCTTCATTCTCCTTTTCTTGTCAAGCTTTGGCGTTTTTAAAATATAGGAGTTATCTGTAGAAGTGAAATGCGTGTTAAAACCATTTTTTATATTTTCATTGGTCTGTTTAAAACTTTGCTCCAACTTCTCTTTGATGGGTTTTATAAACTCATCGTAATCTTTTAAACCCTCAAGTTCATGGACTTTTATCAATGTCTCTTTACTCTTCTTCCATTCATCTTTATCAATCAAATAATCCTCAAAGTTACGATATTTAATGAGAGTATCGTGAGATTGAGAGTACCATTTTTAATGGCATCACTCACATGAAAAAAGAGTAAAGCTTTGTAAAGCGACACTCTGAATTTACCACTATCATAGATCGCAGTCTGCTCCTCCTCGCTAAGAAATTCTCTTGGTGCAGTAGTAGTTATATTAGAAGTATCTTTAAAGTGTTTTATCGCTGCAATTATGTTTTTATTTGAATGTTTTTCATCAAACTCAATTGCTTTTAAAACACCTGATAGCTTACCTTGTAAGGATATAGACTTCTTCTCAATGAAGTCATATTTATTCTCAACAACGGTGTCAAATACTTTTTTCTCACTGAGTATATTTTTAAGAAGTGATGTCTTTTTCTCAACAAGAAGAGAGATAGCATCAACTTTTTTAACAGCGGATAGTTTTTCATCGCTGATGACAGCTTCTATATCATTGAGTGTCGATAGATACGCATCTTCTAATGATTGCATAACTCTGTTTTTCTGTGGTTCAAGTTCAAAGCTAAAATCTTTTTGAGCTCTGAATGAGGAATTTTTAGCACTTTGGACTGTTGATATAAATCTGTCAATAAGATTGTCATTTCGTATGAGGTATTGATAAAATACAAATGATAAAAGTGTGAACTTCTGATTAAGAGTATTGGTTTGATTAAGTTGAGAAGTCTGACCTTTTTCTACCCATTTGGCATAGTACTGTGCTATTTTAGGTGTGATCTCTACAGTGTCAATTATCTCTTTCAAGATATTAAATTTAGATTTAATGCTGTTGAATTTTCCCAAACTGAGGAGTATTTGATTCTTTGCTGTAGAGTGCTCAAGTTTCCTAAAGTAGGCAATTTTATATCTGTTTTTAGATGATTCATCTTTTTCAGGAACTCATCTAAGAGTTGTAATCTTTCATCTTTAAGCAGAGGTTCTAACTTCGCCAATATATCCTTCTTCTGGATGTTGAGTGCTTTAGCAACGACTCTTGCGAGCTCTGTGTAGCTTGGTACTTCAATGTTGAGTTTTTTTGAAAGGTTCACCAGAGTGTAGAATATCTTCTTTCGATGAATGAAGTTATTGGCAAGATTGTTGGCTTCTTTTTGGAGGATGGATTTTATTTCTGCTGTGTAGGGATTTTTTTGAAGATGTTGTTTTATTAAGTTTATATATTCATAAAAATCTGCTTTTTTTCTATTGAGATTTGATTAGTGATGTAAAATTGTACTTGTTGATGATAAAATCAATATCATCATTTAGAAATAAATTAATATCAAAAAAATTGATTGAAAGCTTTAAAATAGCCATATAGTAAAATAAATGTGTTATTTTTCCTTCAGTTAATAAATGATTGCATTTTTATAGCTAATGCTTCTGGAAGTAAAAAATAGCATATTTTCTTTGTATTTTAAGTATTGAGGAGAATATGGTTTTCTCTCATTCGTGGTTAAAATAT
>JAUZSC010000011.1 GCA_030949825.1 Sulfurimonas sp.
ATAGTCTCCATCCATAGCTTCCAATCTTCCATCGCCACTAAATTTTTGTCTTCATTAAATCTCATTTTTTATCATTTTTCATTAGCACTGAGTTGATATTTATATAATTTGTATAATAAATAACACTCTTAGCACTTAGAAAATATTTCAACTTCTTAAAAACTCTTTGATTTTGAAACTCACCTGTTATATTTGAATTTTTATCTATTGTGTCTCGCTAGGGTATGAACAAGATCACAATCACTACCTTGTAGCGTATCTAGCTGTTTTTTAAGTTTAGATGTATGCCAGACATCATCCGCATCCAAGAAAGCTATATATTCACCCTTTGCATTCACTAACCCAGTGTTTTCTAGGTCTTGCCGGTCCACCAAAATTTGTTATTGACTTTATAAGTTTAATTCTTTCATCATTTTTTACAAATTTGTTTACTATAACGACACTACTATCGATGGAACAATCATCAACTACTATTAATTCCCAATTTTGGTAAGTTTGAGATATTACACTATTTATTGTCTCACTTATATATTTTTCTGCATTATAAAGTGGTATAACTATGGATATAAGAGAGTTCTATTTTATTATTTCCAATTAGAATCTCGACTCTCTTCAATATACTTCTTGATACTTCTAGTAGCTTTCCATCCAAGAGCTTCAGTCTTAGCCGTTATAACATCTGCAGTCATTCTATTTCCTTGTCGTTCAGGCATCATTACAATTTCACCCTCATACATTTCAGCTATTTCTTTAACGCTAAATACTTCACTATTTCCTATCCCAAACTCATCACCATAACCATGCTCTCCAACTAAAACTAAACCGTTAATGATGTCCTCAATATGAGTGAAGTTTCTTTTTTGAGTACCTGGACTCACTATTGTTAATGGTTCTGTTATTTTTCATTTTTCTTTAAAAAGAGCTATTAGTGTCGCATATTTTCCAATTTGAATCTCTCTCTCACCATAAACATTATAAAAGTACGTAATGGCATAAGGTACATTAAACCAAACTCCATAGTTCATCACAAGTTCAGTATTTGTTGCCTTTGTCCAAGCATTACGGTGAGGCACTACGCCCTAACCCTCCATCTCCAAATTTTGTAGAACTTCCTGCATATAAAATTTTACAACCCGCTTTTCGAACAAACTCTAAAACAGCAAAAATTCCATTTTTATTATACCTCCAAACTTTTTCTATATCGTCAAAACTTTGTTCAACTCTTGAATACTCACCAAGATGATATAGCATATCTGGATTAAAATTAATTAGTTTTGCTATGTCCGATGTTAAGCCCTCTATATAAGTCACATTATCTACATGATTATTTTTAGAACCTGTAAAGTAATTATCAAGTGAATAAACATCATTGTTTTTATCTTGAACTAATCTTTCACAAAGATGTGAACCAACAAATCCGGCTCCACCAGTAACTAATATTTTCTTTTTTTCATTATTATTATCCTCGTCTATACATCTGAATGAAAGATATCTCGAGTATAAACTTTTTTCTTTTACATCATCCAATATATCTTCATGTCTATTAGCAACTATAACATCACTCAGATTTTTAAACTCTTCCAAATCTTTTATAACTTTCAAATCTTCAAAAATATCTTCTTTAGAACTGGTTCGAGATAACAATTTTTATATTTTCACTTAAAAACTTTGCAATTATACCTTGAACTGCTGAACTTCTAAAATTGTCTGATCCTGATTTCATTATAAGTCTGTAAATACCCACTACTTTTGGATTTGATTTTAATATTTGACTTGCTATAAACTCTTTTCTTGTTTCATTGGCATCAACTATTGCACTAATTATATTATTTGGAACATCTGTAAAGCTGGCTTTTAGTTGTTTTGTATCTTTTGGGAAACAATATCCACCATATCCAAAACTTGGGTTATTATAATGCATACCAATTCGAGGATCTCAAACCAACCCCATCAATAATATCTTTTGTATTTAATTTATATGTTTCTGCATAGGAATCTAGCTCATTAAAGTATGCAATTCTCATAGCAAGATAGGTATTTGAAAAGAGTTTTATTGCTTCTGCTTCAGTAGAGTCTGTATAGAGAACAGATACATTTTTTTTTATAGCACCCTTCTGAAGTAGTTCTGCAAATATTACAGCACGGTCAGATTTTTCACCTACTATTATCCTACTTGGGTGTAAATTATCATGGAGTGCATGTCCCTCTCTTAAAAATTCTGGAGAAAAAATAATATTTTCAGTATTAAACTGTTCTCGCACACTCTTGGTGTAGCCCACTGGAATAGTTGACTTTATAACCATAGTAGCATTGGGATTAATAGCAAGCACATCAGAGATAACACCCTCTATGCTTTTAGTATTGAAAAAGTTTGTTTTAGTATCATAATCTGTAGTGTGTTGAGATAATCACAAAGTTAGCATTTTCATAAGCTTCTTTTTATCCAAAGTAGCTCTGAAGTTTACTTTTCCTTTTAAGAAAAGCGCTTATATCTTTATCTTCTATGGGCGATATTTTATTTTGGAGCATCTCTACTTTTTCGGGGATGATATCAAAAGCGACTACTTCATTATGTTGTGCTAATAACATTCCATTACTTAAGCCAACATATCCAGTTCCTGCTATTGCGATTTTCATTCTTCTCCTTCGTATTTTCAATAGATTGTTAGATTTCACTAATAATTAATTTATATTCATCTTTAAAATTATTCAAAAACTTATCATCTGTAAGTATTATATATAATTAAATTGTGGCACTTCATAGCTTTCAAGCAGTTCAAACAGAACATCAATGTTAAATATTTTAAGACCACTAAACATATTGGTACTATTTAACAAAATCTTTTGAAATAAAAAACTTCTTTCTCTAGTGTTATCACTAGATCCTAACTTTAGTATCTCTTCATTTGAAAAGCTATAATCCCAAAAAAATCTTTCTTGATACTCTCATAGTTTATCATCTATATTCTCGAGCCACTTGCAGATTCCCACAAAAGCAGCTAATTTAATTTTATAATTGTTAAAAAAGTTGAAATCTAATTTCAGATAGGTTATAATTTTTTACTACAAAAATTTAACAGAAAAGAGATTCAACTTATGTCTAAAATTATATCAACACTATCAAAAATGTGGCTTAAAGTCACAAATCTTGAAAAGTCACTTTTCCCAGAACTGCAAGAAACTTTGGGTGCATTAAGCACTAAAGAGCAAAAATTAATTAAAATTTTAGACTTCGCAGAGGTTGAACAATTTATATATGATGTACATACAACTAATATTGCAAAAGATAGAGTATACCACCCCAATTAGTCAAGACAACTTTTCAAAAATCCTTATTCATGCTTAGTCTGTAACTCTACGCTACACTTTTTTCAGTAATGTTAAAAATATCCTTGTTAATTTTCAAACTCGCATAGTAAACATTCATAGGTTTTTTATAATCAAGTGTTCCATGAAATCTCCTGTAATTGTAAAACTGCATATAGTCAGTTACATCTTCTTTTAGCTCTTTAATTGTGTTATATTCATACCTCTCTACACAACTCAAAAGGACAGAACCCCTTGTTTATGGGGTTGTAAAAATATAAGTTAGGAAATAACGGCTAATCAAGTCAATTGAACTCAAATACTACAGTTGTTTTTACCATAAAGTTTATATTTCCATCCATTTATAAGAAAAAGGCTTAAAAAAACAATACATTGATATTGAAAATATCAATATTTAACTTAATAATTTCCTTAAAGTGCTCAAAATAGGCTTTTAAAGCGTAAAATATTTGTGTAGAGAGCTATGGTTATATTGGTTCAAGTATATTCTCTCAACTTTAGCACTTCGCCAGAACCTTTCAATTGCTATATTATCTGTTGCTCTACCAACTCCATCCATGGAGATAATAATGCCATTATCTTTGAGTTTTTGGGTGTGAACATAGCTAGTATATTGACTCCCTTGATCAGTGTTAAATATTTCTGGTTTACCATACTTGAGCAGGGCTTCATCAAGGATATCCATCACAAGAGCTGTATCCATAGTGTTGGATATTCGCCAACTAAGTACTGCCTTGGAATACCAATCAATAACAGCAGCAAGATAGACCATTCCACCAGCTATCTTAATATAGGTAATTATACTACCCCAATTAGTCAAGACAACTTTTCCAAAATCCTTATTCATTCTTAGTATGTAACCTTAGGCTACACTTTCCTCTTCAATATTAAAAATATCCTTGTTAATCTTCAAACTCTCATAGTAAACATTCATCGGTTTTTTGTAATCAAGTGTTTCATGAAATCTCCTGTAATTGTAAAACTGCATGTAGTCAGTTACATCTTCTTTTAGCTCTTTAATTGTGTTGTATTGGTTTAAGTAAATTCTTTCTACTTTAGCACTTCGCCAGAACCTCTCAATTACTATATTATCTGTTTGCTCTACCAACTCCATCCATTGAGATTATGATGCCATTGTCTTTGAGTTTTTGAGTGTGAATATAGCTAGTATATTGACTCCCTTGATCAGTGTTAAATATCTCTGGTTTCCCATACTTTAGAAGTGCTTCATCAAGGACATCCATCACAAGAGCTGTATCCATAGTGTTGGATATTCGCCAACTAAGTACTGCCTTGGAATACCAATCTATCACAGCAGCTAGATAAACCATACCACCAGCTATCTTAATATAGGTAATATCTGTACTCCACACTTGATTAGCTCTCACTATATCTAAGCCTCTTAGTTTATAAGAATATTTAGGATGTGCAATGTTTGCTTGAGTAAGTGAGATAGGCTCTCTAACAGCTAGAATAGCTCTTAAGCCTAACTCTTTACGATAAGATGTGACTGTGTTAAGACTCACATTAAAGCCGTTCTCTTTGAGTTGGTGATATACCTTTTTAGCTCCATCTATTGGTATCTCTTCAAAGATAGCTTTTATCTCTTCTTTGATGGCTAGTTTATGTCTGTTCACCACTGGTGCGTAATAAATATTACTTCTGCTAAGATGTAGTAGTTCGCATTGTTTTACTACTGACATTACTTTAGACTTGGATTCATCAACCATTTCTAGTTTTTAGATAAGTCCAAGTCTTTTAGCTTTTCCACAAGCCAGTCCTTTTCTATCGTTAACTGTCCAACTTTCTTAGCATATTCACCTACTTCAATTTGTAGCTTTGTATTCGCTTCTTTATATTCTTTTATAGCTTTACTTGGTTCCATCGCTAGTTCTGCATTTGCAAGAAATATCTTCTTCCAATTCTGTAGGTTCAGTGGTGTTATTTTATTTACACTTGCTATTTCTGCTAGTGTTTTTTCTTCTTTTAAAATTTCTAATACTAACCTTGTTTTGTACTCCGCTGTATAAACTGTTCTCTTTCTGCTCATGATATTACCCTCTCATTTTATTGTGTTATTTTAGCTTTTTAGGAATAACGATTTAGAAAATGTTGTTTGTTTTTCTTGGGGCAGTATATATGTTTTCATTATATGCCATAAAATAGGTTTCCCACCTATCTCTACCATTGGCTTAGGTCTAATATCTGTTTCTTCACTCAGCCTTGTTCCAAATCCACCAGCTAATAAAAGTACTTTCATGCTTCTTTTCCTTTATCTAATTCAAATGCTCTAATTATATTCTCTTCTATTGGTTCTATAAAAGAGTTTTCTCTATACCAAATAGATATCTCTCTAATCTCTGCAATATTTTCAGATCTATATTTTATTAAGTTATTATATAGTTTTTTTACATCATCTTTACTAAAAGCTATATCCCAAATCTTACCTTCTCCATATTTAACAAGTGGATTCGCCGTTAAATTATTTTGACTACTAATAATAATAACTGAAATTCCACAAGCTACTGCTTCTAGAGCTGTTCCAGAAGCCGTTCCAATCACAAGCTTTGTATTTTCAAATAATTTGTAAATATTTTCATTTGATACAGTGATATTTTCTGGTAAAATTCCAAATTTTGAAATATCAACTGCTGGATGATTTTTAAATATTACATTGCCGAAATCCTTTACACTATCAAGCATATATTTTGTATCTGATTCAATATAAGAACCTAAAAGTAGAATATACTTTTCTTCTTTAATTCCCTTAAATTCAAAAATACTTTTATATCTTAAAGATACTCCCTTAGTATACTTTACTTTTTTTCTCTCTTTTATATAATTCTTTCCATTCACAAGTACTCTATGGGGTGAGCTTAACATATCATAATCTAAATCATCTACAAATACATTAAAATATGTTTCATAATTTAAGAAAAATTGTAATCCTATTAGCTCTATATCTTTATTATTACTTCTAATTGCATAATTAAAACTTCTCTCAATCACTTGAAATTCACTCCAAGAATAAATTTTTTCTAAAGATGCAATTTTTGATAAGTTTTCACCCAATCTATATCGAGTTAAACTGTCAAAACTAAAATATTTTATATCCGAAATAAGAGAGTGATTAAATATCTTATCTTCAATGTTATTTTCTTTTTGTAAAAGTCTTAAAGTTTTAAATGGATACAGAAGTATTAAACCAAATAAACTAACAAAATCACTCAACTTTAAGAACTCATATTCAAATATAAAATCCCTTTCATCTTGATTAATTATCTTAAAAAAACTTACTAGTTTAAATGGATTTTTCCCTATAGAATAGGGGCGAAGTAAAATGGCATAATTTGTATTATGTTTTTCGAGCACTTCATATATACCTGTTAGATAATTTTCACTAAAAACACCCTCACTATTAACATTATCAACCAATGCAAATACATCTATAACTGTTTTAATATTATTTTTTCTTTCTTTACTATAATAAATTTTATATAAAACAAAAGCAACTACATAAGTACATAATAAATATATATTTTTGAGATAAAAAACAACAGCTCTTTTAATAAAAAGTAAACCTTCATTTTGAATATTACTCTTATTTAAAAAATAATTTGCTGGAAAATCACTTGCATAAGGATTCTTTATTAATGTGGGATTTATAATAGTGTATATATCCCATAGATTATTTTTTTTTATCTTGTCTATATATTTATGGAATTGTTCTTTTTTTTCTTGGTATGATTTAAATAGTTCTGCGGGATTCATAGTCTAAATCTTGTAAAATTCTCTATATAGTTTTTATAAGATTTCAACTCTATATTGTTATATCCATAAAATTTTATTTTATTAACTTTCGCTGCATTATAATCAGTCATGGCATCACCAATTAAAATAACCTCTATATGATTATAATTATATTCTTTTATGACATTTTTAACTAGAATACTTTTTTTAGTAGGACTCCCATTTATTGTTTTAAAATATTGTGACAATTCAAAATACTCACATAAGCTATTTAATTCTTTGTGTTCTGCGCCGGAGACTATATGAAAGTTATACTTTTTATAGTTTGCTTTAATAAAATTAATACTTTCTTCTATTAAATTATTTGTATTATGTAATTTCTTTTCTATTATATCTGCAAATATATCTGCTAATTGCAATATTTTTTCTTCACTAATAGTTTCTTTTATTATCTCTGTATGGAAATATTCAATTTTCTCAAATCTAGAAACTCCACCATAAGCATAATGATACTTTTCCATTAAGCTTAAATACTCTTCATCATAATTTTGAAATAGCTCTTTAAATCCATCACCTTTTATTTTCATACTGTCAAGAATAACTCCATCAAAATCCCATAGGATTGTCTTAATCATTAAGTCGTCCAAATACTGTACAAGGCAAACCATCACAATCTGCTATTCTAAGTGGAGATACTAGTATTTCTTTAAATATTGTATTTTCATCTATATTTCTTAAATCCATATCTTCAAGTAATAAAATAGGTTTTTTTGGATTTAAAAATTTCTTATGAGCTTCTCTTCCCATCATCCTGTTTTGAATACTAGATACCGAGATGCTATCAAATCCAAAAACTCGAATAGATGGAAACTTAGTAGCTAAAAAATCATATACATCAGGATGAAAACCATAATTTTCATTCCAAAATTCTTTATTTTCTCTTGAATCACAAATACCAGTTTTTACAATCAAAATATCATATCCGATATTATTAATTTTATTTAATTTATTTATGAGTTGTTTATTGATAACTAAATCATCTTGTTTTATTTCAATAATGAGTGGCTTTTTAAATACCCAAAAGTCAGCATCAAAGTCTTTTATAGTTTGCCCATCTTCAAAGAAATGATACGGCATATCTATATGTGTCCCAATATGAACAGTGGTAGAGATACTTGTATCATTTGCTACATCACCTTTAGACATATCACTCTTTTTGACTTGCTCAAAATTATTTCTATTACCATATGTAGGAGTATCTGTATTTAAAACATAAGATAGAAATATCATCTATTTACTTTTTTATCTATTGCTTGGATGCACTCTAACAAACCTTGTCCTAAATCTATATATGGATTTGCTACAAGTTTTTTTGCTGTTGTGGGATGGTATGTGTATGGTGTGATTTTATAGTGTCCCATATTGTCATCAGATATTTGCTTTACTTCTAGTCTGTTTTGCATTATTTCATTTATCATAGTAAGCAGTTCAATTCTTTTAAGTTTTTCTATACCTGTTAAGATTATATGTTCATTTTCATATTGTTTATCTTCAAGTATATCAACAGACAATTTAGCAGCATCAGCAGCATGAATATACTCTCTTAAATCTTCCCCATCACCTTTATAATGAAGCTCCCCAGTTTTTATAGCCTCTTCAAGAAGATTATATATATAGTTATTGTGGCTTGCTCTTTCACCATACAAAGAACCATAGCGAATAACTGTATACTTTAGTCCATATCTTTTATAATACTCTTCTGTAAGTTTTTCACTAGTCTGTTTGCTTATACCATAAAATGACCCCTCACTACTAAGGGCATAAGCACTACTAGCATATACAAATCTCTCAACTCCACCAACTTGTTTGCAAGCTTCTAAGATATTGAGATTTCCCATTACATTTATATTCATCGCGTTTATAGGGTCATGAATAGCATCATCAAGGTTTGCGATTGCAACAAAATTATATACTATATCTACACCTGTAACAATATCTTTAATATTTTCTATATCCAAAATATTTACTTTTTTGAAAGTTTGTTTTTCTTGTATATATGCTGATGTGTTTATATCTACAATTGTCACTTCGTATTCTCTTCGTGTGAGTTCATCAGCTACATAAGAGCCTAGAAATCCACTCCCACCAAATATGACTACTTTTTTTAGACATACAGTTTATCTCCATTTTTTAAATCTTTTAGTTCTATAGTATTTACTAAATCAGAATTAAGTAATTGTTTATCAGAAGTAACTAAAATTGCATCTTCTTGCAGTGAAGTTGCAATGATTATACTATCAGGTAATTTTATTTTATTATTTTTTCTAATTTTAATAGTTATGTCTTTTATTCCATCGTTTATATTAATAAATTCAAAATTTGACAAGGCTAATTTTATTAAATCACTATCTTCATTTGTTAATTTACTAAATGATAACAATTCTATCTCTGTAATGATTGAAAAATAATACTGATGTTGTGGAAAAACAAAACTATTACTAATGGCATAAATTATGCTATTTGTATCTAATAAATATTTTTTCAAATTAATTCCATTCATCTCTTATTGATTGTTGCCATTTTACAGGATCCTCAATATCCTCAAATGCTTTAACTTTATAATTTGAAAAATCTAAAGAATTTATTGTCTTTAGAGATTCTTTATCTTCTTTTATCTCTAACCCTTCTAATTTAAGATTATTTAATAAAAACATTACATTATGATAAATATTATTATCTATTTTTAATTGTACTGTATGCATTTTATACTCCTCATATTTATTATTATATCTTTAATTTAGAAAATATTCTTTTAAGTGATTTATAGCACTCATACCCATAGCTTCCACAGCTTCTTTCGCATTGCCACCTATATGAGGAGTGCAAATCAGATTTGGTAGATTTAAAAACTCTTTGTCCGTTGGAGGTTCTTCAACATAAGCATCAATTGCTGCACCCGCTATTATATTATTTTGCAAAGCGGATTTTAAATCTTTTTCATTGACGATTCCACCACGAGCTGTATTAAGTATATATGCTGAATTTTTCATAGTTTTCAAGACTTTCATATCTATCAAGCCATCTGTTGTATCATTGTGTGGGGTATGCAGAGTTATAATATCCGATTTTATATATATATCTTTTTTCGAGCTTTCGATTAAATCATTTTTTTCATAATATTTATCTTGATTTATAATATCGTTAACAAGTATCTTACAGCCAAAAGGTTTAAGGAGTCTTACCACTTCCTTCCCTATATGTCCGACACCTATAATACCAATAGTTTTACCGCTAAGTTGAAATCCACCAGATTTATTCCAAGTACCTCGTTTGAGCTCATTTGATGTCATAAATAAATTTCTACTAAACATCAACATAAACCCAAGTGCCATTTCAGCAACTGAAAGCTTATTTACTCCACCAGTCCAACCTATGGCTATATCTCTTTTTTTTACAGGCTTCTAGGTCAATATTATTTAGTCCTACACCATATTTAGATATTATTTTAAGATTAGAACAACAACCTAACACTTCCTCATCAATCGGCTCAAGTCCTACTATAACAGCATCTGCATCTTTAATAAACTCTATTAACTCTTTTTTATCAAACCTCTTGCCATCTAAATTTAACTTGGCGTTTGGAAAGTATTTATATATCTCTTTTTGTAAAGTTTTATTTTTTGAAAAACTTGGGGATGTTGCTATTACATTCATTTTATCTCACTTTGTACAAACTCTAAAAGCTCATCAAGTATTTTTATATATTTATCAGCATCTTCTAAATCATCATGAATGATAGCATATCTTCCCTCAACTGCAAACCCAGTAAGAGGAATTAGTTTTTTCTATATTTTCAATTACAACTATTTGCTGATCATTCATAGTTAAAATCAACTCCTCAATATCATGAGTTTTTACAACATGATATTTATTATATACTAGCAATGTTTTTAAAAGTTTTTCTGCACACTGTTGAAGATGAAACATTATAACTTCCAAATCTAAATCTTCATCACCATTTTCAAAATCTCTCAATGTATTTTTTGCTACTTTAAGATCTGTTTTAGCTTTTTTCAATAAAATCTCATATTGCTTTAAGAACTCCATAAAACAACTCCCTTGTCCTCTATATCTTTATAAACAGAACCATACTCTTTTTTATAAAATTCATATTCATCTAACCTAGGGTTTAATATATCTTTTGAAACTCTAATACCACTTAGCAAACCTCTAATCTTAGCTTTTTCATCCCATTTATTACCATAATCTTTTTCTACTATGCAAATATCTAAATCACTATCTTCATTAGGAGTACCATAAGCATAAGAACCAAAGAGTATGATTTTATCAGGTTTTAGTGGCATTAGAGCTTCTACTATTTGAGATTTCAGTTCTTCTATGTCTATCATGAATTTATATCACCTTTCCCCTCTAAAATTAACTTGGCGTTTGGAAAATATTTATATGTCTCTTTTTTGTAAAGTTTTATTTTTTGAAAAACTTAGGGATGTTGCTATTACATTCATAAGATTAATCCTTTAATTGTTTTTTAAAAGCTTTAAAATCATTGAATCCATTCTTATCAATAATTTTCTTTAATTTTTTTCTTGAAAAGTTCCACCATTTTAATTTCAAAAGCCAATTTATATCTTTATCATTGTATCTATATTTAATAACTCTTGCGGGATTACCAACTGCTATTGCATAAGCTGGGACATCTATAGTAACAACTGCACTAGCCCCAATAATTACACCATCGCTTATTGTAACACCTTTCATTACAACAGCGTTTGCACCTATCCAGACATCATTACCAATTATAGTTTCAATATTATCTTTATCATAGTTCTTATAGCCTTTAACAAAATCACCACTATGTTCATATAAATAAAATGAATGTGTACTCACATCTGTATTATGCTCCCATAATCCAATATAGCATCCATTTGCTATAGAACAAAATTTACCTATTTTAGATTTATTAACAATAGAGTATTGAGAAATATAACTATATTTTCCTAATGTACTATTATGCAACTCACTGTAATCTTTCAATCTTGAATAATATTTTAAAATTGAATTGTTAATTTTTGCTGTACTTGATATAGAAACTTTAGCATGTATATTATTTTTCACGAATCCACTCAATCATTTTTTTCAAACCAATATCAAAATCCAATAATGGTTTATTATAAATACTTAAAAGTAATTTATTGTTTGCATATATTCCAAATTGATCGCCTGGAGTACCCTCTTCTATCACTATTTTCTTTTCACTACCAGTATACTTTCTTATTAAAGTTAACATTTCATTTACTGTAGTTTTTCTACCTGTTCCTATATTTATAATTTTATTAATAAATTTATTATTTTGTGCAGATTCAATAGTAATATCAACAATATCATCAATATATATCAAATCTCTAAATCTATTTAAATCACCTTTTACAATAACTTTATCAAAGCTATCATCTAAAAACTGTTTTAAATATATACTTACCATACCTTGTTTTAAGTTATCAAGATTTTGACCTGGTCCATAAATATTAAAATATCTCAGTGATACATAGTCTATACCAAACTGTTTTGAAAATATTTCCAAATACTTTTCACTAGCTAACTTACCTACGGCATAAAATGATTTTGGATTTGTTTCATCTTGCTCATTAAATTTCTCTTGGGACTCTTTTTCTCCATAAACAGACATAGTACTTGCATATATAAATGTCTTACATTCAGTTTTTACACAATACTGAAGTAATTTCAAAGTAGAAAGAGTGTTTGTATTTAAGTCATATTCAGGGTCTTCATAACTCATTTCACCAGAGCTTTGTCCACCTATATGAAATATACCATCAAATTTTGCATTATTAAGTTTTTTAATAGTTTCATTTTTACTAAAATCACCTTCTATAAACAGAACATCTTTCGGTATATTTTCAATATATCCAGTATTTAAATTGTCAATAACAGTGAGCACATGTCCTTGTTTTAATAATTTTTTAACTATAGCACTACCTACAAAACCTGCACCACCTGTTACGAGATAATTCATCTATTTCCTCTTCTTTATAAGTTTAGCAGGGACACCACCCATAACTGAGTAAGGTTTTACATCTTTTGTCACTACACTACCAGCACCAATAATTGAGCTTTTTTCTATAGTAGTATTTGCAGTTATTACACAATTAGAAGATACCCATACATCATCTTCTATTATTATCTCACCGTAAGTATGCCCTTGTTCCCTAAATGGTATATCGGGGTTATCAAAAGTATGATTAGATGCTCTAAGTACACAGTTTGGTGCAATAGCGCAATCATCTCCTATAACTATCTTTCCAAATGATGCACCTAGTTGAGAATTACTATTCATAGTAAAATTATTTCCTATCACTAATCCCCCCCCATCATGAGCATATACATAACTATTTTTCATAAATGAGACATTGCTTCCAAGCTCTATATTTTCAAAACCCAAGATTGTCACACCGGTATCAATACTAAATTTTCCACTTTTTTTAAATAGTGGTTTATATGCTATATATCTTAGTTTTTTTCCAAGTTCTGTAGGCATAGCAGACAATATCGCTATATATATTTGAAATAAGAGTTTACTTATCTTTTTAAACACTATCATTTTTCATAATCTCAACAACCAATTTTTTGTATCTATCATTTTTACTTTTCTCCTATTTTTTTATTATGTTTATATAAGCCATATTGTTATTTATGTACCTATAAATATCATTATATGTAGAAATCAATTCATCACTTTTTTCATAAACAAGGTTAATATTATCTACTACTTCATCTTGATTAAAGTTGCATTCATGTGCAATATTGTTTCTAACTTCTCTAAGTTCCAGCCATCTGTTCTTATCTAATACATCTAGCTTTTCCAATCTATTTAAAATATCTAAAAAAGGTTTTTTCTCAACATCTTCTTCAGATAAAATTAAAATACCTTTTAATATAGATTCTCCAATAGTATCTTGTAGTTTTGAAAATCGAAAAATTAACTGATCTATAAAACTACTTTGAATATTATCTATTGATAAATATTTTTCTATTGTTAAGGGCATATCTTTTTTCATAACAATATCCCTTTTTTTAGGGCTTCTTTCTCTATAACCCTATTTTTATCTTTTGAGATAACAACATCTATCTTCTGGTCGCCTATTTTTTCTTTGAGTCTTGCTAAAAATTTTATTTTATTTACAAGCTCACTGTTTTTAGTTTGTATATACAAATCTATATCACCACCCCTAACATTATCATCTACACGACTACCAAAAAGATATATATATCCACTACCAAACACATCTAAAAAAGTTTGTTTTATTGATTGTATTTCATATTTTGTAAGTCTCATTTAGATGCACACCCTATCTCTTCGCAAAACTTTCTATATATTTTCAATAGTAACTCTTTATTTACAGAAGCTAAATGTTTAAATAAAATTGATTTATGTAATGTGAAGTTTTTAGGCACAACCACTAAGGAATCTTTTTCTAGTTTTCCTTGTGATAAATCTTGATTTTTAATAATGATGCCTGAAAAATTGATTTGAGAAGTAAGCTGCAAGCAAATACAATCTTCATCTAATTCTTTTATCACCAAAATAGGTCTTATTTTATATTCACTTAAATCTGTAAAATATATTTTAGCTAAATAAATGTTGCCTACCATTTTGAATAATCCTCATTATCATCTATAAAACTTTTAGAATTAAAACCGATTTTTCCAATACTATTAAGTTCAGATTTATTCCATTTATCGTATTGGACATTATCAGAAATAACTTTTTTATCCTCTATTATTTCTAATTCTTTTGTATTTATATTTTTTAGTAAAAACATAATATGATTATATATACTATCTTGTATATTTAACTTTACAACATGCACTTTTAATCCTTTCAAATAATTTTAATAAATATTATCTATAACTTTCAAACAATTCATCCTCTTTCATCATCTCAACAACCAAATCTAAGTCTTCTTTAGTATCAACAGCCTTTGTTTCGTATTTAGTATCTATCATTTTTACTTTCATACCATTCTCAAGTATTCTCATCATATCGACTGACTCTATTATCTCTAAAGGTGTTGGTTCCATATCGTTGTACTCTAGCAAAAAATCTCTAGTAAAAGGTATAACACAAACCTGTTTTTTCATAGGTACTTCTAAAATACCTTTTTTTCTACTTGGGATTGGTTCTCTACTAAAATATATGGCGTTTGAAAATTTATCCATTACCACTTTTACTTCATTTGGGTTTTCAAAGGCTTCTAATGTTTTTAAATCTGCTACAAGGTTCGTGATAATTAAACTTTTATCTTCCATCATAGGCTGTACTGCTTCATCTATCATCTGTGGAAATGTCAATGGCTCATCACCCTGCACCATAACCATGATGTCACATTTTTCACCTGTTTCTTTTTCTATTTTTAACATAGCTTCTGCACATCTATCCGAACATCTCTCATGACAATCACTAGTCATAACAGCTTTACCACCTATAGACTCTACATAATCATATATCTCTTCATCACACGTAGCAACATAAACTTCACTCAGCGTTTTACTCAGTTTTACTCTTTTATAAACATGCCCTATCATAGGCATACCTAAAATTTCTTTCATTGGCTTTCCTGGAAATCTACTCGATCCCATTCTTGCTGGTATTATTGAGATTATATTCATATTAGTTATTTCCTTATTTATTTTGCAAATATATCAAGCATTTTAAAGATTGTAGCAAACGCACCTAGTATTACTATAAGTTGTACCATATTTTTATTTAGTGCTTTTTGTATTGTATGTTCTATCTTTTCATTAAGTAAATCAAACTTATTTTCTAGCCCTACAAACTTATTTTCCAAACCATTAAAGTCACCCTTTAAACTTGCAACATCAGCAACTACCTCGTTTAATTTTTGATCTAAATGATTGATATGATTATATTGAGATTTTAAAAGCAATGTATTTATATCTTCAGAATTTAGTCCTTTACCTTGACTAAACTTCTCTTCTATCTCTTTTATTTTTGGAGTTATCATCTCTATAAGCATATCATCTACTCTAGTTTTATCCATTAGTTAAGCCCTTCTTTTATAGTTTTCATTCCTGCTCTTGCACTATCCCCTAAAAAAGAAAAAGTCTAAGCTATAAGCCAAGAAGGTGCATCCTTCATCAATCCGTTGTTGTAGTTTTTGAGGGTCTGATTCTATTACATGAAACCCTGAAGGCACATTTTGTTCTTTACAAACTCTAAGAACCTTTGCTATACCATCCTTCACATCGTCTCTATCATACTCCCCAGGATACCCCATGCTTCCTGACAAATCGTACGGTCCTATTATCACACCATCTATTCCATCTGTAGTTATAATATCTTCTATATTTTCTACAGCTTCAAAATGCTCTATTTGAGCTATGATTACAAGCTCTTCATTAACCCATTTTTTATACTCATTAAAACCTAAGCCATACTTTTGAGCACGGAACAATCCAACACCTCTTTTCCCAACAGGCGGATACTTAGCATAATCTATAGCTTCAAGTGCATCAGCTTTTGACTTAACCATAGGCACGACTATACCATCAGCACCCATATCAAGGATTCGTTTGATTATAACTTCTTCATTTTTACTAACTCTTACCAATGCTTTCATTCCATTTGCTTGGATTGTGGCAATAAGGTTATGAGCAGTTGTTAAGTCTATGGATGTATGTTCAATATCTACAACCAACCATTCAAAGCCTGCACTAGCCATAATGTCTATTATAGAAGGATGACCTATCGTAACCCAAGAGCCTATTGTAAGTTGATTGTTCTTTAATTTATTTTTTAGCAATACCTATTTCTCCAATATCTTGTTAATCTTTTCATCTCTTTAAAACTTGTCTATAATTTTAGAAAGTGTTAAGAATCCACCCATAACAACTATGTGTAATAACATATTCTTATTTAATGACTTTTGAATATTATGCTCTATCTTTTCTTCCATTAAATCAAATTTGTATTTATCTCATTTTTAAAGCTTTGAAATTCATTTTTTTAAGCTATTAAATTCACTTTTAAGAGTATTAAACTCACCTTTTAGGTCACTAAACTCACCTTTTAAGCTTGCAACATCAGCTACCACTTCATCTAGTTTTGCATCAAGATGATTAATATGGTTATATTCATACCTCTCTACACAACTCAAAAGGACAGAACCCCTTGTTTATGGGGTTGTAAAAATATAAGTTAGGAAATAACGGCTAATCAAGTCAATTGAACTCAAATACTACAGTTGTTTTTACCATAAAGTTTATATTTCCATCCATTTATAAGAAAAAGGCTTAAAAAAACAATACATTGATATTGAAAATATCAATATTTAACTTAATAATTTCCTTAAAGTGCTCAAAATAGGCTTTTAAAGCGTAAAATATTTGTGTAGAGAGCTATGGTTATATTGAGACTTTAGCAACAGTGTATTTATATCATCTTGAGTTAAACCCTCACCATTTCCAAACTTCTCTTCTATCTGTTTTACTTTTGGAGTTATCATCTCTATTAACATATCATCTACATTTGTTTTGTTCATAAGTCACCCTTTAGTTTATTATATCTCATCTCTATTCAATTTCATACAAATAAGTTCTTTATTATTTATACGTTTATTTTTGAGTGACATTTTTCAAGCTTACTAAAATCTCTTTTATCTCATCTCTGTTTGTAGCAAATACTTGTGGAAATATATATGCAAATATTATAACAAAAACAGTATACAAAAATCCTGAAGATAAAAATTCTATAATAGGCGATGAAAAATTTATAATGCTACTAGACACCAGAGCAATTAGTACAAAAAATGCTAGTGCATATAACTGATGATACAAGAAATGCTTTATTTTAAAGTCTAGTAATTTAGCATTAAAATAAAGTTGTATATTTGTCCCTATAAGTTGTCCAATCACCATTTTATAAGCCAATCCAACTGCACCTAAATCAAGAAAATAAATAGTGCTAAAAGATATAGCCATACCTAAAGGCATTGTAAACAGTGCCATATTTCGCATAAGCTTTGTTTGTCCTGTAGCATAAAATATACTGCCACTCAACTGCCCATAAGTTTGGTGCATTGGGTAAAGTGCCATAATAACTAGTACCAAATAAGTATCTTTAAACTTCTCATCTGTAAATATCATAAGTACATTTTCACTCTGCACCGATATAAACACTGCAAAAAAAGCCGCTATACTGTAGAGCATAGGGATGTATCTTAAGAAGAGTTTTCGCATTGTCTCTAAATCATTTTCTTCATAAGACTTAGAAAACTCTCTTGTAATAATAGGTGTCATAGCACTTGTAAACATAAAACACATTGCAGCCAGACTATAAGCCAAACCATAAAATCCAGTCTGTTCACTCCCCGCAGTACTTTGTAGTAGCCATATATCGAACATACCTGCTATGAGTCCTATGATGCTATAAACTAACAGTGGGTGACAATACTCTATAAACTCCTTACTAATAATTTTAAATTTTAAATTTTTAATTTTTAATAATTGATTTGTAAATATATCTTTTTTAATAAATAGCCAAGTTAAAATCAATAAAAATGAAATTAAAGCAATATATTGAAATAAAAAATAACTATACAGGTCAAATGATGTAAAATATATAAAATACAAAAGTAAAAATAGAGATACTATTTTATGCCCTATCTTAATCAACTCTACAGAAACAGTCAAAGCATAAGCATCCGATATTTTTATAAATATCTGAGTAACCCAAGTGAAAAATCCAAAAAATAGCCCAAAGTAAATATACTCATTTGGAATATCAGGTAAAATATAAGATGTTAAGTCAAAATTATTTATTATGAATATAAAACAAAAAATAAAACTCATTACTAAAAAAGAATAAATAAAATAAAAAGTTATTAACTCTTTTCTAGTATGTCTAGCTGATAATTTAGTAAAAAAAGCTATTGAACTTCCCATATCTAAGAAACCTATAGCTTTCATAAAAAAGTCTTGTAAATATACGAACTGTCCGTAAGCTATAGGACCTAATGCTTTTGGGACTATGGCTATTAAAATTGCACCTATTATTCCAGATATTATATTTGCAAATAGTTTTATACTATAGCGTTTTTTTAGGCTGTCTTCTTTCATTTAAGCAAATATTTCTTTTTCTATCATTTCAAATGTATTAACTTTTGAATCTGTATAAGTTAAATAATTATTTTTATAATACTCATATTTTAAACAATTATGTACCTCTTGTTCAAATTCTTCTTTATTTAAGTTATCTATATCAATAGTTTTTTTATTAAGCTCTTTTGTAAAACTGCAGCAATGTTTATAGAAAAATGCTATCTCTTTACATGTAAAGAATACTAATGGTTTATTAAAAAAAATAGCATAAGATATAGCAGTAGTTCCTTCATTAATAACAAGCTTACTTCCCTTTACTAGCTCTGAACTCTTTCCATGCACTACTTTTATCCCCTCTATTTCATTTTTATCTTTGTAAATTCTAGATTTAGGATGTGCTGCTATTATAACTTCAACATTATATTCTTTTTCTATCCATTTAAAAAAAATCGTTATTTTGTTAATGTATGCAGAAACATCTTTTTTTGCATTATTTGTATACAAATAATAATCACTTGCATCGATAGCATCTGTATCTAAAAATACACAGTATTCTTTTTCATTTTGATAAGGACTAGATTCTAAACACAGGTTATAGTCTCTAGAATTTGATTCTACTATTTGTGTACTTTTTCCAATAAGCTCTGAAAAAAACATTTCATCTTTTAGTGAGCCAGATATATAATAATCAGTATCAAAAGTTAATCTATATTTTGGAATAAAGAATTTAATAAAACTTTTTATCTGTGTTTTTAACTTTTCAAAATAGTTACAATAAACAGTTGAAACAGGTATGGAGCCACCTATATATGTAATAAATTTGGCAGTTGTATTTATTTTCATTTGATTTAAAAGTTTAATCGCATCACTTCCAGCAATATAAAAAAATATGTAATCATTTTCGGACAACTTCTTTACACTTTTAATTATATTATCTATATTTTGTGGTTCCCAATGTTTATCAAAAGTGTAATACTCTATTTTTACATTATCTTTATAACCAGGAATTAAAATATTATGCACATCCATAACTTCAATATCGTATCCATTTTTTAAAAAATACTCAACACCAAGTCTTTTATGATCCCGATATGTATATGGTAAATTAGGTATGAATACTATCTTCATAAACTCCATCCATCATCAACTATAATATTTTGCCCATTAACATACCTACTCATGTCACTAAGCAAGTAAACTAATGTGCCTTTTATGTCCGATTTATCAAGCATGCCTTTAGATAAACAGTTGTCTTTATATTTTTCTAAAAAAGATTCTGGCTGATTATTGAAAATTCCTCCTGGACTCAATGTATTAACTTTTATATTCATTCCTTTAAAATATTTTGCCATATATTTCGTTAAATGAATTAATCCTGACTTAATAGCTGCATATTCCACAGGCATAGTCATAGAAGTGTTTTCATATACTTCAAACTTAGGTGCAACAACTCCGTATATCGAAGAAATATTTATAATATTTCCATAACCTTGCTTTTGAAAGTATTTTGCGAACTGCTGAGAAGTTGTAAAGTAACCTCCAAGGTTCAATCCAAGATTCTCTACGAAATCATCATACTCTACATCAAAAAAATGTCTAGCATAATTTTTATTTCTCGGATAAGCATTATTAACAAGAGCATCAATTCTTTCATACTTTTCATGCAAGTAGCTTATACAAGTTTTTAATGACTCTTTAGAAGTAATATCAAGTTTTATAAAGTCTATATTAGTTGTGTTGAGCTCTTTAGATAAATTAGATTGTACTTGATTTCCTATCTCTTCGTTTATATCTGCAATTACAGCTATACCATTTTGTTCAACAACAGCTTTCACAAATTCCTGTCCTATTAGTCCAGCCCCACCAGTTATAACAACTACTTTATTTTTAAGCATTACAATATTTCCTTATAAAATTCATTTATCTACAATCTCCCAAAATCCACTTCTTCCACTACCAACTCTTTTTAAAATACCATCTCTTTTTAAAGTTAATATATGTTGTTTAACCCCATTAATTCCTATATTTAACTTTTGAGATAACTTCTCTCTTGTTATCAAAGAATCTTCTTGAATATACTCAATTATTAACTCTTTTGTAGATAACTTTTTAGGGGTAGTTTTAGGGGTAGTTTTAGGGGTAGTTTTAGGGGTAGCATTTATAAATGGATCTTTCCTATAAGCGACAACAACCATCCCACCCAATCTATCTTCAAACAAGGGTTCTTTTGAACCATACTCTTTAAACAATCGTATAACTCTCTTCACACCTGAACCATACTTTTCAATTATATCAGCTTTTTTAAAGATATCTGCTATTTGTAGATTTCTTGGCATTGATTTATATGTGCCATTCTTAACATTTTCTATTGTCAGTTCATCGGGTAATTTTCCTTGATTATAAAACTCTATTCTATCATCAAATATTTTAACTACACTATGTATATTACTCACATAATCTCTGTGGACTATCATATTTATCACTATTTCACGAATAGCATCCATAGGATAATCCCACACTTCATCTCTTTGTGGTTTTCCTGTGATAACATAAGCTTTATTAATGTGCTTATATATAAATCCCATTACTAACTCTACTTGATTTATGATACCACCATGAATACTTAAACTATCTTTTATAAGAGTTTCTGTTTGAAACCTACCTATCTCTATATTTGTAAAAAGTGAAACATCATTGTTGTTAAAAAGTAGATAACATCCATGTGTAATTTTTCCATCTTTTAGAAGTTCAAACTTACTATATATATCTTCTACACTATCATCGATACTTGCCATCTTTTTAAATTTTACAATATTGTTTTCATCTATATCACTTATGTCATGATTTGTATCAGGAAAGTAGTCCCAGCTACTATTTATAGTTTTCATGTGAGTATTACTTATCTCTATAGGTGTCATTTGGTGATTTGAGTTGTTTCGTCTCTTGAAATATCTACCTTTATAGGAGACAGGTTTAATAGGGTACTCATCTACTTGAATATCTAAAATATTTTTATCATTCTTTTGTATTAATTCAATATCTACTATTATTTTTGGTTGTGTTGCTTGTTTTATGCTGTTTATATGATTTTGTATAGTTTCGGATGAGACTTCTACACCTAAGATATTGCCATTATCGGCAACACCAACATAGATATGACCACCTTTTGAATTTGCGAAGGCGACTACAGTTTCTATAAGCTCTTTTTGAAAAGAAGTTTTAAACTCTACAGTATTACTCTCTGTCAAATTAAATTTATTCATTAACTAAAGATATTCCATTCAATAACATCATCATCTTTTATGTCCGCTATTATTGCTATATTATTATTCTCAACAACAGTTATAACAAATACTTTATCTCTAAGCATTACAGTATTCCCTTATAAAATTCAATTTTTCTATCATTTGTAGTATTAAACTTTTCTTTAAATTCATCTGTCCAACTTTTATCTATTTCGTATATTTTCATGTCATTTATTTGTGTATATTTTAATGGTGAACCATTAGCATTGAAGCAATTAGAACTTTCAATGTATTCCAAACTATTGCCATCTATTCCAACCCTATTAATGCCGGCAACAAATATTTGATTTTCTATAGCTCGTGCCTTTAGTAATGTAGTCCAATGTTCTACTCTTTTTTTAGGCCAATTTGCAATATTAATAATTAAATCACTTTTTTTAGATAATGCACTGTAAAGTTCAGGAAACCTCAAATCATAACAAATTGTTAGACCTATAATTGTATCTTTAAAATTGAATTGCTCTAACTTATTTCCTGCATTAAAGTATTTATCTTCACCAGAAAAACTAAATGGATGTATTTTTAAATACTTGCCTAAAACAGTACCCTTATTATCAATAAAAATACTTTTATTTAATGCTTTTTCACCATTATTAATAACTAGTCCAAATAAGATTGCAATTTTAAAAAATTTTGCTAAATCTTGAAATTTTTTAATCGTCTCACTTCTACTTTCCTCTTCAGCGATTTTCTCTATATTTGTAGAAAAACCGGTAAGAGTCATCTCTGGAAATATAATCAAATCCACTTTTTTTCTTGATGCTTCTTCTATATACTCTTCGCATAAGAGTATATTCGATTTTTTATCTTCCCATATCTGATTTAGTGAAACAGTAGCTATTGTCATTAGTTGTATTTTCTAAATACTGGTTTAACAGCTTCACCAACTAATAATTTTCTAACCTCATTATTTTCAATTAGTGGTTTTAATTCTTTTATCGCTTTTTTTATTGCATCCATTGTTAATTTTATATGTTCTTCTTTATGGCTATAAGTGATAGTGATCCAAGGAATAAATACACCATTATTTATAACTTTATCATGAAAAAATGTATGTAGTTCTGGCCAAAAAATACCGTCTTTGTGCGTACACAATATTTGTGGATTTGCATCAAATCCTATAATTCTAAAATATTCTGAAGCATTTTCTTTATTGACTAATTGATTAAAATCTTCTTTTAGTTTTTTTCCTATTTTCCAGATATGATTTGATACATCATGCTTTTTACAAGCTTTTAATGTTGCTAATAATGCTGAAAGGCCTACTGTTTCAGAACCATGTGTTTGAGACAATAAAAAAACTCTTTCTTTACTGTGTTTTAATCCACCTAATTCCATAATCTCTTTTTTGCCAACTAAAAAAGAACATGAGTAACCATTTGATACTGATTTACCAAAGGTTGATAAGTCAGGATAAACGTCATACAAAGAGTGCGCACCTTTAGTATCAAATCTCATGCCAGAAATCATCTCATCAAAAATAAGAACACTTCCTTCTTTATCAGCTTTTTTTCTTAAATATTGTAAAAAATTATTATCAGATGAGTTGTCTTTTTGTTTTATAGTCTCCAAATGATAATCATTTTCTGAAGCATTTAAATATAAAGAGTCATTTTTAACAG
Organism: Sulfurimonas sp.; assembly: GCA_030949825.1. Classification (GTDB taxonomy): domain Bacteria; phylum Campylobacterota; class Campylobacteria; order Campylobacterales; family Sulfurimonadaceae; genus Sulfurimonas. The sequence goes on from JAUZSC010000011.1 coordinate 24,164, forward strand.
GTTCTAAAATAATACCTGCAATTTGGTCTTTGTATTCTTCAAAAACTTTTTCAACACTTTCTCTATCGTTATAGATAAACTTAAGTGTATAATCTCTTTCAGTATCTACCGTCCCACAGTTCATATCAGTAGAACCTATAAACCAATCATGAATAGAGAAGAAAGGATGACTAGCACACACTAAAATATATTTTCGTCCGGTGTATGCTCTAGCTAATTTTATAGCTGCTGTTGTAACATCAGAGCCATTTTTTCCAAATTTAACCATATCAAATTTATTTTCAAAATGATTATTTATAAGATAGTCAGCAACTTCATATTCCAAAATTCCTGGCCTTGTATAGTTTGTACCATTTTTTATTGCTTTTATTACAGCATTGTCTACTTCATCAAAAGCATGTCCTAGTATAAACACCCTATTTCCCATTGCCCAATCAATAAACTTATTTCCATCCAAGTCCCAAGTATATGCACCTTTTGCATGCGACATGACTCGTGGCGAATTATATGGAAACTGGTCTTCACCTTTACTATAAGTATGACTTCCACCCGGTATTAAGGTATGTAGTTTTTTATTTATATCAAAAGATTTCTTGTATTTCATTTTTTATCCTCATATGTTATAGCTATCATTTCTAATATAACTTATTTTAATTTTTTTATTCTCTAACGCTTTAATTAATTCTTCTTGAGTAAAATCAATATTCTTGAAAAATGACAATATATCTTTAACATTATGTACATCTTCTGGATAATCTACAGTAAAAGACAAATCTTGATAAAAGAAGTCAGGTATCATCTTTATCAATTTAAATTGATCTTGATTATTGTAAAAATGTAATACAACATGCTCTTTTTCTTCTAGTGTAGAACAATTATATGCTTTCTTTAAATTATCTAATGAAAAGGCTTCCGCAGATGTACCCAATAACCATCCTTTATTATGACTAGCTGTAATTACACTGTTTTGATTCAACTCTAATTCTATACTAAGTTTTTCTACACATTCTGGATCAACTAAAGGATCGTCCCCACAGACCCTAATTATATTATTAATTCTATTGTATTCAGATGCATTTATATATCTTTTCATAACATCATTTGTATCACCTCTAAAAACTTTTGCTCCAGCTTGTAATGCAATAAATTCTGTTACATCATCCAAATCTTCCTTTGTTGTAGCAACAATAATTTCACTTACTTTTTTATTTTGTTGTAACCTTTTAATTTGCCAATATAACAATGGTTTTTCATTATATATAGCAGAAATTTTATATGGTCGTCTTGTTGAATTCATTCTAGCCTGAAGAATTACTGCTGTTTTCATCTATACCATTTCCTTTTATCTAATTAATATCATTTGCTGACTCATAGTCTTCAATTCTACCTATATCATTCCATAAGCCATCAAATACATAAACATCAGATAACTTACCATCATCTAATATATTTTGGAACAACGTAGGCATGTCAAAATATTCATTGTTTGAAATATATTGTAATGATTTAGGATTAATAGCGTAAATTCCCATATTTATATGATACTCATTTTTAGGCTTTTCTTTCATTCTAATTATCTTTTTATTATCATTAAACTCTACTACACCAAACGGCACTTGGTGAATTTGTTTATATACACACATTGTTGATAAACTTTTCGTAGCGAAGTGAAAAGACAGCAGATTTCTAAAATCTAAATCGGTAATAATATCCCCATTCATCACAAGGAATGGTTCATTTATTTTTTCTTTTAATTGAAATAATGCGCCTGCCGTACCTAGCCTTTTTGTCTCTTCAATATATTTAATTGCAACATCCCATTTACTTCCATCTTGAAAATATTCTTTGATTTGTTCACCTAGATAATTTATAGAAAAATAAAAAATTTGGAAGCCTTGCATAATTAATTTTTCTATAATTCTTTCTAATATTGGCTTTCCATTGATATGAAGCATTGGCTTTGGAGTTTCTTTTGTTAATGGATATAATCTTGTTCCAAGACCTCCTGCCATAATAACTACTGGATTAGATATTGTATTAAAACTTATTTCATCTAAACATAAAATATCAACTAGCACTTTTTTATTATTAATTATAGGTAAAATATTTCTATGAATTTTTTTTAAATGATTTATACCTGATTGTCGAGATTGTATATCTTTCCAAACATCAGGATTTTTATTGATAATTGTTTCTATGTCCTTTTCTTTTTTTAAAAGAGCACGACGGACATCTCCATCTGTGATGATTCCTATTAAAGTGAATTTATCATCAATTACGATGATTGAGCCAACTCCTACAATTTCAAGTGCATTTAGCACATCATCTAATGTCAATAATTGTGATAGTTTGTAACAAAGTTTTTTGAAATTCATTAAACAATATCCTCTTTAGTCAAAATATGGTCAAATTTCAAATCTTTATTAACTATTCTGCCAACTAAAAAATCAGTCATATCAGGATTAAATCCACCACCGGGTCTTTTATAGTCAATATCTTTTATATTTATAACATCCCCTTTTTTCATCTCTCTTGTAATAACTATACTTCTTCTGAACTCTTTTTTCTTTTCATCACTCTCTGTTGCTGAAATTCTAAAAGAACCTAAGGCTTCAGAAATTCTACCTGCATTTTCTACTATCTCTTTCATTTCACTTTTTGTAGCAGAAACTTTGTGATCCCACCCTTCCATATTTTTGTCAAGTGTAAAGTGTTTTTCTATCAAACAAACACCTAATACCACTGATGCCAATGGTATTGCAGTTCCAAGTGTATGGTCTGAAAAACCGATTGGATACTCTGGATATGTAGTCATAAGAGTTTTAATATTATTAAGATTTACATCTTTATCTTCAGGTGGGTATGTCGCAACACAATGAAGTATAACTATTTGAGTATTTCCAGCATTTTCTATAGTTTTAACTGCTTTATCAATCTCATAAAGCTCGCTCAATCCTGTCGAGATAATAATAGGCTTATTTTTTTTAGCAAGGTATTCTAAGAAAGGATAATTATTCAAGTCCATTGAAGCAACTTTTATAAAAGGTGTATCCAACTTATCCACTAAAAAATCGGCCTCTGTTTTACTAAAAGGTGTTGATGTACAATCAATACCAACTTCATCAGCAAATTTTTTCATTTCCAATAATTCATCTTCCGATATAGAATATGCATCAACAATCTCTTCAAGAGTATAATCAGTTCTATCTCTGTAGTCATCAGCTATAAAATAATTATCTTCAAATTTCTTTTGTGCAAATAGTGTATTTTTTGACCAACTTTGAAATTTAACACAATCGGCACCTGCCTCTTTTGCTTCAACTATTAGTTTTTTTAGCTAACTTCATATCACCGTTATGATTTGAACCTAGTTCAGCAATAATATATGGTTTACAATAATTAAATACCTCTTTATTTTTTGTTAAATTAATTTTCATTTTATTCATCCTTAATTAAATTAATTCCCACCAAAGTGGATTTTTAATTTTTTGAGTTCTTAATTCAAGTTTAATCTTTTCTAATCTTTCAATTTCATCATTATATTTATTAGTAACTTTTTTTAAACTCTCATAATGTAATTTTTTTACTTCAATACCTTTTTTTAGCGATTCTAAATCTAATTCTTTTAATCCAACCGTATTAGCATCATATTGTCTATAGTAGCTCACAGTTTCATTAGTAAAAATTGCTTTTTTTGCTACCTAACAACAGTAAAGTAAAGATATACCAATCAACAGCTATTAAATCATCATAAAGAGATATTTTATCTAAATTTTTTAATAATATTGCTGTATTAGATAATCCAAATATATTTTTATCTCTGATAAATTCTATATTAATAATAGAATTATTTTCAATTCTATTTGAAATGTATTTTTTTTCATAAATAGCATTTTCATTAAATAAACTTAAATCATTAACTACTATATCATTAGTTTTTAATAGCTCAATAGACTTCTCTACTCTATTTTCATCAAAATAATCATCACTATCACCAAAAATTAAAATATCGTAATTATTTTCTATACAATAGTTTATACCATACTCCCTATTTTTTGCAATACTATTAGAATATTTCAATTCTATTATATTTAAATTGTTTCCATAATGCATTTTTATTTTATCAAAGTCATTATATCCATCATTAACTACAATTATATCAAATTTATTAATTGTTTGATTCTGTAATGAATTGAAAAAATCAATTAAGTACTCTTTTTTCATTGGAAATATTGTCGTTAAAAATGCTATTTTTTTATTCATTTACAATGTCCATATTCAATTCTAGTACCTGTAGCTACATATGTTTTTCTTCTATTTTTCAAAATAACCTCCTATACACTCTTATATTTTTGATTTGGACTTTTTGGTTTATCTGGAATTGTTAATGCTATAAGGTTTAAGTTCAATAGGTTTTTTATGGCTTTTTTTAATCCCCCAGATAATGATTTTAAACTTAACAATTCAACTAACTCCTGTGATGACAAATCTTTAGTCTCTAGCAAATCCAATATTTTCAATTCAGTCATATTTAATTCAGCTTGGGCCTCAGCTTGAGGGGTAGCTTGGTCATTAACTAAAATATGGTTTTCTAATTCATGTAATAATATAGTCGTAGTAAATACCTTTTCTTCTAGTATTTTTGGGTCACTTCCACCATAAGCTTTAGAATATTTAAACATATTTCTAACCCCACTACCCAACTCTTCCGCAAATCCAATTTCTCTAAACACTTTTGCAATAGATGGATTTTTTGGAAATGGTGTAAAGTTCTCTAGTGTTATCTCTTTAAATTCAGTAGCCTTATTTGCATTTTCAAATACAACTTTATCTTTTTGTATTATGAGCTTAGATACAAAAAGATTACTATACTCTCTATGCATAAGTAAATTTACAATTGCTTCTCTTAGGATGGCATCAATTTTATGAAAAGGAATAGCATTTTGTATAGTTAAATCTTTACCAAAAAGTAAAATACCAGCTAAGGTTATACCCTCTTTTGATGTTTCTACATCTTTTTTATAAAGCCCTGAACTTTTAAGTATTTCCATATCTGACATAGTTTCCCATGTATGCATTCCGTGATTATTGTTTTTTGCCATTATTCTAGCTCTATCAAATAGCTTAGGTTCTAAATCATCCATAGATATATGATGAAACACCTTACTTTCACTAAAATAATTTTGTTTTTGTATGTACATAGAGGCTACTTGATTTGTGTTATTTGTTATGTCTAAATCACTATCCCCATTTCTATCAAATATTTTACCATTGAGTCTATGCACTTGTGAACTTTGAGGAACATACACATAAAGGAGTGTCTTATCTTTAATATCTTTTCTTTGTAACTCTAAGTACAAAGGTGGATTTATTTTTTGAACATTGTTAATATGGTTTAATTGCATATTTGACTCTTTGATATAAAGTTACTCATTTCGCTACATACCCTCCTGTTTTAGATGCACCTTTAAATTCTATTTTATCTTGGTCTTTAAGTTGCTTAAGCCATCGTTCTATATTTTTTACAGATGTATTTAACTCTTTAGCAAAAAATGTTGAGCGTTTGTTTGGTGCTTTTTTAATAGTTTCATATAAAAGATTTACACCCTCATTTACACCCTCATTTTTATAAAAAGTAGTAATAACAGCCGTCCATTCATACTCAAAAGTTGGTTTAGTTAGTCCATACTCTACACATTGATTTATAATATTTAAAGTCCCTCTACCCCAATTTTCTATATACCCGCACTTATAAAATACACTTGCCATAGTTGGGTTAAATGGTTTTGACTGATGTGGTTGATTAAACTTTTCTATGGGTACTTCACTGCTTAAAGTAGCACCGTTATACATAACAAGTTTATCATCATATACTTTTATCTGTAAATTTGATGTGTTTGTATAGTCTCTATGTATCAGTGCATTTATTACCGCTTCTCTGAGTGCTTCATACGGATACTCTAATTTTTCTCGTCTATGCATACCCTCATAAGATATATATGCTTTTAGATATTTTAACCTCAACACATCCATTATCATATCAACTTGTTCTATCAAGTTTCCTTCTATTATATCACTACTTTGAATGTCTGTTTCACTTAAAAATCGTCCTATTTTAGAGTGAGACTGTATATAGTATTTTTGAGGATCTTTTGCAAAAAGTAAAATAGCTGCTCTTTTGATATATTTTCCATCATATAGATTTAACTTTTGTAAAAATTGTTCAAGATTTGTTTCATTTTGTATATTTGGCACTCTATCTTTAGCTAAGATTTTAAACTTTTCTATGGTGTTAAGGTCTACCTCATCAAGTGTAAAATTTTCTTCTACGATGTCATCCCAAGTTTTTCCATACTTTTTAAGTAAAAAATTTGTTAAATTTCCACCATTTAACTCTATATATTCTTTTTCATCAGCTTGTTTTAAAATCACATCAACTAAAAGTCCAAGTTTATTGTTTATTTTATTTGGCAAAACTTCAATAATCTTTTTTATATCTTCTAATCCAATTATGTTGGAATTATCATCTATCCCAATATATAAAATTCCACCATCAGTATTAGCAAATGCACAAATAGTTTTAAGATATTCATTTTTCCATATCTGTTTAAATTCAACAGTTTGAGACTCTAAAATATTAAGCATTACTTACAACTAAGTCATTCATATTAAATCATCCTCTTTCTCAAAGATAAGATGTTTAATAAGTTTTATCAAAAGATCTTTTTCATTAGGGTTACTACTTGCGACTAAAAGGGTAAGTGTTGTGAGTGCATTTTCATTTATTTTCTTTTCCCCATTTGATTTATAGAGATAATCACACTTATTTAAGAAATATATAAACAAAAAAGAAGCACTGCGTTTGTTCCCATCGTTAAAAGGATGGTCTTTGATGATAAAATAGAGTAAATGAGAAGCTTTATCTTCAATACTAGGATAGAGTTCCATCCCTCCAAATGTCTGATATAAATTCCCTATAATTCCATCAAGTTCATCTGCTTTTTCATTAGCAAATAATTTTGTTGCTTCTTTTTTCTTCATAAGCTCTTTTTTAAGAGTAGCAAGAATATCTTTAGTTTCACTATAAGTAAGTTTATAAGAAGTTTCTTTTCCTTCAAAATCTTCTATAGAACTTTTATCATACTCTTCAAGTAGAGAGAGTGTTTTTGTGTATGTTTTAAGAAGAGAAAATATCTCTTCTCCTTGTTCTATCTCTTTAGATGCTAAAAAATCTATCGTTGCTTTTAAGTTGTTAAGCAACTCTTTTGTAGTAGAGAGCTTTTTTTCATTTACGGCATAACCATCTATGAGATATTTTTTTAAAATTGAGCTTGCCCATTTTCTAAACTTAGTGGCTAATTTTGAATTGACTCTATATCCTATAGCGATTATCATATCGAGGTTATAAAACTCAACGGTTCTTTTAACCTCTCTTTTTCCTTCCACTTGAATTGTTTCCATTTTGGAAATAGTTGAAAAGTCTAACTCATCTTCTGCTAAAATATTTTTTATATGCTTATTTATGGCTGGAACTTTTGTTCCAAAAAGCATTGCAACTTGTTTTTGTGTTGCCCAAACTGTTTCATGTTCACCATCTCCACGAAACTCAATAGCTCCACTCTCCCCCTGAAATATCTCTACATTTTTCATATCAACTCATCTTCAGCATAATCTTTACTAGCAACACTTCCAACTATCTCATCCCATCTCATTGGACTTATACCATTCCCAGGTCTTTTAATAGCGAGATTATCTTCACTAAGGAGTTCACCTTTTTTTATGGCTTTACTTGCTACAAGTGATTTTCTAGCAACTTTCATATTTGGAGTTTCACTTTTTGAAGGTTTTTTTATACTACTTCCTAGAGCTAGTTCAATGTTTCGTATTGCTTTTACCATTGCTTTGAGTTCTTCAGGTTCCAAAGAAGCTTTGTGATCTGGTCCTTGCATAGTTTTGTCAAGTGTACAATGCTTTTCAATGCAAGAAGCACCCATCGCAACAGCAGCGATATCTACTTCTATGCCTAAAGTGTGGTCACTATATCCAAACGCCACATCAAAAGTTTTACCAATAGTTAACATAGCGTTTAAGTTTACATCTTCCATAGGAGTTGGGTACATTGTGTTTGCATGAAGTACGGTGATGTTTTCTTTTGAAGTTCCTGATTGTGTCAAAATATCTAGTGCATCTTCTATCTCGCCAATATCTGCCATACCAGTAGAAAGGATTACTTTTTTATCAAGTTTACCAATATGTCGTAGATAGGGAAGATTAGTAATTTCCCCACTAGGAATTTTAAATATCTCTAAACCTAAGGAGTTTAAAAGTTCTATACTCTCATGGTCAAATGGTGTTGAGAGAAACATCATGTTTTTAGAATTACAATACTCTATAAGTTGATGATGAGTATCTACATCTAATTCTAATTTTTTAACATATTAAATTGGCTCTTGTCACCATCTCCAATATTTTCTTTTTGGTACTCTGCTTTTTGTGCATTTTTACTTACAAGTTTTTCTGCTTTAAATGTTTGAAATTTTACTGCATCTACACCAGCTTCAACAGCTACATCTATGAGTTCTTTTGCAAGTTCAAGGGAGCCATTATGATTAACTCCAGCTTCTGCGATTATAAATACTTTATTTGACTTCAAATCTATCTCCTACTCTAAACTTACCATCATATTCATATTCTACTACTTTTACAAAATTATCATTTGTTTTTACTAAAAATCCATCATTATCTTTGTTTAAAACTGCACCGATTACACATTTATATTTCAACAGCTACATCTATGAGTTCTTTTGCAAGTTCAAGGGAGCCATTATGATTAACTCCAGCTTCTGCGATTATAAATACTTTATTTGACTTCAAATCTATCTCCTACTCTAAACTTACCATCATATTCATATTCTACTACTTTTACAAAATTATCATTTGTTTTTACTAAAAATCCATCATTATCTTTGTTTAAAACTGCACCGATTACACATTTATATGAGGGGGCATTTTTTATTTCTTCAACTTTATTTATTTTCATCTCTTCTCCATTAATAAAGGCTCTTGCCATTGGAGCAGGATTACAAATTGCTCGAACAAAATTAAAAATCTCTCTACTTGTTTGATTCCAATTCAAGATTTCATCCCCTATTTTTCTTTGTGTACAATAAAACCCTACACTATTAAGAGTAGTTTGCTTTATTGGTTCAATATTTGATTGCTGAAGTAATTTTATACTATCATATAAAATATTAGCACATTCCATAAATGACACTTCTAACAATGTTTGGTAAGTATAACTATTTTTGATTTTATAACTTCTTTGCATTATTATATCTCCTGTATCTATGCCACTATCTACATAGTGCACAGTTATCCCAAACTCTTGTTCATCATTAATGAGAACCCAGTTTAAAATATTTCTACCTCTATAGAACGGTAGTTTACCTGCATGACAATTTATAGTTTTTAGTCTACACATATTTATAATATCTTTTTTAAAGATTTGATTAAAAGACATTGAAACAAATAAATCACAATTATACTTCTTTACTTTTTCTAAAAAATTATTAGAATTTATATCTTTATATTTTAAATATTCAATACTATATTTATCACAATATTCTTTTAATACTTCATCACTTGTATCATATCTCACACAGATAAACATTATCTCAATAGTATTATCAGAGATTATTTTTTTAAATGCTTCATGACTCCATTTACCATCAGCGAAATAACCTATTTTAAGAGAGTTGTACCCCCCCCTATAACAGAATTTGCTTTTATTTCTATATATTCTTTTGCCATTGAATTACTCCCAAAAAATGTATTTTTTCTAACTACTGTTCCACCATTTATGATACTTCCTGTACTAATATGACAATTATCCTCTACTGTTGAATCATGCTCAACTAATGCCTTTGTATTTATGATACAATTTTTACCGATTTTAGCATCTGCATTTACTAATGCTTGATGCATTATAATTGTACCTTCATCTATAAAAGAGTGCTTAGAAACATAAGATAGTGGAGATTTAACAACTGGCATTTTATAGCCTATATCTTTTAAAATATTAAAAAGCTTGACTCTTAAACTATTTGACTTAATTTGTCCTACCGTTACTACTGCATATGTATAAGTCTTATGTAATCTTTCTAAGTCATCATCACAGCCAATAACTTCGTAGCCCAATACTTTTTGCCCTAATAACTCTTTCTTATCTATAATTCCAGCAATAGTATATTTACCCTCAGATTCAATAACATCAATCACTGATTTACAATGTCCACCACCACCTATGAGAAGTATTTTTGGTTGTAGAGTAGACATCGCCACCCTCCTTTTTATTTAATTTAATATTTCGGAGGTGCAGAATGCCCCTCACAGAACCGTACTTGAAGATTTCCCTCATACGGCTCTTCAATTTAACTCACAAACTCATGAGATAAAGTGTAGAAATTATGTTTTATACTTGGTTGTGGAAGTGGGTATAGAGTTAAGTAATTATATAATTTACTCCAACTCATACTTTTCTTCTGGCTTCTACGATTTAACCATTTATGAACCATTTTTAAAGCTAAAGAGTAATACCTTTTAATAGATGGGAAGTTTCCACTTACTCCATAGTATTGAAAGTGTCCTCTTAGTTTAGCTTGTAGTATTTTCCACCACTCTTTTGTAGGGACTAAGTTTCTTATCTGTTTTAACCAAATATTCAACTCTTTTATTTTAGCTCTAAATTTCTTCATTGCTGTTTTTCGCCCTACTTTAAAGTATCCTTTTCTTGTTTTATCACTAAAGTGAGTAAAACCTAAAAAGTCAAATGTATTGGCTTTACGATTTTTATTTTGAGAGTTACCTCTTTCAAATCTACCAAACGAGAAGACTCTTGTTTTATCAGGATGTAGCGTTAATCCATATTTGTTAAATCGTTTGTATAGTGCTGATACTATTTTATTAGCATCATCTTTATATTGAACTAAGCATACGAAATCATCGGCGTAGCGAACAAGTTCGCAGTATCCTCTGATATGTGTTTTTACCTCTTTTTCAAACCAAGTATCTAAAACATAGTGCAAAAATATATTAGCTAATAGTGGACTTAAGATACTTCCTTGAGGAGTACCTACATCTGTTTTAATAAGTAGATTATCATCAATATATCCTGCTTTTAGAAATCTCTTTATTAGAAATATCAAACTACTGTCTTTTATTCTAATATTTAGGAACTCTATCAACATATTGTGGTTTACATTATCAAAGAAACCTTTGATGTCTGCTTCTACAATATGATTTACAGGTTTACTCATAATAGTTGTATCTATTTGGTTAAGTGCTTGATGTGTATTTCTTTTGGTCTAAAACCATAAGAGCAATCTAAAAAGTCCATCTCATAGATACTTTGCAATATTTGTGATATACCACTCTCTACTATCTTATTTTCAATAGTTGAAATTCCTAAGGGTCTTGTTTCACTATTCCCTTTAGGGATATACACTCTTTTTGCAGGAAGTGGTCTAAAAGATTTATTTTTCAATCTTTGCACTAGCTTTCTCAGATTTTCATCCAAATTACTATTATAATCTTGCCAGCTTACTTTATCTATTCCTACTGCCTTGTTTCTAGCAAGGTTGTTGTAGCAATCTTTTAGGAACTCTACATTTAGATGATGAGCTAAGCTCTCAAACTGAAATGTTTTATTCTCTTTCGCACACTTTGATAGAGAAGATAATTTATACAAAGTGTTATTCAACTCCGAGTTTGACATTGTTAAGTTACCTCCTTACATTAAATTGTTAATCCCTTCGAGTGGTTTATTTCAACCTCAATAGGCATTACCCTATTTACACCTCTACTATGGATTAATCCGACTGCCTTGTGAAATTACACCCTAACCTCTTCGGCTCTAGGCATAACATTCAGAAATCACAAGGCTCTCCCAAGTTCCAAAACAATCAATTCATCAAATATTACGGGGCTCAACACCTTCACGCCGAAGCATTGTGGCTGATAGACTGCCCTTACTACAGCTTCATATTATTTGTTACCGCCTAATATGTGTAGTTTGGTTTCAGGCTGATGGCTAATCTTTACCTGAGCTGGATTGTCCAGCTTGATTGCCTTAGCTTTGCTTGGCACACTCATTGTTTTTTTTCCAAGAATTCAAGGTTTTTTATATCCATCTTATTGAAAGCAAATATTTTATTTCCTAAGTCTTTTAAGCTTACACCAATATGATATAACTCTTCATTATCTATAATCAAAAATCTATCATGATATTTACTTGAAATTTTTATCTCTAAATTATTGAATTGTTTATTATCTTTTTCTATATCCAATTTTAATTGTTTGGAGACTATTTTTGTTTTGATTGTAAACTTTATATTTGGATATTTACTGAAAATAGTTAATATTGTTTCATCTATATAATTATCTATAAGTATTACTTCATTTTTGGCGTTTGAGAGTAATTTATTTATAAATATGTAGGCATCAAAGATTTGTCCTTCATAAAATATACCTTGCTTGATCTCTAGCGTATTATCTTTAATTTTTGATTTTACTAAATCCATATCATTTTCAAGATTGTGTAGTCTTTGTTCTGTAATTTTATGAGTATTGATAGCGTAGCCATTTGATATATACTCTTTTAAAATAGATGTCGCCCACTGACGGAATTTTGTAGCTTTATAGGAACTAACTCTATACCCTACACAAATAACAGCATCTAAATTGTAATGCCTTATTGTTCTTTTTACTTTTCTAGTGCCTTCTTGACGAACTACCGAGAAATCCTCGGTAGTTGCATGTTCATCTAACTCTTGCTCTTTATAAATATTTTTAAAATGCAGACTGACATTATCAGAACTTGTTTCAAATAGCTCTGATATTTGTAATTGACTAAGCCAAGCCGTATCATTTTCAAAAGATACAGATAGCTCAATCTCACCATTATTATATTTTATTAAATTATTCATAGTTAGTTATATCACAATACTACTAGAAATATTCACAACTCTATCTTCAAACCATTCCGAGTTTGACAAGTCCCCAGATTGACAATCTTTAAACATTTCCAACTTATTCATAAGTCTCCAGATGCAACGAGTCATAATGCCATTGTCGTTAGTGCATTTTAAAAAGTCATCTCGCGTTTGTCTATTCTTTAAAATCACTGCGTTTAGCCAATAGTTGGAAGTAGAATTTTCAGGCTCAGTTATAAACTCTATATCTGACTCTTTAAAAAAAGCTTCATATTCTTTTGCTAACTCTCTCTGTTTTTCAATGAAAAAAGGAAGTTGTTCCATCTGTGCCACACCTAGTGCCGCACTTAAGTTTGTAAGTCTATAGTTATAGCCTATCTCATCATGAACATACTCGTAAGGGTCTGGAACTTTTGCAGTGGTTGTGATGTGTTTTGCTCTTTTAGCTAACTCTGCATCATCTGTCACTAGCATACCACCACCACCAGTAGTGATGATTTTATTTCCATTAAAACTAAATACACCAACTTTCCCAAAACTACCAGTATGTTTTCCCTTATAGTATGAGCCAAGAGATTCAGCAGCATCTTCTACAACACTTATATTATACTCATCACAAATGCTAACTATCTCATCTATTTTACATGGATGACCAAAAGTGTGCATTGGAACACAGGCTTTTATTGTTTTATTTGTAGTTTTATTTATGCACTCGTTTGCTTCATTCATAAATGTAAACTCTTCTAAAAACTCTTTGAGCTTTGAAGGAGACAAGCCTAATGTTTCTTTATCTACATCTACAAACACAGGCTTTGCACTGCAGTAACTAATGGCGTTTGCAGTAGCGATGAAAGTCAAAGGCTGTGTAATAACCTCACATGTTTCATCAACTCCAACCAGTTTTAAGCCTATGTGTAAAGCGGATGTTCCGTTTGATGTAGCTACTGCATATTTAGTTCCTGAAAACTCAGCGACCATCTCTTCTAGTTGTGTTACATACTTCCCAACACTTGAAACAAATGTAGAATCTATCGCTTCGTTTATATATTTTTTTTCATTCCCTATAAACCTTGGTTCGTGAAGAGGTAAAAACTCTTTAGTATTGTAAAGTTTTTGAATGAAATCTACTATATCTTTATACATGTTTACATCTTCCCATCAAGATATTTACCAGTCTCTTTATGTCCAAAATCTGGAATCATTGTAAAAAATTCTTTTATAATTTCCTCTTTTGTCCATGAGAGACTGTTTTTATAGTTTTTGATAGTTTTTTCAAAATGGTTTAACTTCTCTTCATCAAAAATCGCTTCATTTTTGATAACACCAAGATTTTCAAATCTATCCATATCTAAAGTCTCGCGTTCTGTAAAAAACTCTTCAAAATCTTTTTCTCCAGTTGTATCACTTGAAGTAAATAGACAAGGCCATTTCCCCACTTGTGGCAAAGTTTTAGCTAACTTTCTAGCTTCATCTTCATCTTTACACAAATATGCTTCATAGCCTAAATCTTCAAGATACTTTACTGCAATATCAGCAAAAGAGATAAGATGTAAATTTTCACTTAGTTTAGGAAAAAATATATCTCTATTTTCTCCAAAGATACAAGACATAAGACAAAGTTCACCAGATTCTTGTGGTGTTACAAAGTATCTTTTTATATCATTTGGTGCTACTATAGGGTGATTTTTTTGTATTCGTTGGTTAAATCCATGAAGTAAACTACCATCACTAAAAGCAACATTTGCGAATCTTGCCATTGATACTTTTATATCCATAGAATTTTTATGCACAAACATCTCCATAATTCTTTTTGACGCTCCCATCATATTTACAGGGTTTGCAGCTTTATCTGTACTTACACAAAAATACTTTTTAGTTTTATTTGCTATAGATTGTTTTATAGTTTTATCTGTATTAAATACATTTGTTTCAATCATCCGCATAAGGGTAAAAGGGTCTTTTTCACTTCGTACATGCTTTAAAGCGGAAAGATTTAATACATAATCATATTTACCATCTGATTTTATAAATGCATCATACTCAAAAGAACCAATATCAAGTGCAAAAGTTGCAAATTCTCCATCTATATAACCGTATGAACTTCTAATATCTCTTACAAGTTCTACCATATTGTTTTCAGATATATCTACAACATGTAACTTTTTTGGATTTCGCTTAAAGATCTCTTTTGTTACAGCTTGACCAATAGAACCTGCGGCTCCAATTACTAAAAAAGTTGAAGTTGAAACTATGTTTTTCAATTCTTCACTCTTATTTTTAATATCATCTGTAAATAATTCTTTTGTTCTTCCTATAAGATTTAATATTTTATTCATTCTCAACCTTTAAATACCATTCATACATAGTTCCAATACCATCTTCAAGTTCTACTTTATGTTTCCAGGCTAAACTATGTAACTTAGAAGGGTCAGTTAGTTTTATCATAGTACCATCTGGTTTAGTGTCATTAAAATAAAGTTCGCCGTTATATCCAACAATATTTTTAATAGTTAGTGCTAATTCTTTTATAGATATATCTATACCTGCTCCTATGTTTATATGGGTGTTTCTTATTTCTGTATTTGCCGAAGCTAAAGCATCGGTTCCGATTGTGTCTTTGAAGTCTCTACTCTCAAGTAAAAACACACAAGCATCTGCCATATCTTCACTATATAAAAATTCTCTTCGTGGTTTGCCACTTCCCCATATCTCAACTTGAGGGGTATTATTTACTTTTGCTTCATGCATCTTTCTTAAAAGTGCTGGTAACACATGTGAAGTTTCTAAGTCAAAGTTGTCATTTGGTCCATAAAGATTTGTAGGCATTACAGATATAAAGTTTGTACCATATTGAATATTGTAACTTTCACACATCTTTATACCTGCTATCTTTGCTATGGCGTATGGTTCATTTGTGTATTCTAGTTCTGAAGTTAAAAGGCTATCTTCTCTCATAGGTTGTGGTGCATTTTTTTGGGTAGATGCAAGTACTTCCTAGAAACAATAGTTTTGTTACCTTGTGTAGGTAGCTTTGATGAATTACATTGTTTTGAATCTGTAAGTTTTCATAAATGAAGTCTGCTCTGTAAGTGTTGTTTGCTACTATGCCACCTACTTTTGCAGCTGCAAGTATTACATACTCTGGTTTTTCAGTTTTAAAGAAGTTTGCTACTGCTACACTATCTAATAAATCTAACTCTTTATGAGTTTTATATATTAAGTTTGTATAGCCTTTAGATTGTAGATTTTTAACTATTGCACTACCAACTAATCCACTATGACCTGCTATGTATATTTTACTTGTTTTATTCATATTAATGATGATTCTTTTTATTTGTTTTTTTAAAATCTATCTTATCTACATAAAAACCAGCAATAAATACAATTAGGGTTAAGCCTATAATAAAATATGCCATTTCGTTTCCACTATTTTCCACCTTGCTCCCCTTCTGATTTTTTTATTATTTGAATACCGGTAAAATAAAAAGCAATAAAAAATACTATTCCCACTAATCAACAACCCCGAGGCAAGCCTTTTAGCTAAACGCTAAAACTTTTTTTCGTAAACTAAAAAGTAGTGGTATATCCAGAGGTTATTATCTTATATCACGACCCAAGGGTCGGGGAATTAAACCCTCCACTGATTAAATAACTATAGTTAAAATTATCTACAAATAACTTTAAAAAGATAAGTACCGTACCAATATTAGCAAAGTTAATAAAACCTTTGCCTAACTCTTCTTCTATATGTCTTATACTATTTTCTTGCAAGTTGTTCCTTTAATATTTTCTTTCCACTTTCAACACCAGGTTGATCATAAGCATTTATATACATAAACTTAGCGCATACAGAGGTAAGAAGTTCATACTCAAACATCAAACTAGCTATTGCTTTTTCACACACGCCATCTATGGTGATTACATCACAAGGAATATCATTAAGGTTATTAATTGACGCTATTGTAGCATCTGCCTGCTTATTTATGAGTGAAGAAAACTCTATACCATCGATATAATCTAACTCTTCTAGACCTTTTAGTTTTACACTTGGGATTTTCAAATTATTATCAAAGTCATCTACTTTTATAACTGTTACTGTTTTATCTCGTTTTCCTTCAACTATTAGCTGTAAAAATGAATGTTGATCGATTGGTCCAATAATTCCAATAGGTGTTAAACCTTGTCTTGTCGAGTTAATGTCTACTTTACCTAAACTTTCACCCCATAACTGTATATACCACTTGTTAAAGCCCTCTAAGCGTGAAGAGTACGAAAAGACTACATTTATGTTGAAACTATTTTTATATTCTGTAAAAAATCTTGCTTTTTTTATAAGTCTTTCATACACTTCTTCTTTTTTAAAAAAAGATTCAGAGGTCTTCTTAATGCCTTGTAAAATATCATCAATGTTCATTCCAACAATAGCTAGAGGAAGAAGTCCAACAGCAGAAAAGACAGAAAATCTACCACCAACATCTTTTGGAATAGGAAATGTTTTTATATCGTTTGCCTGAGCATAAGTATTTAACTTAGAATCATGTTCTGTTATTACTAAAGTATTGTTCTTATCACATTTTACAAGTGAGTTTATATATTTAAAGATTGATACAGTTTCGATTGTAGTTCCAGACTTAGATATAACAACAAAAAGAGTGTCTTCTAAGTCTATGGCTTCTATTTTTGATTTTATGTCTATAGGGTCTGTTGTTTCTAGAAAGTAAAGTTGTTTAGTTAATGTCTTAGAATGTTTTAAAAACTTATATATTGCATAAGTTCCAAGTGTACTTCCACCTATGCCTATAACTACAATATTAGTTTGTTTCACAGTACTAGCGTATTCTTTAAAAGCACTTGTATCTTGCTTTACAAGATTGTAGTAACCAATAGTTTCTTTTTCTTTTAGTATCTCAGTAAATACGTCTTCATTGGATATGGTGGGGTTAAAGTTGTGTTGATAATTCATATTAGTATTCTCTTTGCAAACTAGTTGTCATTATCATTCGTAAATCAATAAAAGCATTCTTATATTCATCTTTTTTATCCAAGATCTCTTTAATTTCATATTCGTCACATATATGCGAAGATATATTTCTTTGCTCAATCATATCTAACCAAATTTCTTCATCTTTTAAAATCCCTTGAGTATATCCCTCTTTAAATGTCATTCTTGGATTTTTTACTTCTAGTCCCAAAAATTCCAAATATCGTTTTAATGATTTCCAAGACATCTCATAAGTAAATTCAAATCTTTTAACGACTAAGTCTAAATATACATCTTCAAAACCATCAGACTTAAAATCATTTTCTCTTTGGCAAACATTTATATACCTGTCTAATGCATTAGAAAAATTATACAAGCCATCTTCGGCTCGTAATTTTTTAGTCGAGCTAAATAAAACTTTCCCAGTTGATTTTACTCTATTTTTAAACCTATCTCCTGCTTTAGAAATATTTTGAACATCTATTTTAACAAGCGTTTTAATATTGTTAATATCTTCATCTATTAAATAGCTTTGCGTAAAGTTCTCATCATCATAGGCGATATCGATATCACTACCTTCTTTTGCTGTGCCGTTTGCCTGGGAACCATACAAATATATTCTAGTTGGATTTGCATACTTTAAGATAATAGATTTTATTTCATTTATTAAACTTCTTGTGTTTTGCATCATTTAAACCTCTTTGCTACTTAAATTGTACCCATACATTGATTAAAAATCATTTATTTCAAAATCTCATAAACCTTACTCTCACTTTTCATCTGCACAGTAAATTCTACTCTTCTTGCATTTTCTTGTAACTTAGAAAATGCCATTCCATTGGCTCTAAAGTATTTTTCAAGCCAAGGTCTATGTTCTTTTATTATATCATCTTCTAAAGAATAACAGTATGCTAAAACATTATAAGCTCTACTTTGGGAAAGTTCCATATTTTTAAGATAAATCTCTTTTTTTGAAGAAGTACTTTTCCATGTATCTGAGGTATGTCCTTCAACTCTAAGTTCTAGTATTTCATCCACATAATCTTTTGAAGTTAAAATAGCGATATATCTTGAAAAAAATTCTTGTAAAATGATTTTAAATTCATCTTTTAGATCACTTTTACTCACTTCAAACAAAACTTCAGGAGAAGAAAATACGATGCTATTATCTTTAGTAATTGTGGCATCCCAAGCTAGCAAATCATTTTCAAACTCAGAAAAAAGCGCCTCATTAAGGTTTACTTTCGTATCTCTGTACTCAGTCGCGACATCGACCAGCACCTTCTTCTCCGATTCGACTTCTATCATAAAACTTACCGCAATAAATAAAAAAATAAGCATAAGTCCTGACATCATATCCGAGATGCTCATCCATTCATTACTCGTTTTCAGGAGCAGCCTTTAGGGTTTGAGTCACTGATAATATTGTCGATACACTCATTCCAACTATGGAGGTAAAAAAGGCGGTTTTTAGTCCTACTAAAATCTCATTTACACTATTTACAATGTCTGCAGGGTTAAAACCTTGTAAACCTATAAATATTCCTACAAATGTACCTAAAACTCCAACACTCACTATCTGCCCTTTTAAGTCTTTACCTGTTTTATGATCAAGAAATCCAAGTATAAAAATGACAACTACAAATGTAATATTTATAGGATCAACTAAAACATCGACAAATGTTGAACGCGATGCTTCCAACTCTTCTAACGTTTTGCTACAAACACCAAGGCTTAAAATTGCCCGATTACTCGAGATAATTTTCTCACTAATACCTTCAATACTTGCGAGTTCATCTATACTTTTAAAACATTGATTGGCATCTCGATAGGCAATAATCTTTTGAGACTTAGCTTTACCAATGCCATTTAGTTTTAGTAAATCATCTGCTGTGGCATTGTTTAAATCTACTGTTGCATGTAAGCTACCCAAACTTAAAAAAATGAGTATAAGATATTTTAAAATAATACTAACTCCTCTTTTATTTTCTAATTCTTAAAAATATAGGAAACCTTGGCTTCCCCTTTGATGTAAGTCCATAATATTTAAATGTAATAATAGAGCCTATTTTTGGAGGATTATCTCTTTTCTCATTACTCAGTCCACTTCCTATTTTTATAACTTTCTTATTTTTCATTTTACATGACAAAGAACCAACTAAGCCTTTATACTTACCCTGTCCCTCATTATAGCCAACTACTTTACACTCAGCATCTCACATAACTTTTTACTTTTAAAGCATTGTTATTACGACCGGCATAGTACTCTAAACTTCCATCACGAACGACAAGACCTTCTCCGCCTTTTTGTTCAATGATTTTTAAATACTCATTTAAATGTTCTTTATTTTTTACTTTTATTTGTTTGATTATTTTAATGTATTTACTTGTCTTTACTTTTTCAAGTCTTCCAAGCAAGTCACCCTTGAGCCTCTGGAACTTCAAAAATATTATAAGTTATATTTTTCCATCCATCATGTGCTTCCTTTTTCTTAACTATAGAAACAAGTCCTGAGAAGTCACCCCGCGAAGTCCATAACTCACCATCAAGTTTATAGCTTGGAAAATCTTTTGTAAAAAATACAGGAGCATTAAAAACTTTCCCGCCACGAGAAATTAACTGTTTTCCATCCCAATACGCACGAACACCATCAAGTTTTTCACTCATATACCAAGTACTGACATTCATATCGTCTTTGTATGTATTTAAAAGTAATAAAGATGGATTTTTTGCTTCAAGAGAGATAAAGATGAAAAACAGTATCAATAATTTCATTTAGTACCTTTTTAAACTATTGTCAGATTCATTTAAAACATCATTACATAATATATCTATATCATTACTTGTAATCTCAATAGCCTTAATTCTTTGAATCCTTTGTAACCAAATTATTGGAAATTGTTTGAGTCTATATATAAATACATCTTTTTCTACAACTGCTTTTTTATTTACTATTTCAAAAATATCACCCCAGTTAAACTCTTCATAAAAAGCTAAACAAAATAAATCAAAAACATCTTTTTCTTCATCTCTATTAATAATTGTATTTACTTTATTTGTAAGGATGTTTATTTTATTATCTATTTTAATACCATTTATAATATTACTCGTTTTATATCTGTAGACTCGATCATTTACAAAATCAAGTTGAAGTAAGTTATTAACTTTAGCTCTACAAAAGTCCCTAGTTTTGACATCTATTACTACCTTATAACCAAGAATATTTAGCTCCTGCATAAACTCATCAAATAGCTCATTCATTTTGTCATCATTCGTTACGAAAAAAATCTAAATCATCCGAATATCTAGCATCATAATAAAACCTATGCAAAGCTGTTCCACCCGTTAAATAAAAATTATTTTCTAACTTTATAATTATTTCTAATATTTCATCTTGCAATAGATAAAGTTCTTTATAGTTTATATTTTTTTCCACTCTAAACTCTTTATATTGTTTTTTTCACCTAAAAGTAATGATCTTAAAATTAGCACATGTTTTGAAATATACTTTTCATTGTAGGTCACTTTAAAATCATCAAAAAAATCTTCTAACTGCTGTGTAGAAAAAAAGTTTTAATGAAAGAAGTTTATCTTTTGAATTGTAAATAATTTTAGAAAATATCTTTTTTTATATCCCTTTTATCATCAGAATTTAATATTTTTTCTAAATCTACTTCAGTGATATTATAATCCCAATAACATTCTTTAATAATATTTCGTAAAACTTTTTCTTTCAACTGCTCTGTCATTTATTTTTCCTCGTAAAAATAATTAGTAGCCTCAACAAATCCATCGACTGAACCACAGTCAAATCTTTTTCCCTTAAACTTATAGGCTATAACCTTGCCTTGTTTAGCTTGTTCTAAAAGAGCATCTGTAATCTGAATTTCACCGCCCTTTCCAGGTTTCGTTTCTCTTAAAATATCGAAAATATCTGGTGTTAAAATATAACGACCAATTATTGCTAAGTTTGATGGTGCGTCTTTGGGTTCTGGCTTTTCTACCATGTTCTCAACTCTCACTAAAGAGTCTGTCATCACCTCACCTGCTATCACACCGTACTTATTTGTATCTTGCATGGGAATCTCTTCTACAGCTACAACAGAGCATTGGTATTTTTCATAGACTTCTAGCATCTGAGAAAGTACGGCATCTCCATCAGCATTGTCACACAAGTCATCTGCTAAAACTACTGCGAAAGGCTCATTTCCCACAAGCGTTTCACCTGTAAGTATAGCATGACCTAAACCTTTCATCTCTACTTGGCGTGTGTACGAAAAAGTACATGTCTCTATAATCTCACGAATACCAAACATAAGTTGTTCTTTACTCGTTCCATTTATTTGATTTTCTAACTCGTACGACCTATCAAAATGGTCTTCTATAGCTCGTTTACCACGACCTGTAACAATAGCCATCGTTGTAATTCCTGCGGATTGTGCTTCTTCTACACCATACTGTAAAAGTGGTTTAGTAAGCACGGGTAGCATCTCTTTTGGTATCGCTTTTGTAGCAGGGAGAAACCGTGTTCCGTATCCTGCAGCTGGAAAAAGGCATTTAGTAACTTTTTTATTCATAATCTATCTTCTTTTTTAAATTTAATTATTATAGCTTAAGTTTATATATCTTTGCATGAGGATTTACTACCACCTGTTCAAAAAGGCTCTTATCGTATTCCTCTAAAACCGATAGTTGTATATACATAGAATTATAAGTATCTTCATCAAGGACTAAAAAAGTATTATACGCTGACATATAAATTATACTTAAATCTGCACTCTCATTTATATACTTAATATTTTTAGAGAATCTCATATCCTTTGTATATCCAGTTTTTACAAATCTTTTTATCGCTACTTTTTTATCTTTTATACTTAAAGTTAAATCTTTTTTATCCATAAACACAGCACTATTTAAAATGATTTTCTCTTGCGTTTCTTTAAAATTTCTACTTACAAAGAAAAAAGGTGCTTTTTCTTGTTCACCATTCATCAGGTCTAAGTTTGAAAATATTTTTACAGTTGGATAAATATTTAGCATCTGATGTGGCAGATAAAAATAAATATCTCTTGTCTTTTTAGGAAGCTTTACATCTGTTTGAAGTGAATATAAAAAGTCGTTTGTATCATCAAAGTCATAAGCTTTCGTCATCTCTTCTATGTTAGAAAAAACTTTTGTTTGCTCCGACTCATTTTTGTCCATATTTTCTTTTCGTATTATAAATGATCGTTCAGTAAACTCAACATCAAGCCGTGCCATTTTTGCAGCGAGTTCAGGTGATGCAGTGAGTACAAAACTCAGTCCAAAATTAACACTTCCGCTATGCTTACCGCCATCTCCAAGTGTTTTAACATCTGCGTAATATCGGATAGGATAGCCATAATCCCACCATGAAATAACATAATCATCTCTTTGTGCTACTTCTTTAAGTTTATCAAGTATAGCAACTTCACTTGCATTCATTACAGTCGGGATTCTATACGCTTCAATATGCTTATAATTTGGTAACAAAACCATCAAAGTAAAGGCTATTATACTTAAATATTTCAACTTATTTGTTGGCATCTTTGATGAAAGTTCTGTTATCAAAAAAGCTATTCCCAAGGCTAAAACAGGAACCGCATATATCGTAAATCTCAGACCACCTACACTTGCTAAAAAACCTAAACCTACAAGAGGTAAGGCAAAAATCATTATTTTATGTTTATAAACCAAATAAACATAGCCAAAACAAGAAACTATAAACGATACAGTATGCCCGCTTATCCTATTTGCAAATGTCTCAAAAGGAATTTTTCCAGCTTCGCGTATAGTTTGCATGACAGTAAAAAAGTGTAAACCTAAACCCTCATCTCCTGCTTGGATACTAGAATCAAAAATATATGCAGTTAATTTTCCCCAGATAGGATTAAATCCACCCGATATAAAAAACAAAGCAACTGAAATAGCAAAAAGATGATAAACATATTTTTGATAATGTTCTTGTTTAAACATAAAAAAGACAGCCAATACTAAAGGAAATCGAATAAACCCATCTATGTTTAACATTGCAAACATCATAATAGCAAGGAGTTTATAGTTGTACATATTTTTTCTATCAAAGACTAAGGCATATACTAAAATAAGCCCAAAAAATGAAAATTCTAAGGCATAACTTTGAGGATACCACCATCTATAAACTAAAATATCAAGTGCTGTAATAATAAGATATTTATCTTGATTTGTTTTTATTGCCCAGGTAATAGACCATAGTAAAAACATAGGTAAGACAATATTTAACATATCCGTATCATAATACCCAATCATAGTACGGTTATAATAACTCCAAGCAATAGATGCTAAAAGAGCTGCAATAAGCCCCATTTCTAAGTTATCTATACTTTTTGCAATCAATATAATAGGAATAACCACTAAAGAACTTAAGTACACTGGCATGTATAAAATAATACTCTCAAAAGAAAAAGGAAGCATCCAAGCCAAGAGTGCTGTTAAGTGAGCAGTTGCCGTACTGACAGGTGAGAGGTCATTAAACTGATGAAACTTATCGTAAAAGTTTTCTCCCATTGGGTTCGTACCTGACCCACTTAGTAAATCCCTTGCACCCTCAGCCCAAAAATAACCATCATTCGTGTTTATCATAAACTCACCAGCATATTTAAACATTTCATAATCATTAAATTGATAGATCCAAATCATACGCATAAGTACCGAAAAAGTAAATGCCACTAAAATATATACAACCGTAAGTCTAGTTTCTTGAGTAATACTATTCATAAATTTTTATTTTTTCCTCATACTCTTTAATATCCGCTATTTTATCATACTTTAGGGCACCCTTTAAAAGTAACTTGTACTTTTGCACGAGCATAGCCTTGAGTGCTTCTAGTTCCAATGCTTCGCTTTGGAATTTGCCCTCAAAGAAATACACTGTGTGTGCATACATATCAGGCAATAATTTTTCCAAAGCAAGAACCCGAAATCTATCCATACCCCAAAACTTAAAACTAAGCTGATCTGCATGCCCTGCATATTTTGTGATAAGTGGCTCATTGATTAAAGCTATTTCATATTTAAGTGCTATTCTAATCCATAAATCATAATCTTCACAGACTTCGAGACTCTCATCAAAAACACCAACAGAATCAAATAAACTTTTATGAAGGATGCTAGAAGATGGAGCGATGATACAATGTGATAAACAGTGTGTGAAAATATGCCCACCATGTTTTTGAAACTTCTTTGGAATTTTAACTTCTTTGTCATCACGAATCCATTTTTCGGCTGTATAACTCATAAATATTTCAGGATTATTTGTATGAAATTCTATTTGCTTTTTTAATTTATCTTCATCCCAAGTATCATCAGAGTCTAAAAATGCTATCCATTCGTACTTTGCATTTTTTATTCCTAGATTTCGGGCGGAAGATACACCTGCATTTTTTTGATATATATAAATTATTTGAGGGAAGTCTTTTTGAATTTCAGAAGTTTTGTCAGTTGAGCCATCATCAATAACTATGACTTCATCAGGTAAATGAGTTTGAGTATAGACAGATGCTAAGGCTCTTTTTAAAAAATCATAACGGTTATATGTTGGAATTACAACCGATATATTCACACTAAACTACCAAACCTTTATCTCATTATAAACACTATCTCGCTCAACAGGAATAAAACCACTGTTTTTAATCAAACCTACAAACTCTTCTAAATCAACACCGTTTGCACTCTTAGCACCAGCAGCTGAATTTATAGACTCTTTGTCTATAGTTCCATCTAAATCATTCGCACCAAATTCTTGAGCAACAAGTGCTAGATTCACAGTAGAAGTCACCCAGTAAGCTTTTAAATTTGGGACATTATCAAGTAAGATTCTTGCTATTGCCATAGTTTTTAAAACCTCATTTGCAGTGATAGGGTTTTCAATTTTTAAGTAATTGTTCTCAGTTTGATACACAAGAGGAATAAATGCATTAAATCCAGCCGTTTATCTTGTAAGTCACGGATTCGCATCATATGGTCTATGCGATTTGCACGCGATTCCACATGTCCAAAAAGCATAGTTACATTAGATTTTTTTTCCTCTCTCATGCCATTTTTGATGAATTTCCATCCACTGATCAGATGTAACCTTACCCTTACAAATATAATCACGCACCTTTTCATCAAAAATCTCAGCACCGCCACCAGGCATAGAATCTACACCATTTTCTATCATCAAGTCTATAATTTCATCATAGCTTTTATTGTAATAACGCGCTAGAAAATCAACCTCCGCTGCAGTCAAAGCTTTTATGTGCATCTCGGGATACTCGTGTTTTATTCTCTTGAAAATATCTAAATACCAATCAATCCCAGTATCAGGATTATGCGCAGAAACGATATGCACTTCTTTAGCACCGTTAGCATCTACATTTTTAACAATTTCCATAATCTCATCATGGCTCATAGTATAAGGATTTGGATTTTTTCTATTGGCTGCATAGGCACAAAACTTACATGTATCCGCGCAAATATTTGTAGGATTTATATGTCTATTTATATTAAAGTACGTTTTTTTACCATGCTTTTTTTGCCTTAAAGTATCTGCTAATTTTCCTAGTTCAAAAAAGTCCATCTCATAAAGACTTAATGCTTCTTCGTAGTTTATTCTCTGTCCATCTTCTATTTTTTCTTGTAAATTCATTATAATCCTGGTGCCTTCCACATTGATGTTGTAATACTATCATCTACTAACTTTAACTGTACTTCATAGGCTTTTTGCCATTTGATTTTTATTGCTTCATAGAGTTTATTATTATCCATATTTGGCTCATACACTTTATCCCAAAGTACTAAGTTTTTTGAAGCTTGAACAAGTGAGCTATAAACCCCTGCTCCAACTCCAGCAGCCATACAAGCCCCTAAGGCTGTTGCCTCGGTAACTTTTGGAATCTTAATTCTACAGCCAGTAACATCAGCTAAAGTCTGTGACCAAAGAGCACCTTTTGAAGCGCCTCCTGCAAAAACTATTTCGTTAATTTTAATACCTGTAAATGCTTTGATTTTTTTCTAAATTAATTGCAGAAACTATACAAGCATTTTCTTGTAGAGCCTTAAACATCGATGCTTTATTACATGTGTCAGAGTCAAGAGAAAGGTTTAAAAAGCTTGGTGCTGCGTGGTACCATTTTCCATACTTCATAGCATCTGAGAAAATCGGAATAATCCCGTAAGAACCTACGGGCACATTTTTAGCTTTTTCTTCAAGTAAAGTATAGACATCAATTCCCATATCAGCAGCTTCAAGTTTCTCTAAGTCACAAAAAGCATCTCGAAACCATCGCATCACTAAACCACTAAAAAAAGTAATTCCCTCAGCCTGAGAAAGCCCTGCAACTACATGAGGATTTACTCGAATGCCCATATCTTTTGGAGGTTTCATGCTGCTAGGTATATTTACAATCTGTTGCCAAAAAAAGAACCGCCTAAAATTGCGACCTGTCCATCTTCAACAATTCCCAAACCTGCAGAACCTAACTGAACATCACCTCCACCCATAACTACTTTTGTTTTTACAGATAGATTCGTTTGACTAGAAGCTTCTTTATTTACAGTGCCCATAACAGTTCCAACCTCATAACAAGGAGGGAAAATATCGTCTTTTATGCCTACTTTACTAGCCATAGATGCAAGCCAATCACGCTTTTTTAAAGAGAAGACTCCAGTCGTTCCCGCATTACTAGGATCAGTTGCTATAACTCCACTTAAACGAGCCAAAATCCAATCACCTATCATCGAAACGCGTGCAACTTTTTCATACATTTCTGGGTGATTATTTTTAAGCCATAGTATTCTCGGTAGTGCGCCAAGTGCAAAAGTCTGACCAGATTCTTGATAAAACTCTTCTTCTATTTTAGCAAAATTCTCTTTTAAAAATCTAACTTCTTTTTGGGCTCTGGCATCTACATTTGCAACTGCCCAAAGTTCTTTTCCATGCCCGTCATAAAGGACAATTCCCTCTCGCATACTTGTAGCACTTAGAGCAATTATATCTTCACCCGTAAGTTTAGCAAGAGTAAGAGACTCTTGTATGCATCTACAAACGATATCCCAATTCTTAGTAAAATCAAAACTCATAGAATTAGGCACATCTTTTTCTTCTAAATGCGTCCACTCTTCTTGAGAAAGTGAGATTTGATTTCCCTTGGTGTCAAATATTACAGAGCGAAAACTTCCCGTTCCTGCGTCTAGTGCCATTAAGTATTTCATAATATTTCTTCTTTTACTTTTTTAACTTCGCTTGTTCAAGTTCCCAGTATTCCATCGCAAAACTATCTTTATGAGAGATTGATTTATACCCACCAAGTTTGTCTGCTTCGAGTACTGCTTGCATTGTATGTGTTACGATGTCGTTTATAACATCCACTTCTTTTTGACTTTTACCAAAACTTACCACTCCAAAGTCTTTAATCACAGCATACTTTGGGCTAGTATCAAGCATTATTTCATCTGTTCTAAAATGTCTAAAATAGTTCTCATACTCAAGTTTAAAAATTTCAAGGGCAACATCTACATCCCCATCTTCTAAAAGCATAGGAACGCGTTTGGTTCGTATTATATGCTCCGGAGTCAGTACGCCACGACACGCAAATTCTGCTAGATTATCTTGAGATGCATAATGCTGTGCAAGAGGAGATATATTTACTTTCATAAACTCAGCAATATGTCTCAAACTCTCTACATCAAACTTTCGTGCTTCTTTAAGTTCTATCTCTACCTCAGCATTTGCACTTAAAAACTCTTCTGCCTTTGTTACAGCATCTATCATTTTAGTGTAAGACTTTTTAGCATCATCATCAAAGGTAAAAATTCCATGATTATGCAAAATAATGCCTTCACACTTTGACCAATCCAAATCTTTTAGCATCTCGTTAATCTTAGATGCTAAAATAAAGCCAGGCATAATATAAGGAACGATTAAAAAGTTAGTAAACAGCTCTTTTATATTTTCTAATCCTGTCTCAGAATTTGAAATAGTAACAATAGCATCTGCATGCGTATGATCAACCACTTTAAAAGGGATGATTGCATGAAGAATCGCTTCAACAGAAGGATTTGGAGCAGTTTTATCTATCATCGCTGCTTTTTGTCCACTTACCATCTCAGAATCTTTAAGCGATTTAAGCTCTGCCATTTCTAAAAGTGTTTTCATTCTGACAGGTGCAAACCCCTCGGCTTTAATGTCCACTAAATTCCAGCCTGAGCCTTTGACAAAAAGAATCTCTTCTTCATTAACTACACTCTTCACAGAAGTATTCCCACCACCATGAAGAACAAGTTCATCACTTTGACCTAAGAGGTTTGAAGTATACACTCGCATCTCTAAGTCAGTTTTAAAATTCTTTGCTTCTTCGTCATTCCATAAGTTTTTCATATTACTTTAAGTTCTCAAAAATCTCAAGTGAATCTAGTTTTTCCCAAGGGTAATCACTTTGTCCAACTTGACCACGTGCTGCTACATCTGCATACAAAAATGTTTCAGGGCTTGGTTTATCGAGACCAAATTTCTTTGTAATCCAGTTTGGTGTTAATGAGAAAGTGTCAGAAACAAATGTAGATAATTTATCATCATCTACACCATCTATCATTGTTCCATATGTATCCACTGAAACAGATGTTGGCTTAGCTACACCTATCGCGTAAGAGAGTTGTACTGAACATTTTTTAGCAAGTCCTGCCCCAACTACATGTTTTGCTATCCATCGTGCAGCATAAAGCCCTGAACGGTCTACTTTTGTGTAGTCTTTAGAAGATTGTGCTCCACCACCAATAGGTGAGTATCCACCAAAACTATCTACGATGAGTTTTCTACCCGTTAAACCAGAATCATGCAAAGGAGAATGACTTACATAACGCCCAGTAGGGTTTAGATGTACGATTGTTTTTTTAGGATCGTATAAATTTGTGGGAAGTCCAGCATCATCAATTAAGCCTTGAAGAAGCTCTCGTACCTCTGTTATGTCCATATCTTCTTGTGAGGGAGCAGACACAACGATAGTGTGAATCGACTCGGGTTCGCAATTTTCAAAATTTTCTTTATTTCCATAGTCAAGTGTAACCTGTGTTTTTATATCAATACCAAGCTTATGATTATGCTTAAGTGCATATTGATACACTTTATCACTTAATACTCGGGCATAACTAATAGCAGCAGGCATAAAATCAGCAGTTTCGTTTGAAGCATATCCAAACATGATTCCCTGATCACCAGCACCAGTCTCGCCATCTTCTTGGTCAACACCTTGGTTAATATCTGGAGATTGACGGTTGAGTAAAATCTGAACCTTTACATCCTCAGGAAATAAACATTGTTCTCTCGTAAAAGCACTTTTTCCATCATAACCGATTCCGATGAGAGCATCTTTTACAATTTTCTCATATTCCTCAGTTGAAAGATTGGCTTTTGAAGTTACTTCTCCACCTACGATTACATGTTTTCCCGCTACAAAAACCTCAGATGCTACCCTACTTGTTGAGTCTGCTATTATGAGTGCATCTACGATGCTGTCTGCGATGATATCCGCACATTTGTCTGGGTGTCCTGGGGCTACTACTTCACTTGTAAATAAATACATTTTAATCCTTGAATTATTATCAGAGTCGGTAAAAATACCTCTCTAGTTTGAAAAGCATAAAGCTTTTCGCATTTTCATTAATAGCTTACGCTAAAACCTCGAGTTCGTCACTGTACTTTTTTTCGCAATAAGGCTCATACGAAGCTTTATAGATTGCATAATGTGCAGATGTTTTATGTCCATCAAGTGCCGCTTCGTCTCGCCAGCTCTCGTATGCCATAAATTTTCTTCTATTTCCTTCGTATTGGAATATCTCGTAAAAGATACATCCATCTTCAGCTTTTGAGGGGATAACCATAGCAGATAAAAGTTCTTTCATCTTTGCCTCATCACCCTCTTTTGCAATAAAAGTTACTCGTTTTGTAATTTTCACAATATTTCTCCTAAAAATAATAAAGAGATTGTACCGTTTTTAAATTAGAGAGACTATAATGTTAAAAATGACTTAGGAAATACACAGTGGATATTAAGCTACAAATAGAAGATATTATGGATTCTAAGGGCTCAGACTTTGAGCTTTCAAAACTTTTTAAAGCCTACATAAATGAATATAAAAGTTCTCTACCCCAGCTTTTTGAGAGTTCGCAGGGAAAAGATTTTTTAGTTAAACATACAAAAAAACTCGATTCTATCATTTCACTTATGTATAAGACCGTTCTTAGACGCTTGTTTGGGAACTATATTCCAATGCGAAGTTCCATCCCTATAGCCATAGTAGCCCTTGGAAGTTATGGACGCGAACAATTATGTGTGCATAGTGATATCGACTTACTTATCGTGTATGAAAAAATAGAGGGTTACAACTCTGAGCTTATTATCGAGAAACTTTTTTATCTCGCACTTGATTCTGGTCTGAAACTCGGTCATAGGGTGCATGAAACAAGTGACCTTTTTAAAGCAAGCAATGAAGATATAACTATTAAAACTTCACTTATGGAATCTCGTCTTATTACAGGTTCCGCCTTTACTTGGCAAGAAACTACCCGTCAGCTTAAAAAAATTCGTCTGCATAATCAGAGGAAATTTATTTTAGCAAAAATAGAAGAAGCTCGAATCAGACGAAAAAGATACCCTACTTCTATGCAACCAAATATCAAAGAAAGTGTAGGAGGACTAAGAGATTCTCAACTCATTTTTTGGATAGCCCAAACCATTTACGGTGTAAGTTCACTCAAAGATTTAACAGGCAAACTTTTTAAGGAAGAAGAATACAAAGAATACCGAGTAGCCTTAGAATTACTGTACCGCGTAAGGAGTGCTCTGCATCTGATTCGTGGTAAACAAGAAGACAGACTTATTTTAGAGTTTATGCCACAAGTCACACAGATGCTAGGTTTTAAAGATGCAAGAAAAATGGCAACTAAAGTTCTTGGAGCGCAATGGAGAATAAACAACTTCACACAGATTTTTGTTAAAAAAATGGTTCGTCCCTATATCGCAGATATGTCCTATGTCTCTAAATTTCGTCATAACCGAATAAGAAAAGGGATTTACTCACTTGATGGCAGACTCTTTGCTTCGTATAATTTAAAACCATTAGACATACAAGAACTCTTAGAAATTCTCGTTGCTCTTCCAGATATGAACTACAGATTTGATGCCGGTTTTTTAAATCAATTTACTTTTTGCAAAATCAAACACCCCTTAAGTCCAAAAATATATGGTCTTATTAAACAGTTATTTGCAAAAGAAAATATGTATTGTTTTTTAAAACTTTTTTATTATGCCGGCGTGCTTCATCATCTCTTTTCAAACTTCAAAAAGGTGCTTCACTTACCCCAATTTGATGGCTACCATACCTACCCAGTTGATATCCATTCTATAAAATGCGTCCAAGCCTTAGAAAATATAAAAGAGCCTTTGATTAAAGACTTATATAATTCTTTTTCTGATGAAGAAAGACTTGTGCTAAAAATCGTAACCTTAGCCCACGACACAGGGAAAGGTCGAAAACAAGACCACAGTGAAGTTGGAGCGAAGCTTATTGTTCAGTTTTGTAAAAGACTTTCAATCAAAGAAGAACTTGTAGAGCGTGCTGTTGTTTTAGTCAAACATCATGTGCTTATGAGTAGTGTCGCTTTTAAAGAAAACATCCACAATGAAAAAACACTCTATGACTTTATGTCGCATGTTAAAGATACTAAAAATTTAAACCTTCTTTATGTACTAACCTATGCAGATATTAACGGTGTTGGTGGAGATGTATACAATTCTTTTAACTCTAAACTCCTTTTAGATTTATACAAAAGTTCTTTAGAAATTTCACAAAACACCAACAGAATCACCGATGCAAAAAAACGATTAAACATTGAAAAACGGGTGCAAAACCAAGAAGAATTTAAAACATTACCTGTACTTCTTAAAAAGAAAATATTACGCGTTGAGTCAAACCTATTCTTTTTTTAAACATACTCCAAGTGACATCATAACGATTGCAAAAAAAGCAAAAGAATTGAATGATTTTAGTTTTAAGGTAGATGCTAAAAAAAACATTAAGTATTGAAATACTTCGTAAAATTCCACTCAATATTGGCTACCTACTCGCAACACTCAGTCATTTAAATGTTAGAAGTATGGAGATTTTCACACTTTTTGATGATGTTAAATATTTTAAAATTGAGTTTGCTAAAAATATCGAGGAAGTAGAACTTAATGATTTAGAAACCATTATCCATAATGCCTTTGATATGAAGATGGAAGTTACACTACAAAATGTAGAGCTCACTAAAGAATGTATAAACATAGACTGTGATCATTCACTTACACATGCTGAGATAAGTGTTCAAACAAGTAATCAAAGAGGATTGTTAGCTTTTATTATGAGTTGTTTTGAAGAACTTTGCATTAATGTTATAACCGCAAAAATTCACTCTTCAAAACATAAGGTAAAAGATAGCTTTTTAATTGCTAAAACTAATAACTTATGCGATAATACAGACAAAATTTATAATCTTTTACTAAACAAGGGCGTTTAAATGTGTGGAATAGTTGGATATCTTGGGGAAAAAAATACAAAAGAGATACTTTTAGATGGACTTAAAGAACTTGAATACAGAGGTTATGATTCTGCTGGAATTGCTGTTTTACAAAACAAAACATTCTCAAACTATAAAGCAGTTGGAAAACTCATAAACCTTGAAGAAAAAACAAAAGATTTTACAACAAAAGACTTCGCTGTTGGAATCGGTCATACCCGTTGGGCTACACATGGTAAACCAACAGAGCTTAATGCGCATCCCCATGTTGGCGAGAATTCGTATGTAGTGCATAATGGAATTATAGAAAACTATGTAGAACTTAAACGCTCACTTGAAGCGGATGGTGTAAAGTTTTTAAGTCAAACAGATACAGAAGTAATTGTGCATCAGTTTGAAAAGAATTTAAAAATAGAAAAAACCGCCTTTGAAGCATTTAGTAAAACAATCTCCGAGCTTGAGGGCGCATATGCTATTTTACTTGTAACAAAAAGCGAAGATGCAACAATATTTTTTGCAAAACATGGCTCACCTATGTTAGTTGGAATCAACCAAGAGAATGAAAAATATTTTGCATCCTCAGACACTCCCTTAATCGGTCATGCAAAAGAAGTTAACTACTTTGAAGATGGAGACTACGGTTTTGTTTCAAATGATGAAATAGCTATTTTTTCAAAAGATGCTAAAAAGCAAAAACCTGTTTTTCAAGCTATATCTACAAACAGACTCTCTGCACAAAAAGATGGCTATAGATTTTTTATGGAAAAAGAGATTTATGAGCAAAGTGATGTGATAGCCGATACTTTACTTGGCAGACTAAGTGAGGATGCTATACACTTTGATGAATTAGACCCTGCTTTTTTTGATGGTATAAACGAGATTAAACTTTGTGCTTGTGGAACATCATACCATTCAGCGCTCACAGCTTCTTATATGTTTGAACGCTACGCAAAAATTAGGTGCTCAGTTGAAATTGCAAGTGAATTTAGATACCGAGAACCACTTATGTGCAAAGATACCCTCTTTGTTGTAATCTCTCAAAGTGGTGAAACTGCAGACACCCTTGAAACATTAAAAATGGCAAAAAAAGCTGGACTTAAAACATTGGTTGTATGTAATGTAGACAACTCATCTATGGTACGGCTCGCAGATGCTTGTATACTCACACGCGCTGGAATAGAAAAAGGTGTAGCATCTACAAAAGCTTTTGCAACACAAGTTACTGTTTTTTGGATGCTAAGTCTTTATATAGCTAAACTTCGAGATACAATGACAAGCAAAAAATTAGCACATCAAATCTTTTTACTTCGAGGAGTTCCTGGATCTGTAAAAGTAACAGATACAATGCACGAGCGAATCAAACGCTTATCAAAAAGATATTTACATGGACATGGCTTTTTCTTTATAGGTAGAGATGTATTTTTTCCTCTAGCCCTTGAAGGTGCATTAAAACTAAAAGAGATTTCATACCTTCACGCAGAGGGTTATCCATCGGGAGAGATGAAACACGGTCCAATCGCTCTAGCCGATCCTGAACTCTTCACCATCGCCCTACTTCCTCAGCATCTACTCTATGAAAAATCAAAAAGTAATGTAGAAGAATTAAGTGCAAGAGATTCAACAATATGCGCCATCTCAGCCATAGAATTTGACAAGGCAGATGATTTTATACAAATAAATCAATGTGAAGATTACATGCTAGAGTTTTTCCAAATGATGGTTGTAGTTCAACTTCTTTCATTAGAGATTTCTGTGAGATTAGGAAATGATGTGGATATGCCAAGGAATCTTGCAAAGAGTGTTACAGTAGAGTAAGGAGGGTCAAGGGGTAAAACCCCTTATGTAGTTTCTGGAGGGCAAAAAAAGGCTAGGAGTAATTAATTCCTAACCTCTTATAAGCTTTTACCGCTCCATGAACTACAGTAGCAAAATCATCAACAATAAGTCAATCATAAATTAAATAACTTTATAAAAATTTAAAAGAGTGATGTAATTGCAAGGCGCATAGTGAGGAAGCGTACAAATTGTACAAGTGATGAGCGTAGCAACGCAGCAAGTGCGTCGCTATTTTAAACTTTTTTAGTGACAGCCGCAACCTGTTCCGCATGACTCACCTTCTGAAGCAGCCGGAGCAGCTTTAGCCGGTGCAGCCGCTGTTGAACATGCACTTACACCTGGAGGTGTATTTGGTTGAACAGATGCATTATCTACTCCACCGTTTGCATTGATTTCTTCTACTTGAGCCCAGATAGAAGCAGCTGCTGCTATATATCTTTTTGCAGACTCAGAACTCGGATTTACAAAAGTAATTGGCTTACCTTCATCTCCACCTGTTCTAATACTTGGCTCAATTGGAATCTCAGCGATTATTTTAGTATCAAACTCTTTAGCCATTGGGCCTGAAGTTCCTTTACCAAAAATATCGTACTCAACACCAGTATCTGGAGCGATAAATCCACTCATATTTTCAACAATTCCAGCGATTGGAATGTTAAGTTTTTGAAACATGTTAAGTGAACGACGAGAATCATCTAAAGATACAGACTGAGGAGTCGTTACTGTTAAACCTACTGTTACTGGAATAGACTGAGCAAGAGAAAGTTGTGCATCACCAGTTCCTGGAGGCATATCTATAACAAGAATATCCAGTTCAGACCATAAAATATCACGCAAGAATTGCTCGATTGCTTTCATAATCATAGCACCACGCCATAAAAGTGATTGACCCTCTTCCATAAGCGAACCCATAGACATCATTTCGATTCCATAAGCTTTAATAGGAATAACTTTGTTTCCATTTATCTCAGGTTTAACATCTGCAACACCCATCATCCGAGGTATATTTGGACCATAAATATCTGCATCTAAAAGACCGACTTTAAGTCCTTGTGCAGCAAGAGCAATAGCAACATTTACAGATGTAGTTGATTTTCCAACCCCACCCTTACCTGAACTTACCATCAAGAAGTTTTTAACCTGTGGTGTTAGGTTTTTACCCTGAGAAGAGCTTTCTCTTGGCATTTGTGGTGCTTTAATAATTGGGGCAACGCTTGTAGCACCTGCCGCTTTTACAGCTGCGATTGATTCATCAACGATTTGCTGAGCAACCTCTGGAGCTGATGAAGTAATTTCTACATTAAACTTAACATCTGTACCAGTAATTTCTATATTATTTACAAAACCAAAAGTTACGATATCTTTCGTAAATCCTGGGTACATAACTTTAGCTAAAGCTGATTTTACAATTTCTTCAGTCATTATAGTCCTTTAATTTGTTTGATTTGTGAATAGTATCTAAATAAGACAATTTTTGTCTTATTTAGATTTAGAGAGGTTTTTTCTTAAGCTAAAGCTAAAGCTTCTGATTCTTCTTTGGCTTTGTTTTCGTCAATAATTTTTTGGATTCCCTCAGGATTGTCCATTATTTCTTGCGTTATTTTATATGAACAAAATTTTGGTCCACACATAGAACAAAACTCAGCCTCTTTAAATACATCTTGAGGAAGTGTTTCATCGTGGTATTCTCTTGCTCTATCGCCATCAAGAGATAATTCGAATTGTTTTTCCCAGTCAAAAGTATAACGAGCATCACTCATCGCATCATCAACATCTCTCGCACCTTTACGACCTCTGGCAATATCAGCAGCGTGAGCAGCGATTTTATAAGCAATAATTCCTTCACGAACATCTGCCGCATTTGGAAGACCTAAGTGTTCTTTTGGTGTCACATAACATAACATTGACGCACCGTGCCATCCACCAACAGCTGCACCAATTGCAGAAGAGATATGGTCATATCCAGCTGCAATATCAGTAACTAATGGCCCTAGAATATAAAAAGGAGCTTCATGACAAAGTTCTCTTTGAATTTTCATATTTCTCTCGATTTGATTAATAGGCACATGACCTGGACCTTCAATCATAACTTGAACATTCTTTTCCCATGCTCTTAATGTAAGTTCACCAAGAACTTTTAACTCACCAAGCTGTGCAGCATCTGAAGCATCTGCTAAACAACCAGGACGAAGTGAATCACCTAAAGATAATGAAACATCGTATTTTGCACAAATTTCTAAAATCTCATCAAAGGCTGTAAAGAAAGGATTTTCTTTATGGTAATGCATCATCCATGCAGCCATTAAAGAACCACCACGAGAAACGATACCCATTTTTCTTTTTGCAATATTTGGCATAGTTTCAAGTAAGAAACCTGCGTGAATTGTAAAATAAGAAACACCTTGTTTTGCTTGACGCTCTAAAACATCTAACATTACTTCTATAGTAAGGTCTTCAATCTTGTTTCCAACATCATGTAAAATTTGATAAATAGGCACAGTCCCAATAGGAATCACAGAAGCGTTTATTACCGCTTTACGAATCTCATCTAAATCACCACCTGTTGAAAGGTCCATTGCAGTATCTGCTTTATATTTTTGAGATACTTTCATTTTCTCAACTTCATCTTCGATGTCAGCTGCGATTGCAGAAGAACCAATATTTGCATTAATCTTACATTTACTTGCAATACCAATAGCCATTGGCTCTAATGTTTCATGGTTAATGTTCGCAGGTATAATCATTCTACCACGAGCAATTTCACTACGAACCAACTCAGGAGCTAGTTCTTCAATCTTAGCAACATATTCCATCTCTTCAGTAATAATACCTTGTTTAGCATAGTACATTTGTGTACGACATGTATCGTCTTTTCTTTTTTCTACCCATGATGCTCTCATTGTTTCTCCTAAAATATTAAGTGTCTACTCAGGCACTTTTAGTTTATATGATGGCAATATAATCAAATAAAGTTAATCTAACATAAAGTAAATTATCTATCTCTATATTTTAGGTCTAAAAAGCTGTCTGTAAAGTTAAAAAAAGGTTCCAAGTGTATAATTTCGTAACACTTTTTTAGCTTGGAGATATTTATTGTCAAATTTAACACTTATTTTATTAGCTGCTGGCAGTTCTAGCAGGTTCAAACTTAATGTTAAAAAACAATGGTTACGCATTAATAACAAGCCACTGTGGCAATTTGTAGCAGATAAATTCCAAGACTCACTTTTTTTTGAAAAAATCATCATATGCTCTTCAACTGATGATATTGAATTTATGAAGCATTACGCTGATTATACTTTCATAGAAGGTGGGAAAACTCGTCAAGCATCTCTAAAAAATGCTTTAACTGAAGTTTATACAGATTTTGTGCTTGTAAGTGATATTGCAAGGGCATGTATCAGTGAAGATTTTTTAAGCCGAATCGTTGCGCTCAAAAATAGTGCTGATTGTATTGTTCCTTACCTCAAAGTTACAGATACTATTGTGTATGAAAACGAAACAATAGATAGAGATAAGGTAAAAAGAATTCAAACGCCTCAACTCTCTCGTATTACTGTTTTAAAAAACGCTCTAAATACAGATAAAGATTTTACTGATGAGAGTAGTGCTATTGTAGCCAATGGCGGAACAAGAGCCTTTATTTTAGGTGATGAGTGCGCCCATAAAATCACGCATATAAGTGATTTGAATAAGATACCTTGTTTAGCTCCGCCTTCAAGTGACACTTTAACTGGCACAGGCTTTGATGTGCATGCATTTCTTGATGGCGGGAAAATGTGGCTCGGTGGAGTCCATATAGAATCTGACCTAAGTTTTAAAGCCCATAGTGATGGCGATGTAGCAATTCATGCGCTTATAGATGCACTTCTTGGAGCTGCTGGAATGGGTGACATTGGTATGATGTTTCCAGATAATGATGAAAGATATAAAGATATAGACTCAAAAATACTTCTTAAAGAAGTAATAAACAAGATAAATAACTTTGGCTTTATCCTTGTAAATATTGATCTTACAATTGCAGCAGAAAAACCAAAAATAGCACACTACAAAACCCTTATACGGAAAACACTTGCCCAGATTTTAGACATAGAGATGGCAAGAGTAAATATAAAAGCAACTACAACTGAAAAACTTGGCTTTATAGGTCGAGGTGAAGGTGTTGGAGTAATAGCAAATGCAAATTTAAAATATATGGATTGGACCACAAACCAAGTGTTAACATAGATGATAGAATTACTTCCATCATCGTGTAATAAATTATATGAAATAGAATTTAAGGTATAGAATTGAAGATATTAATTATAGAGAACGAAATTTACTTAGCGCAAAGTATTGCAACAAAACTTGGTGAACTTGGCCATGTTTGTGAAATGTGTACATCAACAAAAGATGCAATTAAAAGTCATAATTACGATGTGGTTTTACTTTCAACAAACATTAATGGTCAAGACTTCCACCCTGTTATTGAAACATTTAAAAAGTCTATTGTAATTCTTATGGTTTCATATATTAGCAATGACACTGTTTCAAAACCGCTTGCAGCTGGAGCAAAAGATTATATACTTAAACCATTTATGATAGAGGAACTTATTCGTAAAATAGATCATTATCAAGATTATGAAAAACTAAAAACTAAAAATAATGCGTATGAAGACTATTTGAAACATACTTTTGCATCTGTTACAAAAGATCACAAGCATAAAGAAATCAGTCTTCCAATTTATATCTCTTCAAGTTTTCAAAAATATGCAGATGCCTTTGCCTTTGAGCATGCTAGTGTTAAAAATAAATCTATAAAATTCATATCTTTGGCTAATTCTAAAGCTTTTAGCGAGATAGAAACACTTTCTCAAAATACTATACTCTATGCGATAGATTACCAAACACTAAAAAAAAGGCGATAAAAAGACATTTTGTGAAATTATAAAAAATAAAAATATCATCATTTCAAGTACTGATGCAGTAGAAGATGTAGAACATGAAATCATCACTATAAAAAGTGAAAATAATGTTTTTGCACAAGGTGACATCTTGCCAATCGAAGATTATGTTAAATTTATTGTACTTAACTATCAGTATAAATTTCCAGATACTGAACTTTCAAAAAAACTAGGAATATCTCGAAAAAGCTTATGGGAAAGGCGCAAAAAATATGGCATCATTAAGAAAAAAATAAAACTCTTTTTATTGATAAAGAAGCTGCATCTGCATTAGAACTACTTAAGTGTGGTTTACTCCATCCACTTCGTAGTTTAATGACAAAAGCAGAGAAGCAGTCTATACTTGAAACAGGGCTACTTGATGGAAATACATTTCCTCTTCCTTTTATTTTAGCTCCCTCTGGTAGTAGAAATGAAGAAATTATACAGTCTCTAAAACAAGGCGACGAATTAATAATTTTTTGTGAAAAAAAAGAATTTGCAAGACTTATAGTTGATGAAATTTTTAGTACTGATCCAAAACTACGAGCAAAACATATTTTTGGCACAGATGATCTTTCGCATCCTGGAGTTGAATCTGCTATTGGACGCTTTGGGACATGGGCAGTCTCGGGTGAATATGCACTTACAAATACAACAAGCTATCAAAATCTTTTAAACAAAGAAGCTATAAGTACTGCAAAAAGAATGATTCAAGCAAAACATACAACGGCTTTAATCATGTCAGCAAATCCTCTTCACCGTGCAAATGAAAGACTAATTCGCCAAGCTATAGATACAACTGACTTACTTGTAATCTTTTTAACTAAGCCTTATAATTCTAAAAATCTAGATTATAAACTACGCGAAGAAGCTCTCATATTTTTTATCAATAATTTTTTACCAAAAAATAGAGTCATCATTGTGCCACTCGAACAAAACTATATTTTTGCAGGATATAATGAGCTTATCGTTGACGCTATTGTTATAAAAAATTATGGTTGTGATAGACTCACAATAAGCAGGGCCCATATGGGTCTGGGCATGTTTTATGATGAAAATTCTGGTAAATCAATTGTAGATAACCTCATTGGTATCGGCATAGAAATAAAACTAGA
Source organism: Sulfurimonas sp. (assembly GCA_030949825.1). Taxonomy (GTDB): domain Bacteria; phylum Campylobacterota; class Campylobacteria; order Campylobacterales; family Sulfurimonadaceae; genus Sulfurimonas. Next base: position 65,603 of record JAUZSC010000011.1, read on the forward strand.
AAGTGAATATGTTTACTGTAATCAATGCACAACACTTGTTGGAAAAACGACCTGTCCTCATGGTCAACACCATCAAATCTCTTATCATGCAGACTCCATACTAGAACTTTTAGAACTAGGGCTTTTACCTCCGAGCATACTTATAAGAAAAGAAATTTCAGCATTTTTACTTTCTAAACTTTTTCCACAAAGATTTAAAAAACTAGAAAAGCTTTATTCTAATATACTTCCAGTAGAAGGTCTTTTAAAAGAACATACTGAGTACGACTTTTATCTTGAACTTATGAAACTCTATCAAACAACTTCACTTACATAAAGAGGACACACAATGAATTACTTTTTTATTACACTTTTTTACAGCGGTTTATCACCAAAGGCACCAGGAACAGTTGGAACATTAGTTTCTCTTCCACTTGGCATGTTGATTCTTATTTATCTCGATGCGCAAACACTTTTTCTTGCCACGGCTCTGATCAGCGTAATCGCTATTAAGTCTATTAATAAATACGAAGAAAAAACAGCTATTCATGATGATAAAAGAATTGTTATCGATGAACTCGCTGGAATGTGGTTTGCCCTAAGTGTTGCACCTGCTATTACAATAGGCATAGATGAGCTTACAATTCTTTCCAATGGTTTTTTAATTCAATCAGCCTTATCATTCGCACTTTTTAGATACTTTGACATTGCTAAACCTTCTATCATCGGAAGAATAGACAGAGAAGTAAAAGGTGGAATTGGAGTTATGGGTGATGATATCATCGCTGGATTCGCTGCTGGAATCTCAAGTGCACTTATTTGGCAAGCTTACTTACAAATTCAAGTTCTACTCTAAATATTTAAAAAAGGAAATACAATGCCAAATATGCTTCATATTGCAAAGCCATCAATGATGAGAAATTCTCCAATTACGACACTTATCTTTGGAACATTAACCTTAGGTCTTATTCCATTTTTTTGGAGAGGTGGACAGATTTTAACGATTTATGACAATGGTGATATTTCATATCAAAAAGGTATTGCTTCAAGAGAAAAAGTAGAACTTCAAGCATCTGAGATACGCTCAGTAAAAGTAAAACAATCTTTATTCGCAAGAATGATGGGTGCAGGAAATTTAGAGATTTATACGACGGGAGATAGCCCTGAAATCTCTATTGCAGGAATCACTAATCCTGACGCGATTAGAGAGACACTTAAAAAGCTACAAAATGCCTAATACCCAAGATTCTAAGAATCTTATAAATATCGTAATTTCAATAATTGCTTTAGCTTCTATAGCCTTATTTATATACTTCTTAGTAATTCCAGTAAGTACTGAGCTTATAGCTACACATTTCACACCTGGAGTTGGCTTTAAATCAGCCGCAGTTTATTCTTTTTTTGTAACTATAGCCCTCGTAATACTTTTTGCATTTGCAGGGGGAGATGGCTTATTTGGAGAGATCCAATACATGTTCGCAGCATTCTTCACCTTATTCTTCGCAATATGGATGTTTATAACGTGGATTTTCTAAAGTTAAAAAAGTATGTTATAATTACATCAGTTGGGACAAATGAGAAGCGCTAACTCCTCAAAAGCCTTTTAATAAACTTTTTCTGCTAAAAGCAGTAAAAGAATAACAATTACAAATGTCTGTTGCATTGTTATATCCTTTTGTTAAAGGCTGACCCTGTCCCACCTTCTCCTTCACAATACAACTCTACATTTATAATCGCCAACTGATGACGAATAATAATATAATTTTAAAAATTTATCTAAAAATATTGCAAACTGTCACATTATAAAAATTAAAAGAGTGATGTAAATCCAAGGCGCATAGTAAGGAAGTGTACGACTGTACATGACGAACGTAGCAACGCAGGAGTTACGTCGCTATTTTAATTTTTAAACGAAGAGAGGGTCTTGGGTTGGGTCTATCTCTTCGTAATCACCGATAATTGTATCAAACATCTTCATGGTCTTCTTCGCTTTTTCTATATGTCCGTCAAATATTTCTTTAGATGCTGGAAATGTCTCACTAAGCTCTTGATAAATCAATATGCGTCCATGTATATGCTTGTCAATCTCAGTAAAAGCATCGACTAAATACTGTCGCCTTGTAGTATGTCTAAATAAAGCCCTCACCATCTTAACACGCTCTTTAATAGGTATAGATTCATCAATCGCTTCTGCAACTCTTTTGATATCTAAACGAGAAAGATATACACCACTTTGTGCAGGAGAAAGAAGTTTGGATGTAAGTGCATCTACAAACTGAGGAACGGGTTCTTCATCTTCTTTATCACCAGCATCAGGATTTTGATTGGGATCCATCATTTCCTCTGGATCCATTGAACACTTATCAGTTACAAATTTGTTAAACTCTGCTTTTAAATCATCTATGTTAAAATCGTTCATTATTTAGTCCTTAACCTTTAGTTATTATTGTATATGCTTTGGCTGTAATTTCTTCTATCATGTTATCATATCCAATATACGCAGCATCGAGATGAATTGCCCGTGTTTGAAGCGCTGAATATTCTTTAGAGTTTTTCATATCTAAAGAATATAGTGGAAATTGCGTAATCATATCGAGCTTAGCTAAATCAGAAAAATCTAAAAGAGCGTCAAAGCCTGAGAAATCAACATCCATTCCCTCTGCAATTCTATTGACATCTGCATCTGGGATTTCCATCTCTGTACAAAAGCTCATCAGTTCTTCTAAGTTATCATAAAAATAGCTTACTTCAAAACCACATGCCATAAGAGAAAAAGCTTTTGCATGCGAAGATGTACCAAGAAGTGCTATTTTTACAGCACCTAAGTCTTTAAGCTTCTCAAGCAAGACTCGTGTTATAAACACATCACCACGCAGACGCTCTCCCTCTTTAAAAACGATATCGCACATTCCACTTTTTTTAACAAGTTCACTAGCGCTATCTACAATTTCTACGCTTTTTGTGATGTACTCATTTGAAATAACTGCTCCATCAACCTTTGACTTTTTCATATTAGAAAGTGTGAAGAAAAAATCATCCTCACGAATATTCATAGGAATCATCATTGCATCAACAGTATTCTTTTTAAATTTTTTATTTAAAAGTGCTGAGAATCGACTTACTCCAGCATATTCACCTATAAAACCGAATAATTTTGTTTTATTGGAAATTTCGTTGTCATTATTCATCATCTTCTATACCCCACAATTCTCGTGCTTCTTCTTCTTCACATTTGCATCTATAACAAAGTTTATCTTTGGAATTTGTACTAAAGATGACATTACATTCATTACATCGTTTGACATTAAAAGCTATCAAAGACTGCACACTTGGTTCAAAAAATTCTTTTATATTATAAGATGCAGATTTTGTAAGTGCATTAGGAGCACAGACATCATGGCAGATATTACACTTGATACACATAAAAGGATCAAAGTCTATTTTAGAATTTTTAATATCTGAGGTCAATGCACCTGTAGGGCATACTCTATAACACATTTGACATGCCGTACATAGATCTTTGTCCATCAGTTTTTGCGAAGTAAAACTAATCGCGTCACTTTCAACAACATGATACTGCGACGGTTTTTCTACACGCTTTATAGCAGTAAAGAAAAGCTTTCTTTTTTGGGGAAGTTTTTTCTTCTTGAGTAAGGCTATATCTGTTTTTGCTAAAGTGTGTTCAGTGAGTTCATCTGTTGCGCGCTCAACTTCATTTTCAAAATCATGTTTTGTTTTTGCAAACGTTTTTAGATTAATCGCAGAGAGGAAACCTCTTCTATCTGTTTTTTCAGTTTTTTCATAGCTAACTTTTTGGAGTTTTATTTCAACATCACTTTCCATCGCTTCGAGTATATATGAAGCTTCTTCTTCATTTTTTAAAATCTGCTTATAACATGTAGATGCTATCTCACAGGTATCGCAATGACCGACATCTAAAATCATCTCTTTTTTCAGTACAGCCATAGACACCAGATGCTCAACACTTAGTGCTGCGATACAAGGTACATTTTTTTTACAAGAGATGAGACTATCTTCCTCTTCAAGGTAATCAAAAAAGAAATCTGTAACCGAGAAGTCTTCAAAACCAAATGATTCAGTAGGACAGACACCATTGCATGCTCCACAAGCAACACATAATGATAAGTTGATAGACGGTAAAGGATTTGCACCAATGACTATAGCACTTGTAGGACAAACAACTTCACACTTTTTACAAACACTATCTACGCTAAGTGAACGGACACATTTAGTAGCATCGAGATGGATTATAGACATTTATATCTTTAACTCGCTGAGAAGATACTCGTTGTCGCTTAAAAGAAATTCTAAAGCCATATCTGCAGCATCAAAATACAATGGTGTTCTTGCCTCGTATTTCATATTTATCAAATACAGAGGAGCCCATTTAAGAAGATGTTTGTTTAAAAATTCTTTTTGTGTTTCTCTTATTTCTTTAAGTGCATCTGTATTATCATCTTCAAGTGCTTTCATTTCAGCATTTACTAAATGATGCATAAATTCTAATTCTATTCCGATATGGTCCGATGAAACAGCGCGGGCAGCTTCATAATCAACCATAAAGTCATAAGCACTGTAAATATCTGTAACAGGATTAGCACCACCTGTTTCAATCATCTGATCATCGCGTGTATAGAATGTTTCATAGGGAATAAGGTGTAATACAGAAAGATTTACAAAGTCTGGATTAAAGTATTCTTCTAAAAGTTTTTTATTGCCCACAGTTTGAAGTTGTTCCCAATCTCTAAGCGTTGGGAAAAATTCTAAAATATTTTTATCGTCTTTAATTGTTTGAAGTAATTCTTCAGTTAATTCTTGAAGTAGTATCCGTGATAAAAGTGCATAAATATTTATTCTTGATTTAGTCTGTTCCAATTATAGTCCTTTTTATGAAAAAGATTTTACCCAAAAATTATAAAGCTAGGATTAGTAGCTTATTTTTACTTCTCATTTTCATGATAAATTGATAATGATGGAAAAGCAAATTCTATATTGTTTTTTTCAAAAATCTCCATAATTCTATGCATCACTTCTTCTTTTGTTTGGAGCCAGTCTTGCCAGTCTGTACTTTTAGTAAAACAATATACCAAAATATTCATACTCGAATCAGCGAATTCATCTAAATATACTAAAAGCGTTTTTTTAATCCCTAAGGCATCATCTTTTGAAACAAGCTTTGTGCTTTCTCTTTGCTTATACTTATATGCTGTATTTTCAGTTGCTATATCTTCATGCATATCGAGCATCGCTCTTATTTCGTTTACAGTATTTTTAATATCTGCGGATGATGAGCCGTATTTAATTCCTAGATTCATCTTAATTCGACGACCGAGATTTCTTTTGTTCCAGTTTTTCACACCTTGGTTTGCAAGAATCGCATTTGGAATCGCGATAAGTGCATTGTCAAAGGTTCTTAGTGTTGTAACTCTCGTTCCAATCTCAATAACAACGCCCTCCTTGTCTTCAACAACAATCCAGTCACCTTGTGCAAAAACATCACTAAATAAAATGGACAATGTTCCAAAAAAGTTAGCTAAAGAATCTTTAGCAGCAAGTGCAACAGCAAAACCACCGATACCAAGACCAGATAATACAGCCGTTAGGTTAGCACCAGCAAAATGCAGGACAATAAGAATTCCTAAAATTAAAATAATAAAATTTAAAATCTTTATTCCTACATTAATTAAATCATTTTTAATCTTTTCATTATTGTTCTCAATCTCATGCACTTTAATTTTTGCAACAACATTTACAACTTTAAAAACTATAAATGTAAAAATCGCAGCATAAATCATATTAAAAAACTTAGCTACTATTTCTATAGAATTAAAATCATTATATACATATACAATCATATTTATATTTATAACAAGGATAAGCCTGCCCAGCGGACTTCTCATAACATGAAGGATTTCTTTTGAGTAGCGAGGAGAACTTTCTATGTTGGAAATATTTTTTTCCAATACATAATATAAAATCTTTTTCATAGCAAAAATTAAAATAATTAAAAAAGCGATAGAAAGAAGCTTGACTATATTTAATCCATAGTTTTCAAGAATCGGATTTATTGTCCTTGATACTTGCGAATTATTTAAAATTAAAACAGCTCCGATTAGATTATACTTAGAATATTTATTTAACCTATACATCTTATGCTCTGACATGTATAAATAGTTAATCACATCTACATTAATATCTATAAGCGCATAAAATTCTTTGATATTTTGTTTGGCTTGTGTCAATGACTTAGAGCTACTCTTGCCTTGTAAAACCTTTTTATAATCAACTCGGTTTAGAAGTTCATTTTCTACTTGGTTTTGAGTAATAAATTGATTTAACTTTTTAGAAAATGTTGTATTATCTGCATCATCTAAAGAAGCTAAAATATTACTCAACATTTTACTTTGATTATTTAAAATTTTATATGATTTTACTTGTATCTCATCTCGAAGTACAGCATTTTTATTTCCAGCTCGACGATTGATTTGTATGATTTTTTTCTAAGGCAAATATTTCTGTATCGTAAACACCAACATTATCTATATATTTTTGCTTATTACTCATGATTTGTTCTAATGAATGACTGTAGCTTAGCTTTTGTTTTAAAAGGATATTTTTTATTTCACCTTGTGTAATATTATTATCATTCAGCCTATCCATATAGTGCATCTGCTGTGTAACAAAAGCATCGTATTTAAGTTCACTAGAGAATACGCTTGTGCTAAAAAGTAAAAGTAAAAGTAAAAAAAGTTTTGATATTATACTCCTTCAGCAATCATCGCATCTGCTACTTTTTTAAATCCTGCTATGTTTGCACCATCAACATAATTACCTTCGACTCCATACTCTTTTGCAGTTAAGGCAACCCGTTTACATATTTCTTGCATTGTTAGTTTTAGCTTATCATCAACTTTTTCAAAACTCCATTTACTCATCGAAGCATTTTGACTCATTTCAAATTCACTTACAGCTACCCCACCAGCATTGGCAGCCTTTGCAGGAGCAAAACATATTTTATGCGATAAAAAATCATTGATAGCTTTTGGAGTCGATGGCATATTTGCACCCTCTGTAACACTAACACAGCCATTTATAATCAAATTCCTAGCATCTATGTCATTAAGTTCATTTTGTGTTGCACAAGGAAAAGCAGCATAACAAGGAATATCCCAAACTGCATGTGCTCCCTCTGGATACTCTTCTGCTGGTATATATTTTGCCTGAGGATGTGTTTTTATATACTCTTTTAGTGAAGCTCTTTTTTCTAACTTAATCTCTTTGAGTAAGCATAAGTCTACGCCTCTAGAATCATAAATAGTTCCCTTAGAATCAGTACATGTCACAGTAATCGCACCAATCTGCTGTAGTTTTTCAATCGCATGAAGAGCAACATTTCCAGCACCACTTACAGTACAAACTTTACCTTCAAGTGATTCTTTAGCTTCAATCTCAAGCATTGTTTGTGTGAAATAAACTGCTCCATATCCGGTAGCTTCTGGTCGCATGAGTGAGCCTCCGAAAAATGATGGTTTACCTGTTAAAACACCTTCAAATGAAGAAGTGATTTTTTTATACTCTCCAAAAAGGTATCCTATCTCGCGAGTACCAACTCCAATATCTCCAGCAGGAACATCGATTCGAGGACCGATATACTTACGAAGTTCACGCATAAAAGCAGAACAGAACTTCATCACCTCAAAGTCACTTTTTCCCTTAGGGTCGAAATCACTTCCACCTTTACCCCCACCTATTGGTAAACCTGTAAGTGCATTTTTTAAAATCTGCTCAAAGCCAAGAAATTTTAAAATCCCTTCATTTACACTCGGGTGAAAACGAAGTCCACCTTTGTATGGTCCAAGCGCATTGTTAAACTGTACTCTATATCCCGTATTTACTTTTATGTTTTGCTTGTCGTCCATCCATGTTACTTTAAACTTAATGATTCTATCAGGAACAACTAAGCGCTCTAGTATCGCATATTTTTTATATTTATCATCTGATTCAAGTAATGGTGCTATTGAATATATCACCTCTTCCATAGCTTGAAAAAACACCGCATTTTCTGCACAGTTTCCACTTTCAAATTTTTTTATTTCGTCTTCTACTATTCCCACTTTATTCATCCTACTTATTTAGTTTATTTTTTATACTATCACAACAAACTTCTACTAATCCCAATCATCGTATTTTGAGCTAACATGTTTGTCTTTTTTATAACGCTTAGCATTTTTACTCTTGTCAAGTTGATTTGAAGCATAAATAATCTCTTCTTTAATATCTTCTATATCTTTTTCGGAGTCTTTAAAAGAGGCCATTTTTTTAACTAAGTTTTGCAAATCTTTTAGCTCACCCTTATACAAATCAATCTCGCCAATTCTATTTAAGAGTTTTAAAGCATTGTCTATTTTTTTTATAAAACCTTTTTTACTAAGCTGGGGCGTATTCATTAAATAAGAAATTATACTTTTATGAAAGCGTTCTAACGCTCTTATATAACGAAGTCTATTTGAAGAGTCTATAACTTTTTGTGAAGCTGCCATTTTTATCCTAAGATTTGTATCTGATACTTTGCTATACTTTCAAAATTATAACACTTTTATCGGAGAAAAATGAAAAATTTTATTTTAACACTCTTAATTCTTAGTACTTCTTTATGTGCTGAATTGAAAAATGAGTATTTAAGCAAGAAACTTATAGACTCTAAAATACCAATTGTTGATATTCGTACAGTTGGAGAATGGAAAGAGACAGGTATACTCAGAGGTTCTATTGCTCTTGAGTTTTTTAACGAAAAAGGAGAATATAACATTCCACTTTTTTTAAAAGAACTGAACAAAAAAGTAGACACTACAAAACCTTTTGCACTTATATGCCGTACAGGAAGCAGAACGAGTATGGTTTCTGCATATCTTGTCGATACATATAACTATAAAGTTACCAATGTAAAAGGCGGAATAATGATTCATAATATGAAAAAAGAGAATATGGATTTTGTTCAGTATAAATAATGCCACCATTTATAAAGTTTCTTTTTTTCCTTACACTAAGATTGCTCATAACTTTTAGCATCTTAGGTTTTTTTATCTTCATTTTATGGGGAATTCTTTATCTAATTTTTGTTTAACTAGCTTTAATCTTTATTTTTTATGTTAAAATATGAAATAATTTGTTATAAAGGAATCTTTTATGTTAAGAAAAATGTCGATAAAAGTAAAAATGAGTTTAATGATAATAATACCTGCTATTGCTATCGTTACATTATTAAGTATAGATAGTTACAAAAGTTATAATAATTATAATGAATTATTGCAGATAGAAGAAGCAACTATCTTAGCTACAAAAATAAGCGCTATGGTTCACAACACGCAAAAAGAGCGCGGAGCATCTGCTGGCTTCATAAGTTCTTCTGGAAAAAACTTTAAAAATGCACTCATACAAATCAGAAAAGACACAGATAAAACAATAAGCGAGATGCAAACTTTTTATAAGACTATGAATTTTTCAGTCTATCCTCAAGAAATGCAAACAAAAATGGCTGATGCAATGCATCGTTTAAGTAAGATAAACGCAACACGAACTCATGTTAATTCCTTAACATACAATGTATCTCAAACTGTTTCTTATTACACACCTCTTAATGCGGATTTTCTTGACATGATTGCACATATTGCTAAAGCAAGTTCAAACAAACAAATGACAACTTCACTTACAGCTTTTGCAAACTATCTCTACTCAAAAGAAAGAGCTGGAATTGAAAGGGCTATTATGGCAGTAACTTTTACTAAAAACTCTTTTCCTGATGGTCTTTATGCTAAGTTTGTTAAGCTATTGAGTCAGCAAGACACTTATATCAATAGATTTTTGTTTCTTGATTCTAAAGAAAATATCTCTTTTTATAAACAAACCTTAGCTGGAGAAGCAGTTGATGAAGTAACAAGAATGCGAAAAATCGCTCTTTCAAATATAGATGGAGGTTTTTCTATAAAATCTCAATATTGGTTTGAAATGATAAGTACAAAAATAAACCTCTTAAAGAAGATTGAAAATCATTTATCAGACAATATTCTAATTCAAGTTAAATCGCTAGAAAATAAAGCAAAATCGAATATGATAATAAGTATCGTAGAAGGTATTGTCATGATGACTCTTATACTCGCTTTTGGATTCTATGTTGCAAATGGATTAATAAAAAGAATCTCTAACTTTAAAGATGCTCTCGATGAGATTGTATCTACAAATGATTTTTCTCACACTATAAGCTCTACTTCTCAAGATGAGTTAGGTTCAATTATAAAGTCTGCAAATCATACAATCAATGCAGCAAATAATGCTATAGAACAAGCGACTGCCGCACTTAATAAATCAGAGCAACATTCAGAAGAAAGTCAACAGCAATTAAAAACAAATAAACTCACTTTAAAACTAACCGATTTACTAAGTGATGGAGCTACTTCTGGCTTAGCTATGGTTCAAAATGGCATGACTAATAACATGGATGCCATTGATGAGATTAATCAAAAAAATGAACAAACATCAAATATCGTTATTGAAGTACAAGATTCTACTGCGCAAATGGGAGAATCACTCAACAATATCTCTCATAAAATGCAAGACAGCAGAGAAAATTCTGATCAATTAACAAATAGTGTAAACGAGATTACCAATGTAATCGCACTTATCAAAGATATTTCAGATCAAACAAATTTACTTGCTCTTAATGCAGCCATAGAAGCAGCAAGAGCAGGTGAACATGGTCGAGGCTTCGCGGTTGTTGCTGATGAAGTTAGAAAACTTGCTGAGCGTACACAAAAGGCAACAAGTGAGGTTGAAGTAAACATTAACCTCCTTAAACAAAATTCTTCTGCAATGGCAGAGTTTTCAGAGCAAATGGATTCGGAGATATCAAATTCTCTAAATAATCTTGATAGCTTCAATGAAAATCTAAATGAACTTGTTCAAAGCGCACATGAGACAAAAGAAAAAAATACGTTAATATCAAATAAAATGTTCCTAAATCTCGCAAAAATAGATCATGTGGTGTTTAAACTTCAAGGTTACCAAGGCGTCTTTAAAAATAATGATACCCTCTCTTTTTCTGACCATACACAATGTCGTTTTGGAAAATGGAAAGCAACACAAGGAAAAGAAATATTTTCAGCTAATCCATCTTTTTCAAAGATAGATACTCCACATAAAGCAGTTCATGATGCTGTTAAGACTGTTCCCCAATATATTAAAAATGGTTCAACTCAAAATGCTGATAAAATAATTGAAGCATTTACAACTGCAGAAGAAAAATCTAAAGAGCTGTTTAACATTTTAAATGAACTTTAAGTAGTCCTCTTCGCGCTTATATTATTTACCATCGCATAAAGTGTTGGTAGATAAATAAGATTCAACACTGTTCCCCAAATCAAACCAAAGCCAATAGAAATAGCGATAGGTTGTAAAATAACAGCCTGTCCACTAGCATAAAAGATAAGCGTAAACAAACCTAAGAATGTTGTTACTGAAGTGATAACAATAGGACGAAGTCTTTGTTTAGCTCGTTTAAAAAAATTCTTCTGGCTTGTGTGTTCCATGCAAAAAAATCAAGCATAATAATTCCATCGTTAATCACAACACCAGCGAGACCTAGTATTCCAATCATTGAGGGCATTGTAAGATTAATTCCTAAAAGCTTATGACCTAGAAGTGCCCCTAAAATAGAAAATGGAATTACGCTCATAATCATAAGGACATACTTTACCTTAGAAAAAATCAAAAGAAGTGTTAAAAAGATTAAAGATATAGCAACAACAACCGTAGCTTTCATATCTGATTTGAGTTGATTGTTCTTTTCTTTTTCTCCAAGTAAATCTACTTCGACTCCAGATGCAGAGATAGCGTTTAAAGTTGCTTCGAGTTTGTCTAAAACCTCATCTGGAGTTATCACGCGTTTGTCTACCTTAGCATAAAGAATTTTTACAATGCTTCCGTTGAGTTTATTGATTTTCTCATAATCACGCACTTTAATAATGTCTGCAATATCTGTGAGTTTCACATAAGTTCCATCACCGATGGGAATATTAAAATCAAGTAAAGTTTGTGTTTTATCTTTGTTGATTTCCTCTGTTTTTATTTCCATCACACCTGCGTCATTAAATGTAGTTGTTTGTCTTTTTTGTAAAAAGTAATCACTCAGTACTCGAGATACAGATGCTTCGCTCAAACCTAAAAACTCTCCGTAAGGGTTTACCTTGATTTTGTATTCCATCTTTCCATAACGGATATTATCGCTAAAATTAACAATGCCTTTTATCTTGGAAAGTTCCTTGGAGAGTTTTTCTACAGCACTTTCGAGTTCTTTGTCATTACTTCCAGATAAATTAATTTGAATATCACTTTTAATCAAACCTGCCTTATCTTCTTGAACACCCAGTTCGATCATATTATACTTTTCTCGAAATGGCTCTATCAACTCTTTTGCTCGGGGAAGCAAGGCAAAGGTCTTTTTCTCTCTTTGTGCATCTGGATTATCAAACTCAAAACTAAAGTTTAAGACGGGATTGACATAAGCATTTATCCAGTTGGTTTCTTCTCGCTCATACAATTCTAATGTAATATAAAAAACATTATTGTTGAGTTCTGTCTCACCCGCGATACTTCGTCTGTAGCCCGTAGTCATGGATGTTGTCTTAATAGAAAACTCATCAGCATGTGCCATCATTACTTTTTCCATTTCACTTGCTATTTTGTAAGTTTCTTCAATGGGCGTATTTATATCAAGTTTGGCAGATATATAAAGGTTATTTCCATCAAAATTTGGAAAAAACTGAAAGTGAATAGACTTGGCTGTAATAATTGTAAAAATAGGAATAAAAACAAAGAAAAGTCCTAAAAATATCTTTTTATACTCGATATTAAATCGTAAGACACGCTCATAAAGTTCTTGAAATGGCTTCCAATTTACAAAATTTGTACTCTTTTTTAAAATCTCAGATGCATGCAAGGGTAAAAACAAAAAGCTCTCTAAAAGTGAGCCTATAAGAATCATAACAACGACTATAGGAACGAGAATCAAAAAGAGTGCGATTTCTCCATGCATCATAAACATAGGTAAAAAAGCGGCAGCCGTAGTTACTGTTGCAAGAGTGATAGGTAAGATAACCTCTTTAACACCAGTTATAGCTGCCTCGTAGTTATCCATACCTTCATCTATATGCCTTTGAATATTTTCACCCACAACAATAGCGTCATCAACAACAATTCCAATAACGATTAAAGCTCCTAAAAGTGAAACAATATTTATAGAATAACCCATATAGTAAATAAATAAAAGCCCTATGATAAAAGAAAAAGGAATTCCAAGTGCGACTACAAAGGCTATGCGTAGATTTATCAAAAGAAACATAGAAAGAAAAACTAAAATAAGTCCAAACATAAGGTTTGAGAGAACGGTATTTAAACGGCTTTTTATCGGGACAGAGCTGTCTTTATAAAAATTAAACTTAACTCCATCATAATTTTTCTCTATTTTTTTAATCTTTTCTCTTAAACTATCAGAAAGAGCAATAGCATTTCCTTGCTCAGCTTTTGAGATGACCAAAGTAAGTGTTTTAGAATTGTTAAAAGAAGAAAGTGTTTTTGTTTGAGGATGATGTACTTTTACCTCTGCTATATCGGAGAGTTTTATAAATTTTCCATTTACATCTAAAATACTTTCTTCATATTCTTTTACATTAGCTTTTCCGTTTGTGGTAGAGATAAAAGCAAAACTACCCTGCTCTTCAATTCGCCCAATAGGAAAAATGTAGGAAAGATTAGCAATAGCACTTACAACATTTGAAGGGTTCAACCCATACGCCATAATAGCTTCAGAGTTTATACTGACTAAAATCTCTTCATCAGAATCTCCACGAATAGAAATATCACTTATATCTTGAATTTTTGAAAGTTTTGATTTGACTTCTTGTGAGATTACAGTGAGTTCGCCCAAGGAAAGTGTTTTAGAAGAGACAGCTAAATTTATTAAAGGTTTGTTTTTATCTAAAAGCTTTGCTATTGGTTCATCCATATCTGAGGGAAGGAACTGCCGGGTTGTAGCGATAGAGTCTTTAACCTTGCTAAGAATATTTATGCGATTTGAGTTTTCATTTAAGGTAAGAACAATGATAAACGAACCAGGGGTGATTGTAGTCTCCGCCTTGTCTATTCCGCTAATATTGTTGAGTTCGTCTTCTATGTCACGGACAACCATTTTGTCCATATTTGTAGCACTGCTCCTGCATACGCGCCTTTTACGGTTATTTTATCGAGTTCTACAACAGGAAACATTTCCTTGGGAATATTTATATATGCGTTATACCCGAGGTAGGCTAAAAAAATTAAAAGTGCATAAGTTAATCTTTTATTTTTTAAAAAAATATTCTATAAATATGTGCATAAAGCTTATTCATCTTCTTTAGCAATTTTTTTGTAAATAATAAAACCACCAATAACAAGAACAAGCAAGGCTAATGCACCTAAAAGATAATAGTTTTGCATTGTAAGTTCAGATTTTTCTTCTATTGTTTGCTTATCTCCTACTGTTGGAGTAGTCACTATGTCTATCTCTGCATCAGTACTTGTTGCATCTACATTAGTTTCCATTTCTTCTAAAAGCATTGTTTCTTTTTCTAAGTCCTGAAGCCTTTGAGCTTCTTCTAGCTTAGCATTAAGATCTTCTTCATTTTTTTCTTCTTCTTGTGCTTTAACTTCTACATCTTTTATAGTTTCTTTACCTAAAAAAACCATCTGTAGGGTATTTAAGTACATAAGCATCACCATAATAGTTTTTCAACACTTTCATTGCAGGAAGCAAGCTAGAATAAGAATCAAAAATATTCACAGATACGACAGTGTATCCACTAATCACAGTAGACATCACTGCTGCTGAATTTTTATGCATCAGCATTTTCAATGTTTCATCATTTTCAATCTGTTTTTCTACTGTTTTAACTGCATTTAAACCATTTGATTCTACAGAATAACTACCTAGAATAATTTGTTTTTGCATTGCTAAAAGCATACTTGAAAATAAAACCATCACATATATAAATTTCATAAAATCCCCTTAATATTTTATTTTACTATTGTTTATCTTAAAGTATAATCTGATTTTAAAACAAGGAAGCATAATGCATACTTTAACAGTAAACATTCAAGACAGCATGCTTCAAGAGTTTTTAACTTTTATTTCTAAAAGAAAAGAAACAATAGAAATAACTAAAGATAAAAATCTCGAGCTTGATGCATACTTTTATGAAAGAAAAATAGTATGAACATTATTCGTTCTGGAAAATATCAAATTAACCTACTTGTAATTTTACAATATATTGCCAAAGATAAAACAAGTGTAAGTAAAAACTTTCAAAAAAAACTTGATACACTAATCAAAAATATTCCTAATTTTCCATAATAAGTATAAACCATCAATTTATTTTAACGATTTAAATATAAGAGATTTAATATATAAGAAGTATAATATAAATTATGAAGTAAACTTGGAAAGCAACACGATAGAAATTTTAAACATTTTCAAGTAAAATAAGCCAACAAAATTAAAAATAAAAGAGTAACTATGTCTTCTTCAAATATTAAAGTATCGGGTTTTTCACTTGCTAAGGCTAAAGAGCTAAAGGGTGATGATTTTTATGATGTTCAAACGATTAATAGCTTAACAGTTGCCATCGTTTGTGATGGTGTTGGTTCAGCGGTAGAGGGTGCCCAAGCTGCACAGCGTACGACAAACTACCTTATGAATAATCTCAAAAAAAAGCCTAAGACATGGAGTATAGAAAAATCTATTAAATCATTTATCGCATCGATTAACTCTATTCTTTATGAAGAATCACAAATCAACTATGAGCGAAGCGAACTTGTTACAACACTCACTATCGTCATTATCAATGGAAATCGTCTTTATGGTGCAAATGTTGGGGACTCTCGAGTTTACTTACATAGAGATTCTAAACTTATACAACTATCATCGGACCATGCTATGGAAGAAGAAGGCTATGAGGGTGTTTTAACACAGGCTATAGGGATTGAGAAAACTACTGAGCCCTATTATTTTGAAAACCTAGTGCAAAAAGATGACAAGATACTCCTGTGTAGTGATGGACTCTACACCATACTCGACGATACTGCTTTAAACGATAATATTAAACTTGGTGCGCACTCACTTGTAAAGAAAGCTAGTAAAATCCATAAAGACGACTTACCTGATGATACGACAGCTGTAACTATCGAAATACTCCAAGCAGATGAGCTAGAAGACTTTAAACTCCAAAACCTTCCCATTCCGCTGACTTTAAAAAAAGAGCAAGTTATCGATGGTTACAAGTTACTCAAAGCATTGATTCAAAACGAAAGAACTTGGTTATGCTCTAAAAAAACGAAAAACTATGTTATAAAGTTTGCGTCAACCGAATGTATTGAAGATGAAAAATCACTTGATTTGTTTGTGAGGGAAGCTTGGAATGCAAAAAGACTTAAAGCAAAATTTTTTCCAAAAGCAGTTATTCCAAAAAATCGTACGCAACGCTACTATGTTATGCAACTCTTTTTAGGTGAAGACTTAGATGCATATATGCAACATAAACAAATAACCATCGATGACTCAATAGAACTCGCACGAACACTCTTAGAAATGACACAGTATCTCGTCAAATTTGACCTCGTTCATGGAGATATAAAACCTAACAATATTATGATTGCAAAAGATGGGGATGAGAACTTAGAGTTTAAAATCATAGACTTTGGAAGTATGACTGAAATATTTTCATCAAACTCTAAGGCAGGTACCCCTTCATATCTTTCACCTGAAAGATTCCAAGGGGAGTCCATAAGCGAATCGAGTGAAATTTTTTCTATGGGAGTGACTTTATACCTTTGCTTAACTGGGAAATATCCCTACGGTGAAATAGAAGCTTTTCAAACACCGACATTTAAAGAAGCAAAAAAACCAAGCATCTACAATTCAAATATACCTGATTGGTTAGATTCAGTTATTTTACGCTGTATTGCACTTGATAAAGACAGAAGGTATTCGCACTATTCAGAAATGTCCTATGAATTAAAATACCCACAAAAAGTAAAACCATTCTTTTGTAAAAATGCTAGTCTCATAGAACGCTCTCCATTGTCTTTTTATAAGGTAGGTTTCATTATAATGACAGTATTAAACTTTCTCCTTATTATTTGGATGAATGTATAAAAATACTTAACGAGATTGCATGAATTGGTTTAATTTTTTAAATACTAAAACTATAGAACTACACCACCCATTTGGAAGGGGAATAAATGCAAACTTATCTCCTATAGAAGAAGAATTATTTAATAAATCTTACCTAGCCTTTGAAGAAAGAAATATTTTGGATGCTTATGAGTATTTTTTTCAGTCTTTAGAGAATTTCACAGATGAAGAATCAAATCAAAATATCATTCTTAACAGGGAAAAAGACAAACTCAACTTCACTATTTTTCAAGGTACTGCTGAGATTATAGGAACTATTACACAAGAGAGTCTCTACGCTGAAGCGATAGTTTGCACACTAGAGTCTACAAATGTTGCACTTAAGCGTCACATACTCGATAGAAACTATCAACTTACCTATGCTTACTACTTCATAGATGCTGGCTATATAAAAATAAAAATATACCATGACAACACTACAATGACTCCGCAGAAAATATTTTTTCCACTTCGAGAAATTGCACTCAATACTGACTTTGATAAAGAATACATACAAAGTGAATTTGACAATGTAGTTTTACAGGATGTTTCGCATCTACAAACGCTCCAAGAAGATGAACTTCGTATTAAATATGATTTTTTAAATTCAAGCATAGAAGAAGCGCTTACAAAGATAGAAAATCTTCCCTCAAATGACAACGAAGCTATGCAAGCTTTTATATTGCTCAATACTTTTTACATGCTTGATTATCTTCTTGTGCCACATTTTACAATGTATCAAAAAATAAGTAAAAAAGTGCAAGAATATTTTACAGAGGCAGGGATTTCCATAGAAGCAAAAAAACAATGAACTCAAGTCCTATCTCTTGAAACTCCAAGAAATGGACTTTGAAGCCTTTAGCAAAAACTTTTATAATGCAAAATATACTTTTAATCCTACAGATAAAACAGCCAAAGAAGATTTAGATAATTTCATAAGTGAATCTTTACTTAAAATCCGTTGGTATAAAAATAATAGATATCCACATATCATTCCCACTATCTATAAATATATTGCCTTTTATATTCTTTATAATTATGGTTTAAATCCAGCTATTAAAGCGCTTTTACATACGCTTGTAGAGATTCAAAACCAAGAATATTTTAATGACTTAGGGTATGCAGAGCTTTATAACACAGATGAAGAAACTTTTTCAAAAAAAGTAATTATTAAAAAAAATACAAGATATTATCGAGCCACATCAAGCACAATTTAAACTCCTTGAAGAGTTTGGAGAAGAATTAAATTACACCTCACTCAATGAGTTTAGCAATAGCTTTTATCTTCAGATACAAAACTTAAATTTTGAAGAGATTTAGATGAATACTCAACTTATCCTTGAAACATATATAGAAAACATTATACAGATTATGACACCTTATGGAACAGGAACTGGTTTTATTATTGGTGAACTCATTATTACAAACTCCCATGTTGTAAGTGGTCTTAAAGAAGTTGTCATAAGTGCAAAAAAAATTAAAAGAGAGATTGCCAAAGTTGTTTATGATGATCCTTATTTTGATTTAGCCTTTATAAAAGTACAGTCACTTCAAACTCCGAAAAATCCTCTTAAACTTACTACAGATGCTGTAAGCGATGGAGATGCAACCATTGCTATTGGTCACCCTTATGGTTTAAACTATTCAGTAACAGAGGGAATTGTATCGAAGGCTTCACGCTTGCAAGATGACTTAGAGTACATCCAAACAGATACAGCCATTAATCCTGGAAACAGTGGTGGTCCTCTTTTAAATGCTTCAGGCGATGTAATAGGAGTCAATACTTTTATAATAGAAAACGCAAATAACCTTGGCTTTTCACTCCCCTACTTTTATATTCAAGAAGCACTAGACGCATTTGCAGCGTTTAAACATGAAAATATAATCAAATGTACTTCGTGCAAAAATCTCATTAAAGAAGAGACGATTAAGAATGACTATTGTTCGGCTTGTGGCGTAAAAATGGAAGTTGCAAAACTTCGACGGAAGGGTTATACTCCACTTGGTACGACAAAAATGATGGAAGATATTTTAAGCGTTTTAGAAGTTGATGTAACGCTTTCGCGTAGAAGTCAGGCTTCATGGAGAATAGATAAAGGTAGCGCTAGAATCGACATCATCTACTATGAAAACGGCATAATAATTGGCGATTCTAAACTCTGTGGAATTCCAAGTACTGAGATAGAAAATGTCTATGATTTTTTACTTAAAGAAAATGAAAAATTTTCTTATTTACAGTTTTCTATCAATGAAAATAGCATCTATATATCGTACCTCATCATAGACTCTTCACTGACAATGAAAGAAGGTAAGGTTGCCCTACAAAGACTCTTTGATTATGCAAGTAAGTACGATGACTTACTTATAAATGAGTACAAAGGAATTAGACAAAAAAGAGATGAAGAAGATTAGTTATTTTCTTTTATGAGATGCTCGTATTTTTTGTCTGTTAAAAGATTCATAAAAGCAACGAGGGCTTTTACTTTTTTCTCACTCAATGCCTTAGTTTCACGCAGTAACTTTATATCTTCCTTCCCCACTTTCACCTCAGCATCTACCCACTTTTTTCCAGTCTCTGGGTTTAGAGTACGTTCTTTATTTACATACTTGTCATAAAACTCGACAACTGTTGAGAGTTTAGCAAAGACTCCATTATGCATATAAGGTCCCGTGACTGCTATGTTTCTTAGTGTTGGTACTTTGAATTTTCCATCGTATTTTTTGTCTGTTATAGCAGGATTATTTAAAAGTCCATGGTCTATAAAAGTGTTTGCATCTACTACATTTTTTTTCATAAGTGCGTGATTGGAGGGAACTCCAATGTTGTGGTATCGGTAGTTTGTAAAAGTTTCTCTCGCCGCATCTTCTTTTTTTAGTACATGACATGAGGCACAATTGTTGTTGTTGTTACTAAAAAAGAGTGTTCTGCCTAAGTCTTCTAGCGGACTTAAATCGTATTCATCATTGAGGTATCTGTCGTACTTACTATCAAATGGTGCGAACTCTTTTGTACTCTCAAACAATGCTATCGCTTGAGTCATTTTTTCATACGTTTTCTCAGGGTCTTTAAAAATAGCATCTCCGTATATCTTTTTAAATGTAGCATTATAAATGACATCATTTTTTAATCTCTGCGCCATAAAAACTTTTGAAGGAATTGCCATCTCGATGGGATTCGTAGGAGGTCCTCCCGCTTGAGCTTTTAGGGTATGCGCTCGTCCATCAAGAAACTCTCCACCCACATAAGCCTTTTTCTTAACATCGTAATGAAATGAGGGACTAAACATTGCATACGATGCAGTTGGTGCATTTCTATCGCCTATACTTTTTAGGTCATCCCCTAAACTCGCTGCTCCGTTTACACCATTGTCTCGGGTATCTACAAAGCCATGTTCTGGATTATGACACGTTGAACAACTTTGATTGCCATTTTTTGACAAAAGCGTATCAAAAAACAACTTCTGTCCAAGGCTGATTTCTTGAAGTTTTTTCTCTTCTTCAAGCTGTGTTTGCATCTGCGTAGCGTTACACCCGCTTAAAAACAAGAGACTAAGACTCAGTAAAAAGATTCGCATTAGTCTCCATCCGCATCTAAGATTTTTGAAGTGATTTTGAGTTTTCCTATAAGTGAAATATAGTAAGTCGTATGAAGTTTTTTGAGGTTTTCGTACAAGACTTCTGCCTGTGAAAAATCATCATTTTTTATTTTTTTAGCTTCTTCTAAAGATGCATTTAAATACATAAGTGCATCTGAAAGTTCATTATTTAACTCATACGATTTAATCAAACTTCCAAAGTTTTTAAACTCCTGTTGTGAGAGTACTTGTAGGTGAGTATTTAAAATCGCTTGAACGGCTACGAATGAATTTTTACTAATAAAATATTCGCTTTTTTTTTCATCAGGCTTTCCCTTGTACTTTCTACTAAGTCCAGCAGGGTCACCCACTCTCCATTCTTTGAGTTTGTATGAACTTTCTATAAGTGCATTTAACATGATTGCATTTGTTTTTTGCTCATCTTGCACAAATAAGTCTCGAGATTCTTTAAGCCCTAGTAAAATCTCATCTAGATTTATTTGTATATTTTTTATAATAATTAATGCTATTTTTTTTTACTCTTTGTTTTTTTAAATCTTTTTTAAATAAGATATATTCTAGGGCATTTATCGTTTTATGCGAGTTTTTATACAAGGAAACAGATAAGTCTTCATCACTATTTAGAATCAAATCAAGTTGTACTTTTATATCTTCATTACCTTGATGAAAAGTATCCATATATCTTGGTGTATCAAGATAATTATCGTCTAAATCACCCAGTATATAAAAAGATTCAATAGTTTTGAATGTTTGTACGAGTTTAGCAAAATCATTAGCTAGCATCTCTAATTTATCAGATTTTATATCGCTTTGCATCTGCGTAGATGCAAGGATAGCTTTTTGAGTATTTTTGATAAGTATATGCTCATAAATAGATTCTAAACTTTCATTTGCAAAAAGCGTACTCAACAAAACCAACATAAGTAGAATAAATTGTAGAGTAGACATCGCCACCCTCCTTTTTATTTAATTTAATATTTCGGAGGTGCAGAATGCCCCTCACAGAACCGTACTTGAAGATTTCCCTCATACGGCTCTTCAATTTAACTCACAAACTTATGAGATAAAGTGTAGAAATTATGTTTTATACTTGGTTGTGGAAGTGGGTATAGAGTTAAGTAATTATATAATTTACTCCAACTCATACTTTTCTTCTGGCTTCTACGATTTAACCATTTATGAACCATTTTTAAAGCTAAAGAGTAATACCTTTTAATAGATGGGAAGTTTCCACTTACTCCATAGTATTGAAAGTGTCCTCTTAGTTTAGCTTGTAGTATTTTCCACCACTCTTTTGTAGGGACTAAGTTTCTTATCTGTTTTAACCAAATATTCAACTCTTTTATTTTAGCTCTAAATTTCTTCATTGCTGTTTTTCGCCCTACTTTAAAGTATCCTTTTCTTGTTTTATCACTAAAGTGAGTAAAACCTAAAAAGTCAAATGTATTGGCTTTACGATTTTGATTTTGAGAGTTACCTCTTTCAAATCTACCAAACGAGAAGACTCTTGTTTTATCAGGATGTAGCGTTAATCCATATTTGTTAAATCGTTTGTATAGTGCTGATACTATTTTATTAGCATCATCTTTATATTGAACTAAGCATACGAAATCATCGGCGTAGCGAACAAGTTCGCAGTATCCTCTGATATGTGTTTTTACCTCTTTTTCAAACCAAGTATCTAAAACATAGTGCAAAAATATATTAGCTAATAGTGGACTTAAGATACTTCCTTGAGGAGTACCTACATCTGTTTTAATAAGTAGATTATCATCAATATATCCTGCTTTTAGAAATCTCTTTATTAGAAATATCAAACTACTGTCTTTTATTCTAATATTTAGGAACTCTATCAACATATTGTGGTTTACATTATCAAAGAAACCTTTGATGTCTGCTTCTAC
Organism: Sulfurimonas sp.; assembly: GCA_030949825.1. Classification (GTDB taxonomy): domain Bacteria; phylum Campylobacterota; class Campylobacteria; order Campylobacterales; family Sulfurimonadaceae; genus Sulfurimonas. The sequence goes on from JAUZSC010000011.1 coordinate 88,360, forward strand.
AATATGATTTACAGGTTTACTCATAATAGTTGTATCTATTTGGTTAAGTGCTTGATGTGTATTTCTTTTTGGTCTAAAACCATAAGAGCAATCTAAAAAGTCCATCTCATAGATACTTTGCAATATTTGTGATATACCACTCTCTACTATCTTATTTTCAATAGTTGAAATTCCTAAGGGTCTTGTTTCACCATTCCCTTTAGGGATATACACTCTTTTTGCAGGAAGTGGTCTAAAAGATTTATTTTTCAATCTTTGCACTAGCTTTCTCAGATTTTCATCCAAATTACTATTATAATCTTGCCAGCTTACTTTATCTATTCCTACTGCCTTGTTTCTAGCAAGGTTGTTGTAGCAATCTTTTAGGAACTCTACATTTAGATGATGAGCTAAGCTCTCAAACTGAAATGTTTTATTCTCTTTCGCACACTTTGATAGAGAAGATAATTTATACAAAGTGTTATTCAACTCCGAGTTTGACATTGTTAAGTTACCTCCTTACATTAAATTGTTAATCCCTTCGAGTGGTTTATTTCAACCTCAATAGGCATTACCCTATTTACACCTCTACTATGGATTAATCCGACTGCCTTGTGAAATTACACCCTAACCTCTTCGGCTCTAGGCATAACATTCAGAAATCACAAGGCTCTCCCAAGTTCCAAAACAATCAATTCATCTACCCGCTACGGACTTAGACCCCGACACCTCTTGTATAAGCTTATGATATAAATCTTAATAAGGAACAAGACAATGAGATATAGTAAAGCATACAAAGAAAAAGCAGTAAAAAAAGTGTTGGAAATGAGAGACACCCAAACTATGGGAACAATAGCAAAAGGCTTAAATATCTCAAAAGCCACCCTGCACATATGGCTAAAAAATACTAAGGATACTCAAACAACAGATGGAGTGATAACACTTTCTGATAAGCTCCAAATCCTAAAGAAAGCTACAGCATGAACGATGAAGCACTCAGTGCTTACTGCAGAGAGAAAGGTCTATTTAAACATCAACTCCAAGAGTGGGAGAAGGACTTCCTTAAAGCCCATAAACCTGAAGACTCTACCGCTAAGAAAGCCCTAGAGGAGGAGAGAAGTAAGAGTAAAGCCTTAGCCAAGGAGTTGCGACGAAAGGAAAAGGCTCTAGCAGAGAACAGCAACACTCTTAGTATTGCAAAAAAGTTTCAAGCACTGTTGGAGGGAGAGGAAGTATGATACCTCTAGCAGTGCGAAAAGATATCTTAATCCTTGTTACACAAGCACATACAGATGGAGCACCTTTTTATAAAATAGCCCCTATCGTAGGATGTTGCACGAGAACACTCAAAAGATGGCAAGCTAATGAGCAGGATAAGCAGAACCCAGCGAATAAACTTCGAACCAACTAACAAACTCTCTCAAGAGGAGAGAGAGCAGCTGATAAGCGTTGCTAACAATGAGAGCTATAAAAACCTATCCTCGCATCAAATAGTGCCTAAGCTTGCAGACAAAGGAATTTACCTTGCATCTGAATCAACATTTTACAGAGTACTCAAAGAGCATAAGCAACTGACCCATAGACATAAACAAAAGAAGGGAGTAGACATAAGCCAACTCCTTTGGTAGCCTCAGAGCCTAATCAAATCTACAGTTGGGATATTACTTATCTACCAACAACAGTGCAAGGTGTATTTTATTACCTTTACCTCTTTATGGATATATATAGTCGCAAGATAGTCGGATGGCAAATCTATACCAAACAGAGCAGCGAGTTGGCTTCTGAAGTTATTAAAGATATAGCTATTAATGAAAACATCAAAGTAGATACAGTAACACTGCACTCAGACAATGGCTCCCCTATGAAAGGAGCTACATTTTTAACAACACTTCAAAAGCTAGGCATTATGCCCACCTTTAGTAGACCTAGCGTGAGTAACGATAATCCTTACTCAGAGTCCATGTTTAAAACACTCAAATATACACCCTCCTATCCTAGTAAGCCATTTGATAGTGTAGTTGAGGCAAGAATATGGTGTGAAACATTTGTGACTTGGTATAACCATCAACACTGTCATAGTAGTATTGGGTTTGTCACACCAGTTCAAAGACACTTGCTTCAAGATAAGGAGATTTTAGAGAAAAGACATCGAGTATATGAGAAGGCTAAAGCAGCCAACCCTCATGAGATGGGTGGTAGTACTCGTAACTGGTATTTCACAAAAGAAGTACATTTAAACCCCAATAAAGCAAAGGTAAACAATATAGCTGATAAAGTTTCAGCTGAAAGACATTCGGGTTAGACAAAGGTGGTACTTTCTAGATACTTAATTTGGACAACTAGACTGACATCTACC